>CAMCSO010000046.1 GCA_945877545.1 Bifidobacterium breve | reverse complement strand
AACACACCCGACATCCTCCCGGAGTACCTCCAATACGGGGGCCCGGCTGCCTTCGCCATCCGCGCCGTCCTCGCGGCAACCCTCTCGCCGACCTACGGGATCTACAGCGGCTTCGAGCTCTATGAGCATGTATCGCTGCGACCCGGGAGCGAGGAGTACCTCGATACCGAGAAGTTCCAGTACCGCCCACGCAACTGGGCCGGGGCCCAATCGAGCGGCTACACGCTCGCCCCGCTCCTCACCAAGCTCAACGCGTGGCGGCGCAGCCATCCGGCGCTCCAAGACCTTCGCTCCTTGACGTTCCACCGGACCGACAATCCGAACATCATTGCGTTCTCAAAGCAGGATGACGACGACCTAATGCTCGTCGTCTGCACCCTGGAGTCCTACCGCCCCCAGCAGGGCCAGGTGTTCTGGGACATGACCGCCCTAGGCCTCGCGTGGGACGACCGATTCATTGCCCACGACCTCGCCACTGACCAGTGCTGGACCTGGAGCCAGACCTGCTTCGTGCAGCTACGTCCCCTTGAGCAGGTTGCTCACATCGTCCATGTACCCCGTGGATAGCGCATGTACCCCGTGGATAACGCATGTGCCCCGTGGATAGCGTGAGCGGACCCCCAATGAGCACCCCCTCGCCTGTCCTCGAGGTTGACCTCGGTCACCTCGTCGACGGCTCCCACCACCAACCGCACGGGATCCTTGGCCCGCACATGCACGACGGCTCCGTGACCGTGCGGGTGCTGCGACCCCTCGCCGACAGCGTCACCGTCATCACGCCCGAAGGCCCGGTGGCGCTGCGGCATGAGTACCGCGGGATCTGGTGCGGGGTCATCCAGACTCCTGAGATCCCGGACTACACGGTTGAGGTCGAGTACGCCGGCACAATCGTCCAGTCTGACGACCCCTATCGATTCCTCCCAACCCTCGGGGAGATCGATCTCCACCTCATCGGCGAGGGCCGTCATGAAGAACTGTGGAAGGTTCTCGGGGCTCATGCACGCGAGTACCCGACTCCGTTCGGGTCGGTCACGGGAGTCTCGTTCGCCATATGGGCGCCGAACGCCCAGGGAGTCCGCATCGTCGGCGACTTCAATTTCTGGAACGGCGTCGCCCACCCGATGCGGTCGCTCGGTTCGACCGGTATCTGGGAGTTGTTCGTCCCCGGAGTCGCGGGCGGCACCACCTACAAGTTCCAGATCCTCGGACGCGACGGCGTGTGGCATGAGAAGGCCGACCCGTTCGCATTCGCCACTGAGATTCCGCCAGCGAACGGCTCGGTCGTCTTCACCTCGACCTACGAGTGGGGCGACAGCTCGTGGCTCGCCGATCGCGCTGCGCAAGATCCGCACCGGCAGCCCATGAGCATCTACGAGATCCACCTTGGCTCCTGGCGGCTTGGACTCTCGTACCGGCAGCTTGCCGAGGAGCTCACCGACTACGTACGCGCCGCCGGCTTCACCCACGTTGAGTTCCTGCCCGTATCCGAGCATCCGTACGGCCCGTCCTGGGGCTACCAGGTGACGTCCTATTTCGCCTCAACCTCCCGCTTCGGCTCCCCCGACGATTTGCGTTTTCTCATCGACCGTCTCCATCAGGCGGGTATCGGAGTCATCGTCGACTGGGTTCCCGCACACTTTCCCAAGGACGACTGGGCACTCGGCCGCTTCGACGGCACGCCACTTTACGAGCATCCGGACCCCATGAGAGGCGAGCACCCAGACTGGGGCACGTACGTGTTCGACTTCGGTCGCACGGAGGTGCGGAATTTCCTCGTCGCCAACGCGGTGTTCTGGCTCGAGGAGTTTCACGTTGATGGATTGCGAGTCGATGCTGTCGCGTCGATGCTCTACCTGGATTACTCGCGAAAGACCGGCGAGTGGCAGCCCAATGAGTTCGGCGGCCGCGAGAACCTCGAGGCGGTTGCATTCCTTCAGGAGATGAACGCGACCGTCTACCGGCGGGTGCCGGGCATCATGACGATTGCCGAGGAGTCGACCGCGTGGCCGGGAGTGACGCAGCCAACCTCGTCCGGGGGCCTGGGGTTCGGCCTGAAGTGGAACATGGGCTGGATGCACGACTCCCTCGGCTACATCACGCATGAGCCGATACATCGCCAGTACCACCACGGTGAGATGACATTCTCGATGGTCTACGCCTACAGCGAGCGGTTCATCCTGCCGATCTCCCATGATGAGGTCGTGCATGGCAAGGGCTCCCTCATTGCGCGAATGCCGGGAGACCGCTGGCAGCAACTCGCGAACCTGCGCGCCTTCCTCGGATTCATGTGGGGCCACCCCGGCCGCAAACTCCTCTTCATGGGCTCGGAGTTCGCGCAGTCAAGTGAGTGGAACAGCGACACCAGTCTGGATTGGTGGCTCGCCGAGTTCGCCGAGCATGCCGGCGTTCGAGCGGCCCTGACCGATCTCAACGCGGTCTACCGGGCGACCCCGGCCCTGTGGCAGCGCGACGACGATCCCGGCGGATTCGAGTGGATCAACGAAGGTGACGCGAGCGCCAATGCGTTCACCTGGCTGCGCTGGGATGACGCCGGCAACTGCGTGGCCGTGGCATCGAACCTGTCACCGTCGCCCCGTGACTCGTATCGCATCGGCCTGCCGTTCGCCGGCCGATGGACGGAAATCCTCAACACCGACGCAGCAGGGTACGGAGGAAGCGGCATGGGTAACCGCGGATCGGTCGAAGCAGTACCAGAGGTATGGAACGACCGACCGGCCTCGGCGCAGATCGTGCTGCCGCCACTATCAACGGTCTACCTACAGTTCATAAGAACCAAAACCTAACCGCCACCCACCACACCATCTGGCCCAGAATCTGGGTGGGATGAACGAAATCGCGGCTCAATGGGCATTTTTCGTTCATCCGCCCCGGATTCGGGGCCAGATGAACGTTTAGAAGAGGGCGTTGGTGAGGGCTACACGGGCCGGGGCTACCGACGGATCGTCGCCGGCCATGACGAAGAACTCGAGGAGTCGCGCTCGGACCACACTTCGTTCGTCGCCGGTGGTCGCGCGGATGCACTCGACGAGCCGGGTGAACGCCGCCGCCCAGTCTCCCTCGAGAACATCGAGGTCTGCCGCCACCAGCGCCGCCTGCACATTCAACGGCTCCTCGGCAGCAGTCCTACGCGCCTGAATCGGGTCGACATGTTCCGCGCGGCGGTACAGGCCCACCATCGACAGACCGGCCTGGGCATCGGTATCAGCCGCATTCGAATCGAGCATGGCCCGATAAGCGGCCTCGGCTACGTCCCAGTCGCCCGCTTCGACCGCTTCGAATGCGGCTTCGAATCGCGGATCAACGAGTGGCTCGACCGCGCTAGGCACATCGGCCTCCCCCCCAGTGAGCGATCCAGAGACCCCCTGCTCAGCAGCGACTGTGAGCAGTTGCTCGAGGATCTGGCGGATCTGTGCCTCGGGGTAGGCGCCCTGGAACAGTGGCACCGGCTGGCCCTTGATGACTGCGAACACCGCCGGGATCGACTGCACCTTGAAGGCCGCCGAGATCTGCGGGTTCGCATCGACATCGACCTTGGCCAGGATCCAGCGACCGGCGTATTCAGCGGCCAGCGCCTCGAGGATCGGTGAGAGTTGCTTGCAGGGACCGCACCACTCGGCCCAGAGGTCCAGCACGACGGGGACCGTCATCGATTGATGGATGACATCGGCCTCGAAGGAGGCCTCGGTCACGTCGATGACGACGCCGTCAGGCGAATTGGACCGGGCAACCGCGGCCCGCTGCTGATTCTGACGGGCTGAGGCGAGGGCGCCGAGATCAACAGCGCCACGGGCTGAGAACGGAGTCGAAGTCACGGCGTCATTGTCTCCCATGAGCCCGTCATAGCGGGAGCGGGCCGACTTTTCATGACATGCGACCCGACGACGGATGACATTCACGCCAAAGACATCGAATTCAGGGGACGGGTGATCTGCGCGGCAGGGCAGGCTGGAGAATGAATGTATGCACATTTCTGCCAAGGCCGACTACGGGATGCGAGCGCTCCTCGAACTCGTGGCCGCCTACCGCGTCGATCCTCTGCAACTAATGAAGGGCGAGGCAATCGCGACAGCGCAGCAGGTCCCTGTGAAGTTCCTCGAGGGAATCCTCCGTCAGCTTCGGCAGTCAGGCATCGTCGCAAGCCAGCGGGGGGCCGAGGGTGGTTACCGCCTCGACCGCGACCCTAGTGACGTCACGATCGCTGATGTCGTCCGCGCCCTTGACGGGCCGCTTGCCGCAGTGCGCGGGAACAGGCCCGAGGACGTCGAGTACCCGGGAGCCAGTGAGCACCTGCGCGAGGTTTGGATCGCCGTGCGCGCAGCAATGAGGCATGTCCTCGAGGGCATCAGCCTCGAGGATGTCGCACTCAACAAGCTACCGAGCGACGTCACTGAACTCCTCTCCGAGCCAGGGGCCTGGCAGCGCCGAAAGCCCTGAGAATCCGCGCTGCACGCCCTCTGTGAGATCGCCGATGAACTCGAAAGGGTTGGGCTCAGGCGAGGGATTCTGCCGCCGCATAGGCATCGAGATCCCCCGCGAGCACGGCATCAGCCAGCGCACTTAACTCATCGCGACGTCCTGCGAGTCGCTCGCGCACTGCACCGAGGACCAGTGCCGTGATCTCCTCGCGCACCCTGCGATGCCGGCGCACCCGATCCTCGCCACTTTCGGCGAGCCAGGCCCGGTGCGCGTTTATCGCATCGACAACCTCATCGATGCCCGTGCCCTGAGCAGCGCTCGCCTTGAGCACCGGCGGCTTCCATCCATGCCAGGTTCCGAGTTCGACCATGTGTCTGATCTCGCGGGCTGTCGAATCGGCGCCGTCACGATCCGCCTTGTTCACGACGAAGATATCGCCGATCTCCAATATCCCCGCCTTCGCTGCCTGGATGCCATCGCCCATTCCGGGGGCGAGGAGGACGATCGACGTATCTGCGGTTGCAGCGATCTCGACCTCCGACTGCCCCACCCCAACGGTCTCGATGATGACGATGTCGAAGCCGGTCGCGTCGAGCACCCGGATCACCTGAGGCGTGGTCGCCGAGAGGCCGCCTAGGTGACCACGGGAGGCCATCGACCTGATGTAGACGCCCTCGTCGCCTGAGTGACGTTGCATGCGGATCCGGTCTCCCAGCAGCGCACCGCCGGAGAACGGCGAGGAGGGATCAACAGCAAGGACCGCGACGCGATGGCCCCCCGCCCGCAGCGCCGCGACGAGGGCCGAGGTCGTCGTCGACTTGCCGACCCCCGGGGCGCCGGTCAGACCGATGACATGCGCTCGCCCCGAATAGGTGGCGAGCGCCCGCAGGACCTCGCGTGCCTCGACGCCACCGTCCTCGATCTTTGAGATGAGCCGGGCGATCTTGCGGACGTCCCCGGCCTGCGCACCGGCGATCAGTTCGAGGAGTGCAACCGGGGTATCAGGCATTTCGGGCTCCTCTCGCGCGTCATGAATCAGGCAGGTGACACGATATCCGTCATGCATTCCATCCTGACGCGCATAGACCACGTCGGCATCGCCGTTCCAGACCTTGACGCCGCGATTGAGTTCTACGGTCGGGCCTTCGGGCTCTCCGTCATTCATGAGGAGGTGAACGAGGAGCAGGGGGTCCGAGAGGCGATGCTCGGCGTCGGCTCGACCGGCAGCTGCATCCAGTTGCTTGCTCCACTCTCCCCAGATTCGACGATCGCCAAGTTCCTCGACCGGTCAGGGCCCGGCATTCAGCAGATCGCCTACGGGGTCGATGACGTCGTTGCCGCCGCCGAGCAACTCGCTGCTGCAGGTGTCCGCATGCTCTACGACGCGCCGCGGCGTGGGACCGCCGGGTCCCTCGTGAACTTCGCCCACCCCAAGGATTGCGGAGGGGTCCTCGTCGAGCTCGTCCAAGCGGCCCCTTCCGGAACGGCGCACGGGGCAGCTGATGGTGAGCACGTCACTCCCTGATGAGATACCTCACCTGATGGCAATACCCGACATCACGATCCTCAACTGGACGCTGACTGACGATCAGGTAACTGCCGGCGGCGCCGTGCTGCTAGGAGCGCTCCTCGCCATTGCACTTCTCACCGCGGCTCGGCGCGCGAGCAGCATATTCATCGTTCTTCTTGTGACCTCCGCGGCAGGTGTCGCGTTATGGTCGGCGGCAAGGTTCGGACTCTTCACCGGAGTCCTCTCGCAATTCACGAGATAACTGCTACGTCGCCTAGCATGATTGCGTGACCGAACAGGCCGTGGGCGACAAGGTGCCATGGAAGCTCGATCGCGGCCCCCGTGCCAACGAGATGGGCTATCTTCCGGGCCTCGACGGCGTCCGTGCACTTGCAGTCATCGGCGTCCTGCTCTACCACGCAGATCTCTCTTGGATTCCGGGGGGATTCCTCGGCGTCGATGTGTTCTTTGTCCTCAGCGGATTTCTCATCACCTCCCTCATCCTCGAGGAGTTCGACCGCTCAGGACGCGTCGACTTCCGCAAGTTCTACATTGGCCGTGCCCGACGCCTGCTCCCCGCGCTGCTCCTCGTGCTTGTCGTCGTGTCACTTGCTGCAGCACTCGTCTATCAGGACGCCGCACGGCAGACCGCCTCCGACGTGCTGGCGTCGGTCTTCTACGTCAACAACTGGTGGTACATCGCAGCCGACCAGTCATACTTCGAGTTCATCGGCCGGCCTCCGTTCCTCAAACACCTGTGGTCCCTCGCCGTCGAGGAGCAGTTCTACCTCATCTGGCCCGTAATCGCCTTCCTCGCGATGCGCAAGTTCGCCCGCAAGGGAGTCTTCGCCATCGCGGCAATCCTCGCGATCCTGTCAACCCTCTGTATGCTCCAACTTTCCATCGTCAACGGATATCCGGACTTCGCGGACCCGAGTCGGGCCTATTTCGGCACCGACTCCCATGCGATGGGCCTGCTCGTGGGAGCCGCGGTGGCGAGTTTCTGGCGGCCGGGCCGGATGCGACGCGAACTATCATCTGGGGCCGCCGCGATCATCACGGCTATCGGCGTCTGTGCCCTGATCGCCGTCATATGGTTCTTCGCATTCGTCGGCGAATTCACACCGTGGTTGTACCGCGGAGGCTTCCTAGCCCTCGCTCTCATCGTCGCGACACTCATCGCGGCGGCCAGCCACCCGGGGGTGAAACTCGGCCCGGCGATGGGCACCCAGCCGTGGCGCTACATCGGCCAACGTTCCTACGGCCTGTACCTGTGGCATTGGCCGGTATTCATGGCGACCAGGCCCGTGCTCGACACGCCACTTGACGGCATCCCCCTCGTCATTTTGCGCCTCGCCCTCACCGTCGGTATCGCCGAACTCAGTTTCCGACTCCTCGAGATGCCTATTCGCCGCGGCGCCATCCAGCGGTTCGTCGCTCGGGTCCGCGCCTCGACCGGCGCTCGGCGCAAGCGCCTTCGGTTCGTCGGGGCTGCGATGATCGGGGTCACCCTCACAGGCATCGTCACCGTCGCGTTCCTTCTCGTTGCAACGACCCGCGCAACAGTCAACGTGGTCGTCGCACCCGACGTTGCGGCAGCGATGGGCCTCACTTCCGGCGGACCCACCGAGGTCGCCCTTGATGACGACGCAGGCGTCGATGCGACTGAAGATGCATCGGCAGGTACAGGTGCAAGCGCAGGTGCAACGGCAGATCCGACTCCAGAGGCCAGCCCCAGCTGGAATACGGGCACGGTGAGCGCGATCGGAGACTCCGTCATGCTCGGGGCGAGATCAATTCTCAAGGAAGTGATCCCGGGGACGAAAGTCGATGCAGCCGTATCCCGATACCCTGGCGCATTCATCGGCAAACTCAAGCGATACGTCGCCGGAAATCGGCTCGCACCCATCGTCGTGCTCCACCCGGGCACAAACGGCGTGCTCCCGGAGAGCATGATGCGCGAGATGCTCGACATCCTTGTCGATAGCCCCCGAGTCGTCGTCGTGAATACCAACATGCCTCGAAGTTGGCGCGACCCGAACAACAAGGTCATCGAGGACGTCGTGCCCGACTACCCGAACGCCGTGCTCGCCGATTGGCACGCTGCGTCAACCGATCATCCAGAGTACTTCGCCTCCGACGGAATCCACCTCACGCCTTCAGGCGCGAGGGCCTACGCCAGCCTCATCAAAGAGACCGCCGGCCTCTAGCACCTGATCTTGGCGCCCTCGAGAAACTCGATCATTCGCTGGCTCACTACCTCGGGTCGCTCCACGGCAGACAGGTGCCCCGCCCTTGGGATGCACGCACTACTGCCGTTGTTGAGAGACTCCAGCATGGCCCGCTGATCGACCTCGGGGCTCAGCGGGTCCTCCTCGCCCCACAGCACAAGTGCCGGGATCGACGCGGCCGCCAATGTTGGGATCGATGACGGCCTCGCAGCCATCGCCCGCTGATACCAGGCAACAGCCTGCGGGCGCGCCTCGTCCAACCATCCACCCACCTCGTCAACCACCGCCGGGCGCTCGGCGAAGGTCGCGGCGCCAAGGAGCCCCGGCAGTACTGACCTGCGCAGGATCTGGCCGCAGGCACTCGGGTCCTCCATCACAGACTCGGCCAGTCGATGGCGGTTCTCCCGGGCCTCTGCGGAGTCGGGCGACGCCTTCGTATCACAGAGCATGAGCGCGGAGAAGCGTTCCGGCGACTTTCGCATCATCGCCATCGCGACATAACCGCCAAGGGAGAGTCCCGCAAGCACCGCGCCCTCGATCCGCTGCACGCTCAATTCGCGCAGGACAACATCCGCGACAAGATCCAGGCTCGGCTCGGCCTCAAGGACATCGCTCGCCCCGAACCCCGGTAGGTCGGGAATGATGACGTCCCACCCGGCCTCGGAGAGCGCATCAGCCTGGGCGGCCCACATCCGCCCATCGCAGGGGAAGGCGTGCAACATTACGACGCACCGGGCAGGTTTCACAGGTCGCTCCATCTCGTCATCTCGCCCGACCACATTACGGGCAGCGGTACTTTTGCCGGGGCGACCCGCGCGATGATCTCCCCGAGGACAATCGAGACGGACGTCTCCCCCACCCACAGGTGCTTGGCCCCGTCGACTCCCACTACTTCGGCCTGAGGGATGACCGCGAACCGCTCACGGGCCGCGTCGGGCCTGAGATAGTCGTCGAGTTCGGGCACGAGGCAGGTGAGCGGTCGCCCACTCGCCGCCCACTCCTCGAGGTTCTCCTCATTCGAAAACCGCAGTGGCGGCGACAGGAGGATCGCACCAACGACCGGATCGACATTGCCGTGGCGAAGGATGACGTCGGTGCCGAATGACCATCCGACGAGCCATGGATCGGGAAGCCCGAGGGCGACGACCTCTCCTATCGCGGCGAGCAGATCGAGTCCCTCGCCCCTCCCCTCGTCGAAGACACCCTCGCTCGTGCCGGCGGCACTCGTGGTGCCACGCGTGTTGAAGCGCAGAACGGCGACGTCGGCGAGGGCTGGCAGGCGCCAGGCCATCTTGCGCAGGACGTGGCTATCCATCATGCCGCCGTGGGTCGGCAGCGGATGGACGCACACGATCGTTGCTACCGGCGCCCCATCAGCGGGCAGCGAGAGTTCAGCGACGAGGTTTAGGTCATCACTCGTGCGCAGTTGGAGCGACTCTCGGAACGCAGGAAGTACTGAGTTCGCGACGATGCGCTCGGCATCAAGCATCAGTACCTCGGCCCTCTCGACGACCGCTGGGTCCGCGGCCCACGGTGGCCGCGCGCCTGCCAGCACGGGGTATGCCAGTGGCGTCGATCCTCGACGTTTCCATAGTCATCGGCCGGGAATGCGACGACGTGGGGGGTTGCCGGACGGATCTCCTGATCGCACCCCGGGCAGCGATAGGTCTTCGTCGCGCCCGCACCGGTCACCCGGCGGACGACCCACTCACCGTCGGCATGCTCCTCGGTGCTCTGCGGGCCGTACACCCCCGGACCTCGCACGGAGTCCGGTGGATCCGGCTGCCTTCGGTTCTTTCGCCCCATAACCGTCTCCACCGTCCTCGCCGGTCAGGCGTAGGTGCGGAAACCGCGGCCGGTCTTGCGCCCGAGGTAGCCTGCGGTGACGAGGTGCTCGAGCCGCGGGGCTGGAGCGAATCCAGGCTCGCGGAACTCGAGGTAGAGGGTCCGCTGAATGGCGAGCGAGACATCGAGGCCCACCGCGTCGAGGAGCTCGAACGGACCCATCGGGTAGCCGCAGCCGCGCTTCATCGCGAGGTCGATGTCGTCGGTGCTCGCGTAGTTCGCCTCGACCATTCGAACGGCGTCGTTAAGGTACGGGAAGAGAAGGGCGTTCACGATGAAGCCCGCCCGGTCAACGCACTGCACCGGGTGCTTGCCGAGCCGCTGACACAGCGCGACCGCAGTGGCTGCAACATCCGGGGACGTCGCCACGGTGCTCACGACCTCGACAAGCTTCATGACGGGCGCGGGATTGAAGAAGTGCAGGCCGATAACATCCGCAGGGCGCTTCGTGACGGCCGCGAGGTCAATCACCGGCAGGCTCGAGGTCGTCGTCGCGAGGATGGTTCCCGGCCGGCAGATTTCATCGAGGTTCTCGAACATCGCCGTCTTCACCCCGATGTCCTCGACCACCGCCTCAACCACGAGGTCGACGCTCGCGAGATCGTCGAGCCGCATCGTGCCGGTGACGCGCGCGAGGGCGGCGTCGCGAGCGGGCTCGTCGAGTTTGCCGCGTTGAACCGCCTTCTCGAGCGACTTCTCAAGGGACCGGCGCACCGATTCGATCTTCTGCTCGGACCTGGCCTGGAATATACAGTCGATGCCGGCCCGGGCGAAGACCTCGATGATGCCGATCGCCATCGTTCCCGAGCCGATGACCCCGACAGACTCGATTGATCGCAGGGACTCACCGGCGGTCGAGGCGGCGGGAGTCTGGGCATCGGCAACGACGACGGGCGACTGCGGGGCCTCGTAGGTGTAGAAGCCGCGGCCCGATTTGCGTCCGCGCAGCCCGGCCGTCGACATCTGCTTGAGGATCGGGCTCGGCGCGTGCAGTCGATCGCGGCCCTGCTTGTACATCGTGTCGAGGATCTCGTAGGCGGTGTCGAGTCCGATGAGGTCAAGGAGTGCAAGGGGACCCATCGGCAGCCCGCAGCCGAGCCTCATCGAGTCGTCAATGTCCTCGCGGCTTGCGTATTTCTGCTCGAACATCGCGACTGCATGGTTGAGGTAGCCGAAGAGCAGTGCGTTGGCGATGAACCCTGCCTTGTCGCCGACAACCACCGGTTGCTTGCCCAATGCTGTCGCGAAGGAGACCATCCGGTCGACGACCTCATCGGAGGACACCACGGTTCGTACGACCTCGACGAAGGCCTGCACTGGAGCCGGGTTGAAGAAGTGCAGCCCAACGACCTGGGCCGGCCGCGCCGTCGCCACCGAGATATCAGTGACCGAGAGCGAGGAGGTGTTCGTGGCGAGGATCGCATGCGCCGGAACTATGGCGTCGAGAGCAGCGAAGATCTCTCGCTTGAGCTCAAGGCGCTCGGGCACCGCCTCGACCACGAGGTCAACACCGGCGAGGTCATTGAGGTCCGTTGAGAAGGACAGGCGATCAAGGAGGGCGGCCTGCTCGGCCTCGGTCATCTTTCCGCGCTTCACCGCGCGGGCGGTCGAGCCGGTCATCCGCTCCTGCGCCCTCGCGAGCGCCTCGGCCGACATCTCGATCGCGACGACATCAATACCGCTGCGCGCAATCACCTCGGCGATGCCGCTGCCCATCGTGCCGAGTCCGATCACGCCCACCTGCCGAACGGCACCCTGTGTCTGTGTCATGGGCAAAGTCTCCCATCCTCGCGAGTGTCGCGATCCCGCGGCACCCCGCGCTAGAACAGGCGCAGCGTCGGGTCGTCAGTCCCCTTGAGGGCGTCATAGTCGAGCAGGAAGCACCGAATGCCCCGGTCGGTGGCGAGCACTCGCGCCTGTGGCTTGATCTCTTGGGCAGCGAACACTCCGGCGACCGGCGCGAGGATCGGGTCGCGGTTGAGTAGTTCGAGGTATCGGGTGAGCTGCTCAACGCCGTCGATCTCGCCGCGGCGCTTGATCTCGACCGCGAAGGTCGCTCCCGTGCCGTCCTTGCAGAGCAGGTCAACCGGCCCGATCGCTGTCGGGAACTCGCGGCGCACGAGCGACCAGTTCTCGCCGAGGATGCCGACGTGGGTGGCGAGGAGGTGCTGGAGATGCGCCTCGACGCCGTCCTTCTGGAGCCCTGGGTCAATGCCGAGCGCGTGCTCGCTCTCCGACAGAGTTTCGTGGATCGTGATGAGCAACTGCTCCCCCGCCTTGTTCTCCACCACCCACGTTGACTCGTCCGTGTCGAACTTCGCCGGTAGCACCTTCGTGACACAGGGAGGGCTCATCCAATTGAGCGGCTTGTAGGAGCCGCCGTCCGAGTGAATGAGTACCGAACCGTCGGCCTTGACCATGATCACGCGGATCGCCTCCGGCAGGTGCGCAGTGAGCCGGCCCACGTAATTGACTGTGCAGCGGGCCACGACGATTCTCACCCCGGAACCGTACCGGGCCGCGAATCACGGTCGCGCAAATCGGCCCGAGGGGGCACGATACGGGTGTGACCGCGTGGAATTCCTACTCCTACCTCTTCGGCCCTGTTGCCGCATTCGGTGGCATTGCGGTCATGGTGTTTATCCTGCGGTGGTCATCGCGCCGCGGCGCGTCGCTTGTCGCGCCGCCAGCCAAGGCCGGACCCGACTCGGAGTACGGACTCCTCGTGCCGGTCGCGTCGCCGCCCAACTACATCGAGGGCGAGATACTCAGGCGCCGGCTTGAGTCGGCAGGGCTGCGCGCGACCCTCGCACAGACCCTCGATGGTCCCCGGATCATGGTGTGGCCCGCAGACGAAGAGCGGGCGCGGGCTATCGTGAAATTCACCAGACCTTAAGTCCGCGCTCTGGTCAGCCTTCCGCTCGAGTGATGTCGGCACCGAGCGACTGCAGGGCCGGGATGAACCCGGCGTAGCCGCGGTCAATATGCGACACCCCGTACACGGTGGTCGTACCCTCGGCGACGAGCCCGGCGAGCACGAGCCCCGCGCCCGCCCTGATGTCAGTCGCCTCGACTGGCGCCGCTGACAACGTGGACCGGCCGCGCACCAGGGCGTGGTGACCGTCAGTGCGGACGTTGGCCCCGAGCCGCGCAAGTTCTTGGACGAACCTGAACCGCGCCTCGAACAGGTTCTCGGTCACAAGCGCCGCGCCCTCCGAAATCGCGTTCAAGGCGATGAATTGGGGTTGCAGGTCCGTGGGGAACCCTGGGTACGGGAGGGTGACAATGTCGACGGCGCGCGGCCTTCGATCCATCTGGACCCGAAATCCGTCGTCGAGGCAGGTCACGATGGCGCCCGCTGTCTGGAGCTTGTCTAGCGCGATGGTGAGGTGCTCGGCATTTGCTCGACGCACGATGATGTCGCCTTGAGTCATGGCGGCGGCAATCGCCCATGTCCCGGCGACGATGCGATCACCAACCGTCGTGTGCTCGACCGCGACGAGGTCGTCGACGCCATCGATGGTGATGGTGGATGTGCCGATCCCGTCAATGATCGCGCCCATCGCGGTGAGCATTGTGCAAATGTCAACGATCTCGGGCTCACGGGCTGCGTTATCGATGACGGTGGTGCCGCTCGCGGTCACGGCAGCCATGAGGATGGTCTCGGTCGCGCCAACACTCGGGAAGTCCAGCCAGATGGACGCTCCCTGCAACCGACCAGCGGACGCTGCGAGCAGGTACCCGTGCTCGTTCACAACATCGGCGCCCATCCGCTGCAGGCCGTCGATGTGCATGTCGAGCCCGCGGGAGCCGATATTGTCACCCCCAGGAAGCGCGACGTCTGCAGCCCCGCATCGGGCAAGCAGCGGGCCGAGCACGCAGATCGAGGCACGCATGCGTCGGACGAGGTCGTAGTCGGCGCGGTGCTCGAGGTCCTCGGGCACCGTGATGTCAACGGTGCCCGCGCGGTGGCGGTGATCGACCGTGCAGCCGAGGCGGCGGAGCAACTCGGCCATGATCTCGACGTCGAGGATGTCCGGTACGGCCCGCAGAGTTGTCGTGCCGACAGCCAGCATCGAGGCAGCCATGAGTTTCAGAACGGAGTTCTTCGCGCCAGTCACCGTGACCTCGCCCGAAAGCGGTGTGCCCCCGACCACGTTGAAAACCTCCACGGGTCGAATCGTACGAGTTCTGGGCTCAACAAGCGCACACCCCTAACCCGTTCCCACCCCTTCCATCTAGCCCGGAATCTGGGCGGCCTGAACGCGATAGGCCTCAAGTACCCGGACTTCGTTCAGGCTGCCCAGATTCTGGGTCAGATGGGTAATGGGGTGGGTTGGCGCCTTGCGCTCGCTGCCGGGCCTCAACGCCCGAGCGGGCCACCCCGCCGTGGCATAGGCTCCTCCAGAAGAGGAGGCACCATGGTCAACCTGACGAGGATCTACACCCGCACCGGCGACGACGGCACGACGTCGCTCGGCGACATGACCCGCACGGGCAAGAACGACCCGCGGCTCAAGGCCTATGCCGACGTCGACGAGGCCAACTGCACGATTGGGGTGTGCCTCGCGGCGTCCGAACTGCCCGAAGAGATGCGGGTACTTCTCCTGCGCATCCAAAACGACCTCTTTGACGTGGGCGCCGACCTGTGCACCCCGGTGGTCGACAATCCACCGTATGAGCCGCTGCGCGTCACCCAGCCCTACATCGACTTCCTCGAGCAGTCGTGCGACACCTACAACGACTCACTTGAGCCCCTGCGGTCCTTCATTCTCCCCGGTGGGACCTTGGCGGCCGCGAACCTGCACATCGCGCGCACCGTTGTCCGCCGCGCCGAGCGGTCGACGTGGGCAGCCCTCGACACCTACCACGGCGGCATGAACCCGCTCACCGCCACCTATCTCAATCGGCTCAGCGACCTGCTCTTCATCCTCTCGCGCATCGCAAACAAGGATGAGGGAGGCGACGTGCTCTGGCAACCCGGCGCCAACCGCTGACCTACCGCCGACCACCTGTCAGAGCATCTCGATAATCATGGCGTTGGCCATTCCGCCCCC
>CAMCSO010000045.1 GCA_945877545.1 Bifidobacterium breve | reverse complement strand
GACGGCTCGGTGTACAGGAGCGAGTCTGGATTCTGATCGCGCATCGCCTTGCGAAGCCGTTCGAACAGGGGAAGGCAGCCCAGCATCGAAACTGAGGCGTCAGTGCGCGTGCGATCGGACCAGTTAAGGAAGTAGTTGTAGGACGGGGCATCGAATCGGAAGCCGTCGATTCCCATGCGCTCCATGATCGCCAAACACTTGCCGATGAAGTAGTCCTGCCATCCGGGGTGGGATGCGTCAAACGCCTGCGTATAGACGCCGGTGATGTTCCCCGCCGAGTCGCGGCAGAACCACTCGGGGTGCTCGTCAACGAGCGCGTGCCTTTGCGGCGATCCCCCGCGCCAGTAGGGCTCGAAGTCCTTGACGTGACGCGTCCACGCGACGAGGTAGTAATGCATCTCGTCACGCTCGAGCGTGGTCACGTCAGGTGTCGCTTCGTCGAGCCTATCGACGTACGGCCCCGCGTCGATGGCAGCCAACGCCGCATCCATGGCCTCGCCGTCAATGACTCCGTGCAGAAGGATGTCGAAGATGACGTGCATCCCGCGCGCATGGCACTCATCCACGATCTGCCGCAGAATCGCCTCATCGCCCCAGTTCGTGGTGATGTCGTCATAGTCGTGCACGTTGTAACTCGGATATGGCTGCCGCGGCATGATCTGCAACGCCGTGTATCCCAGAGACTGGATCCGACCTAGGTCATGGAGCAGGTCGTCGGCTGTCGGGTAGGGCGCGTACTGGTAGCCCCCGCGGAAGACACCGAAGCCAATCTGTACCTCGTAGAGGTTGGCGCCCGCTCCCCAGACGGGCGGGTTATTCGGGCTCGTGATCCCCGCTCGGGCCAGCATCGTCGGGACCTCCCGCAGAATGCTCGGGAAGTCTCGAGCGATGAGGTCCAACTGAAGCGGCCCAGCGGTAAGGGAACCACCGGCGCCAGGCACACCAGCCACATCTGTGAGCCAAGACAGCCGTGCACCTTCGCTATGGGGGGCGAGAGCCGTCTCACCGTAGTTCGTCTTTGACAACGGCCAGAAGAGAAATGTGACAGAAGGGTCCAGACACTCGAACGCAACGAGGCCGGTTGACCCTTCGACTCCTGCCGCCGTCTGAATGGTTGTTTCGGAAGTGAGGTCGACGAGCTCAAGGTTGGCGCGCATCTTGCTTCCGGGCGATTGAACCTGCCAGCCGGAAGCGTCGGTCAGCGCCGGGACGATGTCGATCACCACGTTACGGAGGATCGCGGCGTCACAGTGCGACACCACCTCGAGGCCCACCGACAATCGCGGCCACTCCGCCTTGAATTCAACGTGCCACAGTGCGGACCAGCGTTCAGGATCGCTGGTGGCCACCGGCACATCAAATCGCCGCGAACCGAGCATCACCTGCTCGCTCACGCTGCCCACACCATTGGGGGCGAGGAAGACATCGGTCGTATCGACGTAGTCGAGTCCGCCTGCCGCAGCGCGAGCCTCGAGTCCCTCAGTGATCAAGCGCACCCGGCACTGCAATGTAAGGGTGTGCCCTCCCGAGGACAGACGCAGCGGCGCACCCGTGGACGGGTCGAGGTCCACGACCAGGTCACTGAACTCGGATGTGAGCGCTATCGATTGGGTCGTGTTGTTCACCGGAACGCCTCCTAAAGAGTATTACATAATACTGGTCAGACCAGTATTATGTGTGTAGCGTAACGCCTGTCGACCGACCCAACTAAGACGCACCCCTGACGGAGGTCCTTGTGCTTGTCAACGGTCGCCGCATCCTTCTCACGGGTGGCTGCGGGGCAATCGGCCTCGTTGCGGCTCGGGCGCTCACCGATGCCGGCGCGGTCGTTGTTGTCAATGACATCCTCCAACCCGAGGAGGCTCGAGCCAGGCTCGACGATGAGCGCATTCACTATGTGCAGGCCGATGGCAGCGATGAGTCGGGCGCGGCCCACATGCTTGCCGCTGCTTGCGCGGTGGCCGGACCGCTCACCGACGTCATCCTGTTGGCGGGGATCGTTCGCACCGGTGGGCTGCTCGAGCAGTCTGCGGAGAACTTCGATGCCATGTTCCGAGTCAATGTCCTAGCCGCAGCCCTCACCGCGCAGGCGGCCGTGCGCGGGTGGAGGGACACCGCATCGGTCGGCAACCTGGTGTTCGTGAGTTCGTGGGTTCAGGACGTGCCGTGGCCGGGCATCGCGCCCTACTCAGCGAGTAAGGCAGCGCTCCGCTCGCTGGCTCGGTCATTTGCCCGCGAGTTTGCCCTCGATGGCATCCGTGCGAATGTCCTGGCACCCGGCATTGTCGGGGTGGGGATGGCTCGCAAGCAATGGGATGAGGAGCCCGATTATCAGCTTCGAGCCCGTCGCGCCGTACCGCTGGGCCAGTTGCAGGATCCACGTTCGGTGGCAGACGCCTTGGTTTTCCTCTGCTCGCCGATGTCGTCTTACATGACCGGGTCCACCCTTGTGGTCGATGGCGGAGCGAGCCTGTACCCCTTGGATCCGGAGGAGCTGTCACATGATGACGGCAGTTGACGGCTCACGGATGTGGACCCGTGACTCCCTCGCGGAGTTCCTTGAACTCGAGTTGGTGCCGAGAGCTCGCGAATCACAGAGCCCCATGCCGTCCGAACGCGCCCTGTCCGAGTCCCTGGGAGTATCGCGCTCGCTCGTGCGTGAGGCGCTTCGCGGCCTCGAGCAGCGGGGACTCATCGAGATCGTGCCCGGCAAGGGCGCCTACTCGCGCGACCCAAGCTCCGCAGAGTTGGCCCGAGCCATGCGCGGCGTGCTGGCGGTTGAGAACTCGACGGCGGGCGAGCTCGTCGAGGCCCGGCGGACTCTCGAGACTCAGACCGCCACCCTCGCTGCCCAGCGCGCAACCTCGTCCGAAATTGCCGCAATCTCCAAGGCCCTCGATGACTTCGACGGTGCGGACAGTCTGGTGGCACGCGCCACTGCAAGTATCGCGTTCCACTCGCTCGTCGCTCGCGCCTCGAACAATGCCGTCCTCGCCACAATGTTCGACTCCATCAGCACCCTGATCTTCGAGTCGATGCTCCGCTCATTAGCGAACGACAGCACCCGTCACAGCAGCGCACCCAACCACCGCGCAGTTCTCGACGCGATCGCTGCGGGTGATGGCGATGCGGCCGTCGTCGCTATGGGCAAGCACATCGACGCCACCAGCCACGCATCCGAGGATCTCAATGAACCCCTCGATCGCCTCGTCACTGATGTACTCACGCGCACCTACGGACCTGGCTATGCCCTGGAGGACATCGTGGAACAGGCACTGCAGAAATACGACACCGACCGCCCGATTGTGAGAGGTAGCCTGCGATGAGGATCGAACGAATAGAAACGGTCCGACACGTCGAATTTCCCAACCTGCTCTTCGTGCTGGTGCACAGCGACGGCCTGGTTGGTCTCGGTGAAACCTTCTATGCGGCCGAGGCAGTCGAGGCCTACGTCCATTCCGTCACCGCGCCACTGCTCCTGGGCCAAGATGCCACCCGGATCACGGCTTTGAATCGATCCCTCGAGGGCTATGTCGGCTATGTCGGGAGCGGCATCGAGACTCGCGCTCGTTCAGCCGTCGACATCGCGCTGTGGGACCTCGCTGGGCAGCGGGCCGGCGTTCCCCTGCACGACCTGATGGGCGGTCTCGTCCGGGATTCGATTCGCGTCTACAACACGTGTGCCGGTACCCAGTACGTTCGACGCGACGGGCAGGCCACGCAAAACTACGGCCGCGGCGTGCAGGGCAAGTGGGAGGACCTTGATCGCTTCCTCGCGGATGCCGGAGGGCTCGCTGAGGAATTGCTCTCCGAGGGCATCACCGGAATGAAGATCTGGCCGTTCGATGCCTATGCCGAAATGTCCCAAGGCGCGGGCATCACGAACGACCAGATGCAGGCAGGTCTCGAGCCGATTCGCCGAATTCGTGAGGCTGTCGGCGATCAGATGGAGGTCATGATTGAACTGCACGCGCTGTGGACGGTACCTGCAGCCGCATCGATCGTTCGAGCGTTGGAACCCTACGCACCGCACTGGGTTGAGGACCCCGTGCGTGCCGATGTCCCCCAGGGACTTGCCCAACTTCGTGACGTTGCTGCCAGCACAGGCACCATGATCGCGGCCGGCGAGACCGTCGCAGGCCTCGCCGGGTATCTCCCCCTCATGGCCGAACAGGCGATCGACGTCGCCACCGTCGACCTCGTCTGGTGCGGAGGCATCACTCACGCGCTCCGCATCGCTGCCCTGGCTGAAAGCTACGGTGTCGCCATCGCGCCTCACGATTGCACCGGTCCGGTGGCTCTCGTTGCGGCGACTCATATGTCGGTCTCAGTCCCGAACGCCGTGATGCAGGAGACCGTGCGGGCGAGCCTTCGCACCTGGTATCAAGACTTCCTTACCGACCTCCCACCCATCAAGGACGGCCAGATCAGCCCACCAACCGGGCCGGGGCTGGGCACTGCACTGCAACCTGACATCCGCTCGCGAACTGGGGTCAGCACGAGAATTTCAACTCGAAACTGAACGCCGTAACCGCATCGTTATCTTCAGTTTGCGCAAGGCACTTGACAACCTACGTCATACGTACGATGTTTGGAGTAGTCGAACTCTGGCATGTCGGGAACACAGCCACTGCGGTGCTTCCGACAGTTGGGCTCGCATGTCAGGTCCCCTTTGTACGCCAAAGAAAGGTCAACTCATGGCACTAACTTTCAGGAATAGGATCCTCGGCACTTTCACGCTGGGTATCGCTGCGGCCCTTGCTGTGGCCGGATGCGGAAGCAGCTCCACCTCCACCACGTCAGACGTGGCGTCCTCCGCACCTGCCGTTCCAAGCGCTAGCCCCTCCTCCGCGCCAAGCACCCCGGTAGCCTCGGGCGAATTGACGATCTGGACCGAGGATTACTACGTGAAGATCTTTGAACCGTTGGTCAAGCCTTGGGCGGAAATGAATGGGCTGACCGTTACCTTCGTCACGAAGGACTTCGGCCAGATGGGGGATCAATTCATCGCCGCAGTTCCAGCCGGCGAGGGCCCGGACCTCTTCATTACGCCAACGGGAACGAACAAGTTCGTGGCAAACGGGGTCGTCGCACCGGTTGAACTCGGTGACGCGGCCTCGGGGTTCAACCCGGTCTCGATTGAGGCAGTCTCGAACGGTGGCAAGATCTACGGCGTTCCCTTCACCGTCGAGAACATCGCGCTCTATCGCAATACCGACCTTGCGCCGACCGCCCCAGCGACGTTCGACGAAATGATGGCTGCGGGTGATGCTCTCGTGAAGTCAGGAAAGGCCAAGAGCGCATTCAGCATCGGGCAAGACCCCAAGGGTGGGAATCCCTACCTCCTGATGCCGTTCCAGTCATCATTCGGCAGCCAGATCTTCGGGTTGGATGCAGATGGCAATTACGATCCCAACAACCTGATTATTGATGACGAGGCTGGTCAGAAGTTCGCGTCATGGCTCGCCGCGTCAGGAAAGTCCGGCGCACTTAGCCCCGACATGACGCTCGACATTGCGCTTCAGGACTTCAAGGACGGTAAGTCGCCCTTCCTCGTCACTGGTCCGTGGGACCTCGCTGGAATCAAGGAGTCCGGTGTCAAGTACGCGATCGACCCGATTCCGTCCGCAGGCGGAGAAGTATCCTCGCCATTCGTGGGCTTCTACGGTGTCTACGCGTCGTCCCAGTCGAAGAACCCGCTCGCTGCCAGCCTCTTCCTGACAGACTTCATGACAAGCGTCGAGACACAGGTAGGCATCTGGGAGCAGGCGAAGAACCCACCGGCTCTGACCGCGGCTCTGGATGTGGTGTCGGCGGATCCCGACATGAAAGCATTCGGTGCAATCGGTGCGACGGCAGTTCAGATCCCGCCAATCCCAGCCATGGACCAGGTCTGGGGCCCGTGGGGCGAGACTGAGGTGCTCATTCAGCGAGGACAGGGCGGCGACCCCGTCGAGTTGTGGAAGGCAATGGCGGAGAAGATCCGCGCTGCGATCGCTAAGGGCTAATCTGGTGAGGGAGGGCCGCCATTGTGGTGGCCCTCCCTTTCCATCTTTGATGCGCGATCGCTCGCACCAACACATTTGGAGAACACATGACGATCACAGCGCCTCAGCCAACGAGGCGCTCCCGACGTAGCAGCAACATGCAAGAAGCCGCTCCGAGCGGACTGGTCCTTGTCGTGAAAATCCTGCTCATGGCTATGGTCGACGGCTTCGGCCTCTTCCTCCTGATGGCGTTTATCGCGAACGCACAGATAATCGTCGCTGTCACTGTTGGAGTCGGCCTGATCGCGGTGAACATCGTCTACTTCCGGCGTGGAGGTCTCGCTGCCAAATACATCATCCCCGGGCTGATCTTTCTCGTTGTGTTCCAAATCTTTGTGATTGCGTACACCATCTACGTTTCGTTCACAAACTTTGGTTTCGGTCACAATATCGACAAGTCCTCCGCAGTCGAGCAGATCCTCAGCAATTCCATCGATCGCGTTCCGGGTTCCGATAGCTACCCGGTGGCAGTGTTGACCGCAGATGGCCAGCTGTTTTTACTCGCAACAGCACCCGACGGCAGCGCCAAACTCGGCTCCGCGGACTCATCCCTTGCCCCGGCGCCCGACGCTGTGTTCGTGGGTGGCAAGGCCCAGAGCGTTGCGGGCTACACCACACTCACCCTTGCCGAACTGTTCCAACAGCAGGAGGCGGTCACGTCACTTGCAGTCCCACTCGGCGATTCAGTATCAGACGGATTCCTCAAAACTGCAGACGCACGCAATGCCTACATCTACGAAAGCACCTTCATCTACTCGGTGCCCGACGACACGATGACCGACACCGCGACCGGGGCGATTTACCGCGACAACGGCGAGGGCAACTTCGAGTCCGCTGACGGGTTAATCCTGCAGCCGGGCTGGAAAGCCATGGTGGGTGTCGAAAACTACGCGACGGCGATGGCGTCAACAGGACAGAGCGAGATCTTTGGCGTCTTCGTTTGGACCTTCGTATTCGCCTTCATGTCGATGTTGCTGTCATTCGTAGCTGGCACATTTTTCGCTCTCGTCTTCAACGATCCGCGGCTACGGGGTCGAAGGGGCTATCGGGTCGTCATGATCCTTCCGTATGCGTTCCCCGTGTTCCTGTCAGGATTGGTGTGGTCCGGGCTCCTCAACCAGCAGTACGGCTTCATCAATCAGGTGCTGCTCGGCGGAGCGGATGTTCCCTGGCTGCAGGACGCCATGCTCGCTCGCGTGACCGTGATCCTTGTCAGTGTCTGGTTCGGCGCGCCCTACTTCTTTCTGGTGTGCACAGGTGCTCTTCAAGCGATCCCCGATGACATCCAGCAGGCGGCGCGATTAGACGGGGCATCGCCGTGGCAACTCTTCCGGCACATCAAACTTCCCCTCTTGCTCGTCTCGGTGTCTCCCTTGCTCATCGCAGCCTTCGCATTCAGCTTCAACGACTTCGGCACCATTTTCATGTTGAGTGGCGGTGGCCCTTCGAACCCAACCTCGCCGATAGGCGCCGGCGCCACAGACATCCTTATCACCGTTGTCTACAAGCTGGCATTCCTCCCGGGTCAAAAGGATTACGGCCTCGCAAGCGCGTTCGCTGTTGTCATCTTCATTGTCGTTTCGGCGATTTCGCTCGCACTCTTCCGCAAGACCAAATCCCTTGAGGAGGTCTACTGATGGCCAATATCAGCGTGCCGAGCTTGACGATCGGCGCTACACCGGCCACTCTCGCCGCGGTAACACCTCGACCTCCTCGCCGCCGAACACCGTGGGAGTGGTTCGCCACCACCGGATGGCGGCACTTGGTCGGTGTCGCCGTGTGTGTCGTATCGGTCTTCCCACTCCTCTACGTCATCTCTACTTCGCTGAGTGCCAACGGCACCTTGACAGGCTCTAATCAGTTATTCGCCTCGATTACCTTCGAGAACTACGTCAACCTCGTGAGCGACCCTGGCCGGCCATTCGTCCGATGGTGGCTCAATACATTGTTCGTGGCTGGCACAACTGCGGTTCTGTCCGTCTTCTTGTGTGCGCTCGCCGCCTATGCGTTCTCTCGGCTGCGATTCAGTGGACGCCGCGCAGGTCTCGCCACGATCGTCATCTCCCAGATGTTCCCTCAATTCCTCGGGATCGTGGCGATCTATCTTCTACTCTCGACGCTCGGCGACGCGGTACCAGCGCTGGGCCTGAACTCGCTGGTCGGACTCATCGTCGTGTACCTCGGGGGTGCACTTGGGGTGAACACATTCCTCATGTACGGGTATTTCAACACGATCCCGCGCGAGCTCGACGAGGCCGCGAAGATCGACGGCGCAGGACATGCCAGGATCTTCTTCACGATCATCCTGCCCCTCGTTGGCCCCATCCTCGTGGTGGTCGGGATGCTGATTTACATCGCCACGGCCGGCGACTTCATCATCGCCTCCGTCGTTCTCAGTGACACTCAGATTCAGACAGCTCCCGTTGGGCTGTACGGCATGATTTCGCTCTTCCGCAATGACAACTGGGGGGTCTTTTGCGCTGGTGCGGTCTTGACCGCCCTCCCAGTAATGATCCTGTTTCTTTTCACCCAGAAGTACATTGTCACGGGACTCTTCGCGGGCAGCGGCAAGTAACGCAGCTCATCAACGGTGGCTTACCTCGATCCCGCAGTCACTCCCTAGCTTCGAACATCCTTTTGCAGTGCTCGCTCCCGAGCCAAAATGAGAAACACGCTGGCGCTCCAGCTGTAGCCGCGATCGCGCAACGGAAGTCCGGTGGTGGCCTCGAAGTTCTCAGCGAATCCACCCTGGCACACCGTGACGAGAAACCTTGCCGCGACATCGTCTGCGAGGTCGCTCCGACCACACGCACGTAGCCCCTCGATCACAAGGTAGGTCGTGGGTGCCCAGATCGGGCCCCGCCAGTAGCCATCTGGCTCGTAGGCAGCGCTCTGTGGGCTCTCACTCGCCACCCCGTGCATGGTCAGCAGGCCCCCTTCGAGCGCCTCGCGGACAAGCGCCTCGCGAACCGCCTCTGGTAGCCGATCACCGAGCAGCATGGGCAGAACGAACAACTGGCTCGCGCCCGTCCGGCCCGTAGCTCCATCGCTGCCGTGTCGGATCCAAAATGACTCACCGTTCCACAACAGGTCGAGCATGAGGGCGAGATGATCATCAGCTCGCCTAGACCACTCCGCGGCTTCGCCCTCGTTGCCGATGCGCATCGCAACGTCGGCGAGAACATCCATCTGGATGACAAGGAATGCCGCCAGATCGGGGCTAGCAGCGGGAAAGCCGGTGGAATCGAAGGCAGACGAGTTATCTTGGCCGCTGTCACATCCGTGGAAGTACTCGCACAGGCCGTCCTGGTCGAGATCGCGGTAGGTAAACCACCATTCGGTCCACGCCACGAGTTTCGGGTAGATCGCATCGAGCCCGCCGGCAGGGACCGCTCCTGCAGCGATCAGATGACCGAGCGTCCAGCCGTGAACGGGGGGCTTGCAGAAGCCCCACATGCGACCGTAATCGTGGATCAGGTCCGGGAGCATGCCGTCTCGGTGCTGGTGGTCAAACAGAAGAACGAACTGATCCCAGGCCAGTCGGCTGTCTCCGGCAGCGAGACCGAGGGCGTTGAAGCAGTGGTCCCACGACCAGATCGCGTTCATCCAATTCTTCGACATGAGGATGCCCGGGCGCCCGAGGAGTCCTCGTGGTCCAACCGTGCTCGACCACAACAGGCCCCTTGCTGCTTCACCGGTCGATACCAGCTCGGCTGGGAGCACAGGGAATCCCGCGGACCACGTGGCGAGTTCCTCATGCACCGCTATCCGGCACTCCTGGAAGGATGGCCGGGATGCAGGCGCGACGTAGCCAGCTTCGTACTGGGTGAGCGCGATCTCGGCGATCCCATCGCTACCCGGCCGCATGTCGATAACCTTGCGGTCGACGGTGTCCGCGTCGCCGGTGCGCACGTTGGGTGCATCAACCGAGAGAAGGCCCGACAGTCGCGTTACGACGTAGTGGGCGTCCTCGCCCATCTGCAGTCGCCACGCGTCGGTGCCCGTCGGAAACGCCAAGGCGGCGTCCATCGGATCGATCACGCTCTGCACGAATCGCAGCCCTGCTCCCGAGCACCGAAAACGCATCGTGTCTGCGTCCTCCCAGGTGACCTCGACGGTGCCAGTGCCAACACTCAGGACCAGAAGGTCGTACGTCGCCGAGGTCACCTCAGGCTGGACGAATCGATCGCCGTCGATGCCGAGAAGGAGGAACACTCCGTTCCAGCGCCAGAGCCGTAGCCCCGAGACATCACCCAAGTACAGGCCGGGTTCGACGTCGTTGTCTCGTCCCGGATGATCCCGCCTCTCTACATTCATCGTGAGGGTCATGTAGGAGCCTCGTCGGGACCACGGGACCGCAGCGAGGTCAAGTTGCACGTCAGAACCGCGGGAAGTCGTCACGTCACAATCCCTGACGCAGCCGGAAGTAGGCAGCGTCCCAGCGGAGCCGATCCCTCAGATGGTCAAGGCTCATCGCCTCGTCGATGAGAACGAATTCGATGTCGGCGATGTCCGCGAAGTCGCGAAGCACCTGTGCCGGCACGGCGGTTGTAAGCACTGTGTGGTGCGGGCCTCCCGCGTAGAGCCACCCCTCCGTCGCCACCACGAAGTCGGGGCGCGGCTCCCACACCGCATGGGCAACCGGCAGCCGGGGAAGTTGCTCCGGTGGGACGACCACGTCGATCGCGTTGGCAATGAGTCGGAATCGATCTCCGAGGTCGGACATGCCGACTACGACGGCCGGGCCAGGTGCGGCGGTAAAGACGAGCCGCACGGGATCCTCACGGCCACCGATGGACAGCGGATGGATTTCCATCCTCGGTACATCCGATGTGATAGACGGGCAAACCTCGAGCATGTGCGCACCGAGAACCTGCGGCGTCCCAGGTCCCAGATGGTAGGTGTAGTCCTCCATGAACGACGTTCCGCCCGGGAGACCCTCACCCATCGCCTTGACGATCCGAAGGAGGACGGCAGACTTCCAGTCGCCCTCGCCACCGAACCCGTAGCCATCAGCCATCAGCCGCTGAACTGCGACCCCGGGAAGCTGACGCAGTCCCCCAAGATCCTCGAAGTTGGTGGTGAAGGCGCGGAAGTCACCCTGTGTGAGCAGGCTCCTCAGCCCAAGTTCAATCGCAGCGGCATAGCGCAGGGAATCGTGTCGTTCGCCCTGGCGTCGCAGGACGGGCGCGACGTCGTACTCCGTCTCATAGACGCCGACCAGTTCATCAACGTCGCCGCGATCCACGGTATCGACCGCGTGAACAAGGTCGGTGAGGCCAAAGCCGTTCACCGAGACACCGAGTTTAATCTGTGCCTCGACCTTGTCACCTTCCGTCACGGCGACATCGCGCATGTTGTCGCCGAACCTCGCAACCTTCAAGCTCCCGGCCTCAGCCCAACCAAGACATGCCCTGGCCCACCTCCCTATTCGTGTCGCGACCACCGGGTCGGATGCATGACCGGACACGGTGACACGGTTCATTCGAAGACGAGTCTCCATGAACGCGAACTCACGATCTCCGTGAGCCGCCTGATTCAGATTCATGTAGTCCATGTCGATGGTCGACCACGGGAGCTCCAGCGACGCCTGTGTATGAAGGTGGAGAAGTGGCTTGGCGAGCGAGGTGAGCCCACCGATCCACGCCTTCGCGGGCGAAAAGGTATGCATCCACGTGATGACACCTATACAGGCGTCATCGAAGGTCGCATCCAGGCAGGCTCGGCGGATCGCATCAGCACCCGTAAGTACCGGCTTCCAGACGATGTCGATGGGTATTTCGCCGGACGCATTCAGTCGTTGCACAACCACCTGCGACTGTGCCGCCACCTGCGTCAGTACATCCGGTCCGTAGAGCTCTTGGCTCCCGGTGAGGAACCACACTTGCCGAGTGTGCACCTTCATGACGGTCCCTGCCCGTAGTGATGGGTGTATCGATCGTGCAGCCTGTCGATGTCCTCCGTGGAAAGCGGGGTTACGGGGCCTAACTGGCGAGCTAAGTGCACCGTCCGCGCCACGTCCTCGCACATCACCGCAGCCTTGACCGCTTCGATCGCCGTCGCTCCGATCGTGAACACTCCGTGGCTTCGCATAAGCACCGCAGGAGATCTGTGACCGCGCAAGGTGGAGACGATTCCCCGACCAATCTCCTCATCGCCGATGAGCGCGAAGGGACCCAGCGGGATCTCCCCACCGAACTCATCGCCCATCGCCGTGAGCACGCACGGGATCGCCTCCCCCGCCGCGGCCCACGCGGTGGCGTACGTCGAGTGAGTGTGCACCACCCCGCCGACGTTGGGCATCTCGCGATAAACGTAGGCATGCGTGGCAGTGTCACTTGACGGCTTGAGCGAGCCTTCTACGACGCTTCCATCAAGTGCGCAGACAACCATCGACTCCGCGGAGAGTTCGGAGTAACGCAGGCCGCTCGGCTTGATGACGAAGAAATCCTCACCAGGCACCCGGGCAGAGATATTGCCAGAAGTCCAAGCCACCAGGCCATTGGCTGGCAGCTCGGCATGTAATGCCACGAGGTCCTCGCGCAAGCGCGCAACAGGCGTCACGGCGCCATAACCTCGTGTCTCATTTGCTGAAGCCGCATCATGACATCGTTTCCTTCACGTCCGAAGTAGTCGTGCAACTGCAGGTACTCGTCATACAGGCGCGAGTAGGCGCGGTGCCTGTCGGGATCCGGTTCGAATACTCGATCATCAAGACGACCCATCGAGGCGGCGGCGGAACGGACGTCGCTATACGCGCCCGCGGCCACGGCGGCGTGGATTGCCGAACCCAGTGCTGGCCCCTGCCCTGAGGCCACGCAGCGGATCGGGAGTCCCAAAACGTCGGCGTAGAGCTGAATCAGCCAAGGGTTGCGCGTCAGGCCCCCGGCTGCGATGAACTCTTCCACCGGGACCCCGGACTGTTCGAACGTCTCCACGATGACCCGGGTACCAAAGGCAGTAGATTCAACCAGCGCGCGATAGATGTCCTCGGGCGGAGTGTCCAACGTCAATCCGACAATCACTCCCGACAGCGAGTGGTTGACGAGCACTGACCTATTGCCGCTGTGCCAGTCCAGCGCAACCAGTCCATGCCCACCCACCGGCTTGCGATCGGCAAGGTGTGCAAGATGCTCATGGATATCAATCCCGGCTCGCTCCGCCTCCTCTGTCGTATCGGCGCCCAGGTACCTGTCGACAAACCAACCGAAGATGTCTCCTACGCCAGACTGACCCGCCTCGTAGCCCCACAAGCCCTGAACGATTCCGCCATCGACGACACCGCACATCCCGGGCACCTCTGCAAGATGGTCGCCGTTCATCACGAGGCAGGTGGACGTTCCCATGATGGCGACCATGCGCCCCGGCTCGGTGGCGGTAGCCGCAGCAGCGGTCACATGGGCGTCCACGTTGCCGACGCACACCGGAAGACCTACCGGTAGCCCCATCAGTGCCGCCATTTCCTCCGTCAAATCGCCAGCCTTGGCCCCCAGCCCACCGATGGAGCCGCTGAGTTTCTCCTCGGCAAAGGAGGCAAAACCAGCATTGAGAGCCCCGAGGTACGACCGCGAGGGATAGAGCCCGTCCTGGAAGACGCCTTTATACCCCGCCGTGCACGGGTTTTTGATAAATTCCCCGGTCAATTGCCAAACGATCCAGTCCGCGGCCTCAACCCAAAGTTCAGTCGCCGCGTACACCTCAGGATCCTCCTCAAGGACCTGAAGCGCCTTTGCGAACTGCCATTCCGCCGAGATCGCGCCGCCGTACCGAGCCAGCCACGACTCTCCGCGCTCGGCGGCAATTCGGTTAATTCGGTCGGCCTGCCCCTGTGCAGCATGGTGCTTCCAGAGCTTGGGGAATGCGTGCGGACGATCGAGATAGCCCGCTTGCTCGCACAACGGGACGCCGCTTCGTGTCACAGGCAGAACCGTGCATGCGGTGAAGTCCGTGCCAATACCCACGACCTGATCGGCCGCAACGCCACTTGCGCGGAGCGCGTCAGGAACCGCGTGGGCTAGGACGTCGCGCCAGTCCTGCGGTACCTGCAGGGCCCACGATGGTGGGAGCAGCCGACCGGTCGGGAGCGCCTGAGTGAGAACCCCGTGACGATACGAGTGAATCGCGCTCCCGAGTTCCTGTCCATCAGCGACTGACACGATGACGGCGCGCCCCGAGAGCGTGCCGAAGTCGATACCAACTGCGACTGACCCTTGGAACATCGATCCCTCACCATCGGTCCAGACCCGCGTTTCCACACCATAAAGCATGGTGATGGCCGTTCGGGCAGATGTTAGCGCAATCATCAGCAGGGAGCAAGGCTCGGAGCCTTCGCCAACAGACCGTTCGGCGTGGTCTAATCGACCAGAAGAGGGAGGAGCACGCTGCCATGAGCGATTCCAGATCAGGCAAGTCGGCCACACTCGTTGACGTAGCACGCCTTGCCGGTGTCTCTGCCATGACGGTGTCCCGAGTGCTCAACGACCGCGGGAACGTCAGCCGTGAGACTCGTCTGCGCGTAGAGCGGGCCATGGAGCAGGTGCGATACCGACCGAACGTGATGGCGCGCAGTCTTTCACTCGGTCGGTCTCAGACGATCGGCGTTGTCACGTACGACACCGCGCAATACGGGCCCGGCTCGGCGGTGCTGGGCATCGAGCGCGCCGCGCGCGAACGAGGCTACGGCGTCACGATCACGGCGATCGCACGCCCCGATCACGACGCGCTCCGCTCCGCCGTCCTCTCGCTCGACGACCGCATGGTGGACGGCATGGTGGTGATCGCGCCGTTCACCGCCATGGCCGGCGCCCTTCGCGACCTTGGCCGTGGCACACCTGTTGTGGCAGCAGAAGCCGCACACCAGGGCGAGGTTCCTATCGTCGGCATCGACCAAGGTCTCGGAGCTCGGCTTGCCACCCGCCACCTCCTCGGGTTCGGCCACCGGACCGTGCACCACATCGCCGGGCCCATTGAATGGATCGAAAGTCGGCTGCGGTCCGATGGCTGGCGCGCGGAACTCGCTGATGCTGGGGCCGCAGTACCTGCGCCACTTGGCGGAAACTGGACGGCTCGGGCTGGGTACGACGCAGGGATGCGACTCGCCGACGACACTTCCGTGACCGCAGTCTTCGTCGCAAACGACCAGATGGGGTTAGGTCTTCTCCACGCCTTGCACGAGCGAGGGGTGCGGGTTCCGCAGGACATGAGTGTCGTGGGCTTTGATGACACACCGGAGTCCGCGTACTTCCTCCCTGCGCTTTCAACAGTGCGGCAGGACTTCGCGCGACTCGGGGAGGTCGCCGTGGAACTGCTCGA
>CAMCSO010000044.1 GCA_945877545.1 Bifidobacterium breve | reverse complement strand
CAATGATTGTAGGTCTCCCTTGCCCTTCTTCTCGGTGACGCTGGCAACCTGTTCGCGCAGGAGACGGTCGTAACTCGGGCGCTCGATATCGCGGAAGACACCGATCGGAGTGTTCTGCAGGGTACGGGGATTGGCGAGCCGGGAAAGTGCGAAGGCCAATCCGGGATCCTTCGCGTGCGCATCGTGACGAATGATCGCCCCCTCGCCGACTGAGGCCACTTCCACGACCTCGATGTGGCCGTCTGCCGCTCGGGTGACGCCGAACTGCATGTCCTTGCCGAATCGGATCGGCTGGCCATGCACCAACCGCATCATGGCATCGTCGCGGGTATCGCTGTCCTTGAGCGGCTCCCAGGCGCCGTCATTGAAGATGTTGCAGTTCTGGTAAATCTCGATGAGCGCCGTGCCCTCATGTGCTGCGGCGGCCGTGAGCACCTCGGTCAGGTGCTTGCGATCGGAGTCGATGGTCCGGGCAACGAACGTGGCTTCTGCGCCGAGTGCAAGCGACACCGGGTTGAACGAGTAGTCCAATGAGCCTTCGGGTGTCGACTTAGTGATCTTGCCCTGCTCGGATGTGGGGGAGTACTGCCCCTTGGTGAGCCCGTAGATGCGGTTGTTGAAGAGGAGGATCTTCAGGTTGACGTTGCGACGCAGGGCATGGATGAGGTGATTGCCACCGATGCTCAGCGCGTCGCCGTCGCCCGTGATGACCCAAACCGACAGGTCGGGACGAGAGGATGCGAGTCCCGTCGCAATCGCGGGTGCCCGCCCGTGAATCGAATGGAGCCCGAAGGTGTCGAGGTAGTAGGGGAACCGCGAGGAGCAACCGATCCCTGAGACGAAGACGATGTTCTCGCGAGCGACGCCGAGATCAGGCAGGAAGCTTTGGACCGCCGAAAGAATCGCATAGTCACCGCATCCCGGACACCAGCGAACCTCCTGGTCTGACTTGAAGTCCTTCGCGCTTTGCGGCCCATCCGCCTTCGGTACGAGGCTGAGCGCGGGGAATGTGTTGGTGGTCATGTAATCCTCACAGACTCTCGAGGACGTCGGTGATGACACCGGCGAGCTCATCGGACTTGAATGGCATGCCTCGAACTTGGTTGTAACTGATGATGTCCACGAGGTATTTCGCGCGCAGGAGCAGGGCAAGTTGGCCGAGATTCATCTCCGGCACGATGACCTTCTCGTACCCCTTGAGAATCTCGCCGAGGTTGGATGGGAAGGGATTGAGGTGGCGGATGTGTGCCTGCGCCACGTTTCCCTCTTCAGTGCGAACGAGCCGGCAGGCCGCGCTGATGGGCCCGAAGGTAGACCCCCAGCCCAAGATGAGGACCCGTGCCGCGCCGCCTGGGTCGTCGACTGTGATATCCGGGATCGTCCGAGCGATGGCGTCGATCTTCGCCTGACGTAGACGAACCATCTTGTCGTGGTTGTCAGGATCGTAGGAGATCGTGCCGATTCCGTCGGCCTTCTCGATGCCGCCAATCCGGTGCTCGAGACCCTTCGTGCCTGGGATCGCCCATGGGCGAGCGAGTGTTTCCGGGTCGCGCAGGTACGGCCAGAACTCCTCGGTCCCGTCGTCTGCAGTGTGATTTGGTCCGGTGGCGAAATTCGGCTCAAAGGTGGGGAGCGATGAAGCATCAGGAACCAGCCAAGGCTCCGAGCCGTTCGCAAGGGAGCCGTCGGAGAGGATGAAAACGGGCGTGCGGTACTCAACCGCGATCCGTGCAGCCTCGATGGCGGCGAAGAAGCAGTCGGACGGTGACTGCGGGGCCACGATTGCGACTGGAGCCTCGCCATTGCGTCCGAACATTGCCTGCAGCAGATCGGACTGCTCGGTCTTCGTGGGAAGACCGGTGGAGGGCCCCCCGCGCTGGACGTCGATGATGAGCAGCGGGAGCTCGAGCGATACCGCGAGCCCGATTGCCTCGGACTTGAGCGCGACCCCTGGACCCGATGTTGTCGTCACGGCGAGCGCGCCTCCGTAGGCCGCCCCGAGCGCTGCACCGATGCCGGCGATCTCGTCCTCGGCCTGGAAGGTCATGACGCCGAAGTTCTTGTGCTTGCTCAGTTCATGGAGGATGTCAGATGCTGGCGTGATCGGGTAGGAGCCGAGGAACAAGGGCAGACCCGAGATTTCCGACGCTGCGATGAGCCCGAGTGACAGGGCTGGATTGCCGGTGATGTTGCGGTATAGGCCCGCAGGCATGCTCGCGGGAGCGATCTCGTACTGCACCGAGAATGCCTCGGTGGTCTCCCCGAAGGACCACCCAGCCTCGTAGGCGGCGATGTTCGCATTCATGATGTCCGGACTCTTTGCGAACTTCGACCTCAAAAAGTCAAGCGTGCCCTGAGATGGCCTGTTGTAGAGCCAGCAGAGCAGGCCGAGTGCGTACATGTTCTTCGCCCGCTCGGCGTCCTTCTTGGAGACCGCGTATCCCTTCAGGGCCTCAACGGTCATCGACGTGAGTGCGACGGCGTGCACGTTGTACGCATCAAGGGAGCCGTCTTCGATCGGATTCGACGGATAGCCGACCTTTTCGAGGTTTCGCTTCGTGAATTCGTCAGTGTTCACGATGAGATCAGCACCGCGCGGGAGGTCCTTGAGGTTGGCCTTGAGTGCGGCCGGGTTCATCGCCACGAGCACATTAGGGGCATCGCCCGGGGTCATGATGTTGTGGTCGGCGAAATGCAACTGGAACGCCGATACACCGGGCAGGGTTCCGGCAGGTGCCCGGATCTCTGCAGGGAAGTCTGGCAGGGTGGAAAGGTCATTGCCGAGACCAGCGGTCTCGGAGGTGAAGCGATCACCGGTGAGTTGCATTCCATCACCGGAGTCACCGGCGAAACGAATGACGACCTTGCTCAGTTGCACGACCTGCTTGGTCACGAGGACACCTTCTCTGCGCGGAGCGGGGGCTCCATTGACTCGGCAACCACCGGGCCTGCCGATGCTGGGGCGTACACATTCTGCTCTTCTCCCACAAGGGATTGACTTGGGGGTGCCATGTGTCGCGAAACGCCAGGGGCGATCAATAGCCTTGTTCCGTGACCCTCCACTCGCTTCCAGCCCTCGAGCGCAGGTACCGGGTGACAGGCCACCCCGAACTACGAGTCGCAATCCTCGACGTTGGCCTCGCTTGCTGCGCCCTCGAGGTCGGTGCCGCGATCACTGCCGGAATGCTCGTACCGGAGGTGTCGAGCGACACCGGAGGTGACGGCTGCGTCGTGAGCGTCCTGCTCATCTCCGGAACCGTGACTGATGCTCTGGCACCCGGAGTCATCCGCGCCTGGGGAGCACTCGAGGATCCCAAGCTGGCTGTGTCGTTCGGAGCCTGCGCGAACACGGGAGGTCCCTACTGGGATGCGCCCACCGTGACGAAGGGGATCGACCAACTGATCCCCATCTCGGTCTACATCCCCGGCTGCCCGCCGCGACCGGAGGCCCTTGTCGCCGGCCTCGTCCGGCTCGCCCGGCCCGCGGTCCTCACGCATTCGGACCAAAGCGGGGAATCCAGATGACGTCTCAGGGGCGGATTGACGTTGCACCGGCTGACTGGGAGCAGGTGGTGTCGGGATTGCAACGCGAGGGCTTCGTCCTGTTCGACTTCATCACTGCGGTTGATCGTGGCGCGAGACTCGAGGTTGTCGCGAGGGTGATCAATCCAGCGACCCGGGTACCAGTGATGGTCTGGACGACCCTGCCGGCGGACGCAGCCGAGCTCTCATCCCTGAGCGGCATCTACCTCGGGGCAACGTGGTGTGAGCGTGAGGCTGCGGAGATGTTTGGGGTGCGGTTCATCGGGCTCGGTGATTCACGGCCGCTTCTGCTGCGCGCCAGCCTCGGCGAGCCTCCAATGCGCAAGTCATCGGCGCTCGTCGCCCGCGCCATCCGGGACTGGCCCGGCGCCGCTCAATCGACCGACGACGGCCGGCAGGGCGCAAACCCCTCACGGCGACGCCAGCTTCCCCCCGGGGTCCCCGAGGGCTTCCTTCGAGATAACCCGCTGGATTCTGATGTAAGTGGAGACGTCCGATGATCCCCGCTGAGGCCCACGGGACCATCGCCCTGCGCGCTTCAGCATGCACCTCGTGCATGATCTGCGTGCGGGAGTGCCCCACGTGGTGCATAGAACTCGACAGTCACACCGAGCAGGTGAGCGACCCCGGGGCTCGGCGCCCAAAAACCGTGAATGTGCTCGACGCCTTTCGGATTGACTTCGGGCTGTGCATGTATTGCGGCATCTGCGTCGATCTGTGCCCTTTCGATGCGCTCGCCTGGTCACCGGAGCACGATCACGCTGCCACGACGGCCGCCGGCCTCGTCCAAGGAATCACGGAACTCCAGACGGCGTGGCCGCCGACGGGACCACCTACCGATAATTGACGAACTGAACCGCGAAATCAAGGTCAGCGTCCTTAACGAGCGACTGAACCTCCTGAAGATCATCGCGACTCTTGCTCGTCACGCGGAGTTCGTCTCCCATGACCTGGGACTTGACGCTCTTTGGCCCCTCATCGCGGATGAGCTTGCCGATCTTCTTCGCCTGCTCCTGGCTGATACCTGCCTTGAAGGTCCCGGCGATCTTGTAGCCCTTGCCTGATGAGCGAGGCTCCTCGGCCTCGAAGCATTTCAGGCTCATGCCGCGTTTGATGATCTTCTCCTTGAACACATCGAGCGCCGCCTTGGCGCGCTCCTCCGTGCCGGAGGAAATCTCCACCCCGAGTTCACCCTTCCACTCAATGGTGGTGTCGGTATTCTTGAAGTCAAAGCGCTGGGCGAGTTCCTTGGCCGTTTGGTTGAGGGCATTATCGGCCTCCTGACGGTCGACCTTAGAGACGATGTCGAAGCTGCTGTCAGCCATTGATCCTCCTTCGTGGGAACACCATTGTGCTCCGCGGGAACGACCTCATTCTGGCGCTCCATGGGTACCGACCCCGATGCGGGTGCTCGCCGGGGGGCGGCCTGCGCCCGGGTGAATGGCCTGACCACGGGGTTCGGTTCTGAGCAGCAACCGCCAGCGCATATGATTTGGCCGCGCGACAGCAAGGCGAGGCAGGTTGCCCGAGCGGCCAATGGGAGCGGGCTGTAAACCCGTCGGTGAAAGCCTCCGAAGGTTCGAATCCTTCACCTGCCACGCGCACGAACGGCCCCTGAGCGGGGAACCCGCCCGGGGGCCGTTTTCTCGTCCGTGCACGATGGTGCCATGAATGCCGACTCCGACGACGAGGACGAATACCGGCAGGCGCTTCGCGATGGCCGGATGATCTACCCGGGGCTGCGCTTTGGTCGGCCCGGCCGGGCGGCCACCTACTGGGTGACAATCGCACTACTTCGCGTCCTGCGACTGAGATGGAAGGTCACCATTAACGGGACGGCGCATGTCGCTCCGGGGGCCGCAATCCTCGTGGGAAATCACGTGTCCGCGCTTGATCCCGTTGTGTTGGTGATGAGCACCTGGATGCGCGTGACCGCCTTCACGAAGGTCGAGGTCTTTGCCAAACGCGGAGCCCTCTTCTTCCGGCTCATGGGGCAGATACCGCTGCGACGGGGCGACGAGCCTTCAACCCTTTGGGCGATGGATATAGCTTCCCGCTGCCTAGCGAACGGCAGCAAGCTCGGCCTGTATCCCGAGGGCACTCGTTCACCGGATCGTACGAAACTCCACCGTCTTCACCGTCGCATTCTCGTTCCGGTGCTCCTCGCGCACCCCGAGGTGCCCGTCCACGCGATCGCGACCAGGTACGACAGTCGTCCGTGGCGTCGAATTCGTGTGACGGTCAACATCTCCGAGGCCCTCGACCTGCAACTCGGCCGAGCGGGCCAAGATGAGGTCACGGATATCGTGCGCGATGAGTTGCTCAGGCTCGGTGGGCAGACCTATGTCCACGTTTTCGCGAGGGATGCCAAGTCTGAGCGCAGTTCGTAGGGTTCTGACCTTCTGCAACCCATATCCGGTCCGCCCACGATTCCCACGACCCGATAAATTTGACAGCAGGAGTGAACGTGAGCATCACTCGAAGCAAGATCTCGGCAGCCTCAACCCTGCACGCTGGCCCCGTGACGTCACGAGAAGCCGAATTCAGTCGAAGGGGTAACGCACCCCGGTCAACTCCTCGCTCATGGTCCATAGGCGCTTACCGTCCTCTGCGCGAAGGGCTGCTGTTGACCGGCCGACGATGCGCGGGTGTCCCCGTTGCTCCATGAAGCCGTCGGGTCCGATGTAGGTATCGCCGGGGAGTCCGGGCATGGTCGCGGCGTAGAGGGTCGGCAGCGCCCCCATTTCGGCTGACTGAGCGAGCACCTCGTTCGCCATCCTGCTCATCCGGGCCCCGATCGAAGACCCTCGCATCGTGGGCCCCGCCGACTGCAGATTTGTGTTGGCGTAGCCGGGGTGAGCCGCGAGGGCGAGCAGTGACAGGCCCGCATCATCGACTCGGCGCTGCAGTTCAGTCGTGAAGAGCAGGTTGGCGAGTTTGCTCTGACCATATGCCCCCCAGGGGCGGTACCGGCGCCTGCCCATGAGGTCATCGAAGTCCATCTTCCCGAGTCGGTGGGCTTGGCTCGACACCGTCACGACCCGCGCGCCGGGCTGGGCGATGAGTGCCGGCAGGAGTAGGCCGGTGAGGGCGAAGTGGCCGAGGTGATTAGTGCCGAGTTGCATCTCGAAGGCATCCGCGGTTTCCCGCCTCGGGATCGCCATGATGCCTGCGTTATTCACGAGAATGTTGAGCCCGTCTAGATGGGCCGCTGACCACCGCTCGGCGAAGGCGCGAATTGAGGAAAGGTCTGCTAGGTCGAGTTCGCTGACTTCTAGTCCGGCATCAGGATGCAATATGCGGATCTCAGCAGCCGCCGCTTCCCCCTTTTCGAGATTCCGGACGGCCATGGTCACGTCAGCGCCGCACGCGGCGAGGGCCGATGCGGTGTGGTACCCGAGGCCCGAATTGGCGCCGGTGACGATAACGCTTCGCCCAGCGAGTCGGGGAAGATCTGCGGCTGTCCACGCTGCGCTTGATGATTCCATGGCACCAGTCTGCTTGAACAGGTGCTTGTCGGCACCTGCGCCCATCGACTAGGCCGATTTCATCCAGCGGCCACCCTCGTATACGCTTGCGTGGCTTCACGCCCCCATAGCTCAGTCGGTAGAGCGTCTCCATGGTAAGGAGAAGGTCAACGGTTCGATTCCGTTTGGGGGCTCGGCTTCGGCGCACGCCCGACATCGGTTGGGCTGGGTCAAGTCGTGGCGGGGTAGCTCAGTTGGTAGAGCAAGCGGCTCATAATCGCTGTGTCGCCGGTTCAAGTCCGGCCTCCGCTACTCCGTGAGGAGCGGCAAGGAACGAAGTAGGCTCGAATCAACAGTCGCATTCCCGCGGCGCGCTAGGAAGAGGAAGACTCATGGGTAAGGCCACCGACGTCCGACCGAAGATCACCTTGGCGTGCGAGGACTGTAAGCACCGCAACTACATCACAAAGAAGAACCGCCGCAACGATCCTGATCGTCTTGAGGCCAAGAAGCACTGCACTAACTGCAACAAGCACACGGTTCACAAGGAAACTCGCTGAAGCATCGTCCCTCGGTGACGGGGGCCTATCTGTGCCGCTGAACGCAGACTTCATTGGACGGGTGTACCCGGTGAGCGCGCCCTATCTCGTGGGGCGCGAGAAGATCCGGGAGTTCGCACGCGCCGTCGGAGAAAAGAATCCAGTGTTCTTCGATCGCGAGGCCGCGCGGGCGCTCGGGTATCACGATCTCATCGCGCCGCCAACCTTTGCGACCGTGGTTGCGATGGAGTCGAGCCATGTGGTCATGTTTGACCCGGATCTGGGCCTTGATTTCACCAGAGTGGTCCATGCCGAGCAGTCCTACGCGTACGTCCGCCCGATATGCGCCGGCGACGAACTCATCGTCAGCACGATGATCGACAACATCCGGACGGTTGCAGGCAATGACATGCTCACTACGAAGGCGAGCATTGACACTGTCAACGGCGAGCACGTCCTCACGGCGACCTCAGTCCTCGTCTCCAGGGGGGCCGACTCCTGATGGTCGCAGGCATCCGCTACTCCGACATAGCCGTGGGCACTGAACTGCCAGGCGCATCATTTCCCCTTGCCCGCGTTGACCTCGTTCGGTATTGCGGTGCATCGGGCGACTTCAACGTCATCCACTGGCATGAGCGGAGCGCGACTTCGGTCGGGCTCCCGAACGTCATCGCTCACGGCATGCTCACCATGGCCGAGGCTATTCGGGTGGTGACCGACTGGGTCGGTGATCCCGGGGTGCTCGTCGAGTACGGGGTTCGCTTCACACGTCCCGTCGTCATTCCAGATGGCGACCACGGCGCAACGCTTGACGTGAGCGCGAAGGTCACCGAATTGCTCGACGACAACTGCGTGAAGATTACGATCACGGCCTCGAGCGAAGGCCAGACCGTATTGGGTAAGGCCCAAGCAATCGTCCGACTCGCATGACCGAGGCTCCCGGCATTCCAGCGTGGGTGTCAGCGCTCGCGGTCGAACGCTCTGCGGCCCGTGCCGACAAGGACTTCGCCCGATCCGACCTCCTCCGCGACGAGATCGCCTCCCTCGGCTGGGTGGTGAAGGACACTGCCGATGGTTTCGCACTCACACAAAAGCCGCCGTACGCCGTCCTTGCGAACCTTGCCGGAGTGGCACAGTCTGCCGTGAACCTGCCCGAAGCCACGTGCACCGTGGCCGTGATCGTGGATGGGTGGCCCGACGACCTCGAGACCTGCATGAGGGCGCTGCTCGCCAACATCGGCGACGATATCGCCGTCATCGGTCTGGATTGCGGAGATGTCGACGGTGCGGGTGCCAGACTTCACGAGATTTCCACTGAATTTTCCGGCAGGGTCGTCGAGTTTCACATTGACCAGCCGTTGGCCCGGGCAGGGTGGGCGGCCGCCGTCTGCGCACTGGTGGGGGTGGCGACGAGCGAGTTCTTCGCGGTGATGGACGTCTCGACGATCCTCACGGGCGATGCGTTGACCCCGATTCTCACCACATTCGAGGATCCATCAGTGGTTGCCTCGGGTTGGCGCGGCGTCAATGTCAATACCGAGGATGGCTGGCGGACCTTCACCGATGCCGGCCCCGGCGAGGTCGACGCGGTGCTGGGCTACCTCATGGTGGTTCGCACCGACGCCGCACGTGAATGCCCGCCCAATCCCAAGGCAACCTTCTACCGCAACGCCGACATGGAGTGGTCACTCTCCCTGCGCGAGTACGGGTCGACGAGCGGTGCGGGTCGAATCGTCGTCCCAGCGGGTGAGTTATCGCTGCGTCAGGACCGTCATCATGCCTACCACGACACCGATCCGGCCTACCGGGACAAAGAGTCCAAGAAGACCTATGACCGGATCCTCCAACGCTTTCGGGGCCGCGCCGAGCTCCTCAGCCCGCGCGAGTGATCCGACTTCGCGCCTAGGCTCGGGCTGTGACCATTCGACTCGCTGACCACACGACCCTCCGGGTTGGGGGACCAGCGGACGACTTCGTTTTCGCGGCGACTGAGGCGCAACTCATTGAGCAGGTCATCACCGGTGATCAAGTCGGGCGACCACTCCTGCTTATTGGAGGCGGGAGCAACCTCGTATGCGGAGATGACGGCTTCGATGGCACAGTGGTGGCGCTCGGCGTCCGCGGCCTGACGTTCACGGCGGCACCGGACTTCGTCGACGTCGTGGCAGCCTGCGGCGAGTCGTGGGACGACCTCGTGGCCCACACCGCCTTGTGCGGCTGGGCCGGGATCGAAGCCCTTTCGGGCATCCCGGGTCTCGTCGGGGCGACGCCCATTCAAAATGTCGGCGCCTATGGTCAGGACGTTTCGCACACAATCACGCAGGTTCGCGCACTAGACCGGTCGTCTGGCTTGGTCGTCGACCTCACAGCCGCCGACTGCGCCTTCACATACCGGGGGAGCGTGTTCAAGGAGCAGCCTGAGCGCTGGGTGGTGCTCGAGGTGACATTCCGGCTGATGGTTGGTGGTGAGAGCGACGTGCGCTACGCCCAGCTCGCCGAGGAACTCGGTATCGAGGTTGGCGCCACAGCCACCCCGTCGCAGATTCGCGAGGCGGTTCTGCGGCTCCGTCGGGCCAAGGGGATGGTCCTCGACCCCGATGATCCTGATACGAGCAGCGTTGGATCCTTCTTTACCAACCCGATCGTCGGTGATGAGGCCGCGGCTGCGTTGCCAACGGACTGCCCGCGGTATCCGGCACCGGCGGGGGTGAAGGTGAGCGCCGCCTGGCTGATCGAGCACGCCGGCGTGACCCGAGGTTGGCGCGCCCGGTCAGACTCGAGGGCCGCAATTTCCTCCAAGCATTCCCTGGCAATCGCCAATCTTGGGGGCGCATCGGCGTCCGAGGTCCTCGAACTCGCCTCGGCGGTCAAGGACCGGGTTCAGGTCGCATTCGGCGTCGAACTTGAGGCCGAACCGCGCTTCATCAATTGCGAACTGCCCCGAAGCGCCAGCTGAATGTTCAGTTGGCCTCAGCGAGCAGCGCCGCCATGCGGCCCACCCCCTCGGTGATGTCGTTGTCTGATGTGGCGTAGGAAAGGCGCAGGTAACCGGGGGTCCCAAAAGCCTCACCCGGCACGCATGCCACCTCGACCTCGTCGAGGATGAGCCCGGCCAGATGCGCTGATGACTCAATAGTTGCACCCCGCAGTGAGCGTCCGACAAGATCGCGAACGGAGGGGTACACGTAGAACGCCCCCTCGGGCAGCGGGCAGGCGATGCCGGGAATGGCGTTGAGGAGCCCGGTGATGAGGTGTCGGCGCCTATCGAAGGCGACCTTCATCTCATCGACCGCGGACAGGTCGCCCGAAACGGCTGCTAGCGCCGCGATCTGGGAGACGTTCGCGACATTGGAGGTCGCGTGGGACTGGAGGTTCGTCGAGGCCTTGATGACGTCGGCGGGGGCGATCATCCAGCCCACCCGCCAGCCGGTCATCGCGTAGGTCTTCGCGACGCCGTTGATGATGATGCAGGTATCGGCGAGCCCAGGAACGAGGACGGGCATTGACGAGAACTGGGCATCCCCGTAGACGAGGTGCTCGTAGATCTCGTCGGTGACGACCCAGATGCCGTTCGCCAGCGCCCATTCACCGATGGCTTGGACTTCGGCGGGGGAGTACACCGCGCCGGTCGGGTTCGAGGGTGACACGAAGACGAGCACCTTCGTGCGAGGAGTCCTCGCGGCTTCGAGCTGATTGACTGTTGCTCGGTATCCGGTGGTCTCGTCGGTCATGACCTCGACAGGGACCCCACCCGCCAGCCGGATCGACTCCGGGTAGGTCGTCCAGTAGGGGGCCGGCAGGATGACCTCGTCGCCGGGATCGAGCAGGGTTGCGAAAGCGTTGTACAAGGCCTGCTTGCCGCCGTTCGTGACGAGCACCTGACCGCCGGTGACCGCGTAGCCCGAGTCGCGCATGGTCTTGACGGCGATGGCCTCCTTAAGCTCGGGGAGACCGCCCGCTGGGGTGTAGCGATGCCACTTCGGCTCGCTGCACGCGGCGATGGCCGCCTCGACGATGTAGTGAGGGGTTGGAAAGTCGGGCTCGCCCGCTCCGAAGCCGATGACCGGCCGCCCCGCCGCCTTGAGCGCCTTGGCCTTTGCATCGACGGCCAGGGTGGCTGATTCGGCGATGGAAGAGATTCGATGAGATATCCGAGAGGTCATGTCTTTATCCTTTCAGGGCCCCCCGGCTCGGGCGAATGGGATCCCTCGCGGGCGGCCGCCAAGGGCGCGATTGGACCGTTTCGTGGGCTGGACCGTAGACTCTCGGGGCGGTTGGTACGTTGGCGTTAGCCTGCCTTCAGGGTGACGCGCGGACGTCCAAAGGGTCGTAGCTCAACTGGTAGAGCACCGGTCTCCAAAACCGGCGGTTGGGGGTTCAAGTCCCTCCGGCCCTGCGTAGCACGAAATGATGTTCGAGAACGGCACGTACATTCGCGGAAGACGAAGCACAATAGGACGAAGAAGGCAGGCATGACCGATACCGACGTAGCGCACGAGCCCTCGGGCGGCAGTGCGCGTCCGCACAAGGGCCCGTTCGGGCGGCTGGCGCTGTTCATCCGCCAGATCATCGTCGAACTTCGGAAGGTCATCTGGCCCACCCGCAAGGAACTCATCGCGTACACGATCGTGGTGATCATCTTCGTCTCGATCATCTCAACCATCATCGCGGGCTATGACTATGTCTTCACAAAGGTCGTCCTTTTTGTCTTCGGATAGCTAACCCGCGTCCGGTGCAAACGAGGACGAAACGCAGATCCACGCGCACGTTCATTTCGACCCGCACCCCAAAGTTTCCCGAAATAAGGAGATTGGCAACCGTGTCCGACCAGGACGAGAACGTCACCGCCGTGTCACCCGCGGTCGATCCCTTCGCGACGTCCTCGGGCGCCGAATCGCCGGATGTGGATGCCACCGCAGTGGAGAACGAGACTGTGTTCATCGAGGAAGCGCCAGTCGACGAGGAAGTGATTGAGGACGCCGTCGAGGAGTCGGTGATCGAAGCGGACGAAGAGATCGATCCGGTCGCGGCCTTCCGCGAGCAGATGCGCAGCGCGCCAGGCGACTGGTTCGTCATCCACTCCTATGCCGGCTACGAGAACAAGGTCAAGGGCAACCTCGAGTCCCGCATTGGATCCCTGAACATGGAGGACTACATCTTCCAGGTTGAGGTCCCGATCGAGGAGGTCACCGAAATCAAGGGCGGCGTGCGCAAGCAACTCAAGCGCAACAAGTTCCCCGGCTACGTCCTCGTGCGCATGGAGATGACTGATGAGTCGTGGGGTACGGTCCGCCACACTCCCGGCGTGACCGGTTTCGTTGGGCATGGCCACCAACCCTCACCACTTTCACTCGACGAGGTTGTGGGGATTCTTGCCCCCGCTCCCGAGAAGAAGTCCGGGGCAGCTGCCACCGGAACCGGCCCCTTGGGCACAAACCTGCCGACCATCGAGGTCGACTTTGTGGTCGGCGATTCGGTGACCGTCGTCGATGGGCCATTTGCAACCCTCCATGCCTCGATCTCGGAGATCAACATTGAGGCACAGAAGATCACCGGCATGGTCGAGATCTTCGGCCGTGAGACACCCGTTGAACTCGCGTTCAATCAGGTGGTCAAGAACTAGTTCGACTCCCGAGGGCGCCGCCCTTGGGTCACACCAGAAGAAGGACCCGCACACCATGGCACCGAAGAAGAAGGTCGCCGGCCTGATCAAACTGCAGATCAAGGCAGGCTTAGCGAATCCAGCACCGCCCGTTGGCCCCGCTCTTGGTCAGCACGGTGTGAACATCATGGAATTCTGCAAGGCGTACAACGCCGCGACAGAAAGCCAGAAGGGGAGCGTTATCCCCGTTGAGATCACGGTCTACGACGATCGGTCGTTCACCTTCGAACTCAAGACCCCGCCGGCATCTCGCATGATTCTCAAGGCCGCGGGCCTCGAGAAGGGCTCGGGCGAGCCGCACAAGGTGAAGGCCGGCTCGATCACGAAGGATCAGGTTCGCCAGATCGCTGAGACGAAGATGCCTGACCTCAATGCGAATGATGTTGATGCCGCGATGAAGATCATCGAGGGCACCGCTCGTCAGATGGGTATCACCGTTTCGGTATAGCCAGCCATGCATGAACTCGTGGCCGAAATGACCGGCCACGAGCCTCGATGTGGGAGAGCCAGCGCGGCTCGCCGACCACAACCTGCGAAGGAGCAGAAATGAAGCGCAGTAAGGCATACCTGAAGGCAGCGGAGCAGATCGATTTCGATGCGCTGTACTCGCCGCTCGCGGCGGTCCGCATTGCCAAGGGCTCGGTGACGACGAAGTTCGACCCGACCGTCGAGGTATCGATGCGTCTGGGCGTCGATCCTCGCAAGGCCGATCAGATGGTTCGTGGAACCGTCAACCTCCCCCACGGCACCGGCAAGACCGCGCGGGTCCTGGTCTTTGCCAATGGTGAGAAGGCAGATGAGGCGCGGGCAGCAGGCGCGGACTTTGTCGGCTCCGATGACCTCATTGAGAAGGTCAAGGGCGGGTGGACCGACTTCGATTCTGCCGTGTCCACCCCTGATCTCATGGGTAAGGTCGGCACCCTCGGCAAGGTCCTCGGCCCCCGTGGTCTCATGCCTAATCCGAAGACGGGAACGGTGACTATGGACGTGGCGAAGGCTGTCGCTGACATCAAAGGGGGCAAGATCGAGTTCCGTGTCGACAAGCACTCGAACTTGCAGTTCCCGATTGGCAAGGCCTCGTTTGAGGAGGCCCAACTCGTCGAGAATTACGCAGCAGCGCTCGATGAGGTCCTGCGGTTGAAGCCCTCGGCGGCAAAGGGTCGATACGTGAAGAAGGCGACTTTCTCGACCACGATGGGTCCGGGCATCCCGGTTGATCCCAACCGTGTGAAGAATCTCACCGCGGAGGACGAGGTCTAGACCTCACCAGACCGAGTTCATCCGGCCGACTCGCCCGCGGGTGAGTCGGCCGGACTCGTGTCGGAGACCACGACCGAGGGCCCACGGGTTTTGACGCGGCGGGGTCGAAGCGCCTAATGTCATGTCTACCAAAGACCGCTGGTTGCGCACGTTCCTCGGAATGTGCGTCGAAGGCTCCGCACGATGCGGGCGGCCCGCGTAGGTGAACGTTGCTCTAGGCAGCAAGTCTTGTGCCGCGAAGCCCCGTGCGCCTGCGCCGGGGCGTTTGTGTTGTTCGGGGCCCGTTGAAAGGAGCCCCATGGCTGGAGCGAACAAGGCGAACACTGTCGCCGAACTCGCTGAGCAGTTCCGCACCTCGAGTGCAACCGTGCTCACCGAATACCGCGGCCTCACGGTGGCGCAGCTTAAGAAACTGCGCCGCTCGCTAGGGCCGACGGTGTCATACACGATCGTCAAGAACACGTTGACGAAGATTGCAGCGAGCCAGGCCGGGGTCACCGGCATTGACGACCTGCTTGCCGGGCCGAGCGCTATCGCGTTCGTGAAGGGCGATCCGGTTGAGGCAGCGAAGGGCATTCGCAACTTCGCTAAGGAGAACCCCAACCTGATCATCAAGGGTGGGGTGATGGATGGGGTCGTGCTCGCTGCGGCCGATATTCAAAAGCTCGCCGACCTCGAGTCGCGTGAGGTTCTCCTCGCCAAGCTCGCTGGTGCCATGAAGGCCAAGCAGTCTCAGGCTGCAGCGCTGTTCGCAGCGCCGTTGTCGAAGACGGCCCGTGCCCTCGGCGCATTGCAGACCAAGCTCGAGTCGCAGGCCCCGGCCGCTGCTGCACCTGCACCGGAGGTAAGTGTCACTGAAGAAACAGCTGAGACGGTTGCCGAAGAGGTAGCCGTTGAGGAATCCACCGAGGGCTAAGGCCCATCACCCTCCGGCCGCCCTCGGCCGGTACAACCCCGAAAGGACGCCACCATGGCGAAGTTGAGCACCGATGCACTTCTCGACGCGTTCAAGGAAATGACGCTGCTCGAGCTTTCCGAGT
>CAMCSO010000043.1 GCA_945877545.1 Bifidobacterium breve | reverse complement strand
AACGATGAGCGGCGGATGGTGTCCGGCATTCGCCCACTCAAGGGTGTCGGAGCCATCCGGCACAAGGGCGACGAAGGCGGTGACGAGCAGCCCGCCGGTTCGCAGTCCCTTCGCGGCGAGATCCATGACCTGGTCTGGCCTAAGTCCCGCGAGCAAACCGGTCCGGAAGATAGATCGTAGGCCGACCGCGGTGATCCCGGCGTGAAGGTCGTGCCCTGAGACGTCAGCAATGATGAGGCCTAGGCCACCATCTGGAAGGCTTACCGCATCCCACCAGTCCCCGGCGATGACTCCCTGGGCAGCGCGGGTCGTCCCGAATAGGTCGACGCCGCCGAGGCGTGCATCGGACGGTGGCGCCATCTCGCGTTCGAGCGCGACCACGGCGGGAGCGCCATGCTCGAGGGCGACTCTTGCAGCCTGAGCGACGTCGATCTCGCGCAGCAGTGCTCGTCGAAGTGCCTCAGCGTCCTTGGCCACCTCGGCGATCTCCAGTGCACCGGTGGGCTCGATCGGGGTCTCATGCGTGGGGAGCTCAGCGGCATCACGGAGGTCTGAGCGCACTCGGTCGAGCGGATCCAAGATCCACACCCGCAGGGCGAGGATAGTGCAAGCGGACAGGCCGATGGCCAAGAGGGCTGCCGCGATTAGTGCGAGCCCGAGGCTTTGCGTGATTCGACGCAGGTCGATGAGTCCTTCGGTCCGAGCAGCCTCGATGTTCGTGATGAGTTGAGTATTCGCGAAGTCGATCTCTGCGAAATGTCTCTTCGCGGAGGGGGCGTCGACCCTGGCTTCGGCGGCCGCTGTCCTCCCCTCCGCCATGTCGGCGAGGAGCGGCATGACGTCCGCGGCGACCCACGTCGCGAATGTTCCCGCAACAACTCCGGCGGACACCTGTAGTGCTGGTTCACTCGAGACGAGGCGTTCCAGTGAGGCGAGCAGATCGGTTGAGTGGGCGAGGCTCGTCTCGGCGAGGCGCTGCTCGTCGCCCTCCGCCGTCACCACGTACTGCGCGATTGCTGCGGAGGTCTGCGCGGTCGCTGCCTGGAGTGAGCCTGCGATCTGGGCAGCGGGCTCGAGTCGGTCGGTGATGAGGCTCTGCCGATCGACCTCGTCGACGAAATCTCGGGTGAGGGCGGCTGATGTCATGACGACGATCGTGATCGTGATGAGAGAGAAGATGCTGGCGCGTCTGCGAAGACTCATGCTGGGGAAGGAGAGCCTCATGCTGTGGAGGCTATGGCGGTTCAGGGACTGGCGGTGAGTGCTTTCCCGAGAATGCCCTGAATCCCAGGCGCAAGGAGGACAGACCCGTCGACGGTGAGATGGGTTTCATCCTGGTATCGCAGCACCCCATCAACGGCGGAAAAGCAGGTCTCTGTCGGGCAAATGATCGGGATCGGATCGAAGATAAATGTGCCCGGGTGACGTGCCGCGACCGCCTCCTCTGCATCGAGGGCAGGCCTTCGAGCCTCGATGGATTGCTTCCTCGGTGCCTCGTACGGGCGGGATCCGAATGCCTGGGAAAAAAGCGAGCGCTGATCGGTGAAATCGGGCATCTCGGGCACCGCGGCAATGATGACCACGGGAATGCCAGCCTCCCGCAGGGGCGCGACGACGGCCTCAATGCCCTGCTCCCAGAGCCCGGCCGCCTGCGCGACTGAAGTGGCCACACCACCCTCGTCGGTCGCGGCTGTGCGCCAACCCCACTCGGGGTGGACGTATCCGGCAGACCGGTTCGCAATGACGACGGCAGCTGGCGAACTCGACAGGGCGTACGACAGGGCCGATGTCTGCCATGAGCGGCACGGGTTGTCATGCGTTCCACTGGACTCGCGGCCGAGGAAGGGGCATCCGGTCCGACTGCTCACGATGGTGTCGTAGCCGAGGGCACTTGCTGCATTGACGACGCCATCGGCCAGCGCGTAGGCCTGGGAGTCGCCGAGCACCAGAACGGCGCCCTTGGCCGTGGTCGGACCGAATCGGCAGCCAAGCGGGTCGATGTCGGTGTTCACGCAATCGGCCTTGACGGCCACGTGCTGCGCCCGCAGGTCGCCCCTCGTGGTGTCCTTCTCGATTGCTCCGTCGCCTGCGATGGGATCGAAGGCATCGGGACCCGGTTCCCCATCGCCTGCTTGAGAGGCCCCTGACGCTGCAGGTGTCTCGTCTGGTGACGCGAAACGTCCGCCCCAACCGGTATTCGAGCCCCACAGCAGGCCCAGGCATAGGGCAATGGGGACCCCGGAGATGACGGTGACAACGAAAGCGGTCTTGATCCTTCCGGCTGGCCGGAACCGGCGCAGCGGTTGCTCGACGAACCGGTATGAGAGCCATGCGGGGAGGAGTGATCCGAGCGCAGCGATGACGAGGGCGGCCGGTTCCCCGGGCAGAAGAACGGCCGCGAAGACGATGAGCGGCCAGTGCCAGAGGTACCAGGAATAGGACCAGTCGCCAACGGTGACAAGCGGGCGGGCCGACAGGCCCCGGTTGACGAACGAACCCCTGCTCGCTCCCGCGATGAGGAGGAGCGCGGTCCCGGTGACGGGCACGAGTGCCACCGTGCCAGGGAAGGGCATGCCATCGGTGATGGCGAAGGCCGAGACGAGAAGCAGCACTCCGCCACCGAGTCCCGCAAGGTGACCCGATGACCTCCCAAGGCGCCACCCTTTCGCGACGAGGAGGGCGAGGATGGCCCCCACTCCGAACTCCCAGACCCGTGAGAAGGGTCCGTAGAACGCAAACACCTGCGGTCCACCGAAGAACGATGTGACAGATGCACCCCACTCGTTGCCGCCGGTCCACATGAGGGACACGGTGAATGAGAGCGCGGTGACCAATGTGAGGAGGAGGAGCGGCGGCGCCATGACCCGCCGAAGGCGTCGAGCAACAACCCAGCCGGCGAGGAGCAGGGCCGGGAACACCAGATAGAACTGCTCCTCAACGGAAAGCGACCAGGTGTTCAGGAGGGGGTTTTGGTTCGCGGTGACCGCGAAGTAGTCGCCGGCCGCACTTGCGATGACGAGGTTCGCTGACATAAGCAGGGCGCCGAGCCCGGTGGCCGCGACGGTCTGTTGAGGTCCAAAGGGACTTTGCAATACGAGGGAGAGTAGGACAACAACTCCCACGAGGAGGCCGAGGGCGGGCGCTAATCGCATGAACCTGCGCAGGTAGAAGGTGCGCATGCGAATGTGGCCGGTGGCTAGCCACTCGCGGTGAAGCATCCCGGTGATGACGAAGCCGGAGATGACGAAGAAGACATCGACTCCGGTGAATCCGCCGGGCATGGGGAGACGGGCATGGAACAGCACGACCATGAGGACCGCTATGGCTCGCAGGCCCTGAATGTCACGCCGGTGTGCGGCCCTCGGGGTCGATTCGAGGGTCGGCGGGGCGTGGAGGTCAGCGGGTGCGGCGCTCGCCATTGATCACCATAATGACGCCGCCGAGCACGACGGTGAGGCCCAAGAAGGCGACCTCCCGGCCGCGGACCCGAAGCACTCAGATGCCCTTGAACATGATGAGACCGACACAGAGAAGCGTGGCGGCGGCAAGGAAGTGCGGGGCGGCCGAGAGTAAGGGGGGCATGGTCTCGGTCGGGCTCGTCGTCACTTGGACAGCCTCTCAGATGATGCGCCGAGCGCCAATTTCTAGTTGCGGCACCATGAGTGGATGATCACCCTGTGGGCAAAGAAAGGGAAAACGGACTCTTCGCCGCGATTGTTTCAGTTGCGGCGGGCCTTGAACTCGGGGGAACGCTCCGCCGGATTGTGAGGGCGGCGGCGGACCTCGCCGATGCGGAGTATGGCGCCCTCGGTGTCATCGGGAGCGAGGGCAGGCTCGTCGATTTCATCCATGTGGGCATGGATGCGACCCTTGCCGAGTTGATCGGACCGCACCCGACCGGCAAGGGAATCCTCGGCGTGATCACCGAAGAGACGGGCCCGGTCCGCCTCGAGCGCCTCGCCGACCATCCTGCCTCAGTCGGCTTCCCGCCCGGCCATCCACAGATGAAATCCTTCCTCGGGGTGCCTGTTCGGGTTCGCGGTGAGGTGTTCGGCAACCTTTACCTCACCGAGAAGCGCGGTGGTGGCGGATTCACCCCGGAGGATAAGCGGACGGTGATGGCGCTCGCCGCCGCCGCCGCCGTCGCCATCGAGAACTCGCGACTTTATGAGCGCAGCCGTCAGCGCGAGCGTTGGCAGGATGCGGTCGCAGCTATTTCAAATGCAGTTCTGAGCGGAGTCGAGAGCGCCGAAGTTCTCCCTGTGGTCGGTGAGCAGGCACGCGCAATCACGGGGGCGGACGCCTGTTTAATCGCAATGCCGGACTCCCACGGCTACCTCGTGGTCGAGGTCGTGAACGTTGGGCCAGAGGAGGGGGACGCCAGCATGGCCGACACCCGATGGTCTCGTAGCCCAAGAAGCCGGCGAGTTCCGCGCAATGCGGCCTTCGACGAGATTGACCGTGGCCTGCTAGGCAGAAAGTTGTCCGACGGAGATCTTTTAGTGGAGGCCTTCACGTCACGCTCCACCGTCCGACGAGGACCGTTCACTCTGGACATTGATCAGCCACGCTCGTTTGGCAACGTGATCGCACTTCCAATGTTCACGGCGGATCGCACCTTCGGTGTCGCGGCCCTGCTGTGGGATGTCAGTGCTGGTTCCGTACCCCTCGAAATCGTTGAGCTCGCCGAGGCGTTCGCTGCACAGGCAGCAGTGACGCTGGTGCTCGCGGAGGCGCGGCAGGAGCAAGGCCAGCTTGCGGTCTACGAGGATCGCGATCGAATTGCGCGCGACCTGCATGATCTTGTCATTCAGCGACTCTTTGCCACGGGCATGCAGTTGCAGGGGGCGCTACGCGCTCCGGGGCTCGACAACGCTGTGCGTGACCGGATGTCGCGGGCAGTCGACGAGATGGACGAGACGATTCGTGAGATACGACAGACGATCCTCGCGCTGCACGAGCCGAGCGTGGGCCCGTCGACAGGTCTCCGTGGCCGGGTCCTGCGCGAGACAGCACAGGCGGCAGCCCTTCTGGGCTTTGAGCCATCCGTCAGTTTCATCCGGTTAATCGAGGCGATGGTGGGTGACACCACAGCCGACCACCTCATTGCCGCGCTGCGTGAGGCGCTCACGAATGCTGCAAGACACGCCCAAGCGGGGAAGGTTAAAGTGGTGGTTGAGGTCATCGGATCCGAGGTGGTGCTCGTCGTGACGGACGACGGCATTGGTGTGGCGCCTGATGGTGGTGGGCGCAGATCCGGGTTGGCAAACCTCAACGCACGGGCCATCGGTCTAGGGGGCTCCTGCGCACTCGAGCGGGTGTCCGACGTCGGGGGCACGCGTCTGAGTTGGCGTGTTCCGTCGAACTGACCTGAGGTCCTAGGCTTGGATTCTTGGCGTTTATATACCCCCTAGGGTATAATTTCACTGTTGGCATCAACTGATGGAGGCTCGAATGTGCAGTCCTGTGCGTTGCAATAGTTGCGGTCTAGTCACGTGGAGTGGCTGCGGTGAGCATGTGCAAGAGGTGATGGCTAACGTGCCGGTCGAGCAGCAGTGCACCTGCAACTGATCAAAGACGGGGCAACACCATCACTGTGCGTGGATTTCCGATCTGTGGCCAATTTCCTGGTAAAGACTGACCGCGGGTACGAGGGTCGGTGAGGGCCGTTCCAAGAGTCCAGTGACTCATAGACCGAGTTCGGACCAGAGTTCCGCCGCGGCCCGGGTCGACTGATCAGAGTTCTCCCAGTCTTGGATGACTTGATCTTCGCAGTAGCGCTCTTCCAAGTCACCTAGGTGCAATTGAATGGCCTCGCGCACGTAGAAGGATCGGGATCGTCCAGTACGCGCGGAGAGTTCATCAAGTCGACGTTGCTCGTCGACCGTAATGCGAACTGCCACGGTGGCTCGGTGTGTCATGGGGCGCCATCTCCGGTGGTTTTACATGTAAACCATACCTGTCGAACGGAGGCTGTAGAGACGACGTCCAATGGCGGCGCCGTACCGTTGCGTCGACCCTACTGCAGCGTGTGCTCGTCGTGGTCGGCGAAGGGCAGGGGCTCAGCGGTGGCACCTACATCCCGCCTCTCATTGCGCTCGCGAGTGCGATCTGGCCGTGACCCGGGGACAATGGAACCATCATGACTGCAGCCCCCGTCCTCGAGACCGATGTCCTCGTCGTCGGAGCCGGCCCATCCGGCTCAGCGACCGCTGCTTGGAGCGCGCGCGCCGGCATCGACGTCCTCCTCGCCGACGCCGAGGCCTTTCCCCGTGACAAGCCCTGCGGCGACGGCCTCACGCCCCGTGCGATCGCTGAACTTGACCTTCTCGGGCTCTCACCCTTTCTCGAGGGGAAGGCCCGAAACCGGGGGCTTCGGGCTGCTGGCTTCGGTCGTACTCTCACCCTCCCCTGGCCGGGAGGCTCGCTGCCGAGCCATGGCGGCGCAGCCCCCCGACTCGAACTCGACGACGCCATTCGCCAGGTGGCGATTGATGCGGGGGTCACGACCGTCGATGGCCACCGCGCCATCGACGTCACGGTCGACGCGGGCAAGGTCACCTCGGTCACCTTCGCAACAGGCAAGGGGCAAACCCGCGAGATCCGCTGCAAGCGCCTCATCGTCGCTGACGGCGCCAAGTCCCAGCTCGGACGCCGGCTCGGGCGGCTCTGGCACCGCAGCACCGTCTACGGAGTCGCAGCCCGGGGCTACGTCAAGAGCCATCGAAGCGATGACCCATGGATCTCCTCCCACCTTGAATTGCGGGGGCAGCAGGGCGAGCTCCTCTCCGGCTACGGATGGGTGTTCCCGCTCGGTGACGGCGAGGTCAACATCGGCGTCGGAACCCTCGCGACGAGCAAGCACCCGGCCGAGGTGAACCTGCGAGCTCTCATGCAGCACTACGCCGATGACCAGCGCGAGGAATGGCAGCTTGAGGGAGACATCCGGGCCCCTTGGTCGGCGCTGCTGCCGATGGGCGGAGCGGTGAGCGGGGTTGCCGGCCCCAACTGGATGCTCGTCGGCGATGCAGCGGGCTGCGTCAACCCCCTGAACGGCGAGGGCATCGACTACGGACTTGAGACCGGCCGCTTGGCTGCTCAGGTTCTCTCCGGCACCGTCGCCAATGCATCGATGGACTACGCGACCCAGTGGGCGCCAATCCTGAGGCAGCACTACGGCACCGCCTTCTCCATTGCACGCCGGCTCGCCGGGTTCCTCACCGTCCCCGGATTCCTGCCGACCTTCGGCCCCGTCGGCATGCGCTCGCGGTCACTCATGACCATTGCACTACGGGTGATGGGCAACCTCGTCACCGATGAGGACACCGATGCGACTGCTCGACTCTGGCGGGCGGCGGGCCGGACGAGCCTGAGGTTCGACGAGCGTCCCCCGTTCACGTAGGGCTAGAACGCCCAATCCTCGTGGAGCATGCCCTGTTGGAGCGACATCCGTAGCGGGTCCATACGCAGTACGGCCGGGGGCCCCTCGAGCAGCGGCGGCATCGCCCCCATGAGCACCGCGAAGGGTGCGGACGCCCGATGAGCCTCCTGCGCGGCCTCGTCCTTGAAGATCTCGAAGAGCCAGACGTTGTCGGGGGTGTCAGGGTCGACGGAGACGATGAAAACCTCGGTCCCCGGCTCCTCGGCGAGCTGGTCGGTATAGGTGTTGAGGACGTCGAGGAGTGCGAGCCGAAGCCCCTCCTTGGCGGTTAGCCGGACGAGCAGCGACATTCGCCCCGGCAGGAAGACCTGCAGCGGCTCACCCGCAACCTGCTCGGCCACGTTGCGCCTAGGCCTTGTTCGCGAGGTACCACTCGTAGGTGCTCGCCACACCATCGCGGAGGGTGATCTGCGGCTGCCAACCGAGTTCATTGATACGGGAGGTGTCGAGGAGTTTTCGGGGCATGCCATCAGGCTTGGATGAATCCCATTCGATGGTGCCCTCAAAGCCGACGACGGATGCCACCGTCTCGGCGAGTTCGCGGATCGGCATGTCGTCGCCGAGGCCCACATTGATGGTCTCGTGGGTGTCGTAGTGCTGGAGGAGAACGAGGCAGGCCTGAGCGAGATCATCGACGTGGAGGAATTCGCGGCGTGGGGTGCCGGTGCCCCAGACGGTGACGGTGGGCGCGCCAGTGACCTTCGCCTCGTGGAACCTGCGAATGAAGGCGGGCAGTACGTGGGATGACTGGAGATCGAAGTTATCGCCCGGTCCGTACAGGTTCGTTGGCATGGCGGAGATCCAGCGGCGTCCGTACTCGGTGCGGTGCGCCTCGATGTAGAAGATGCCGGAGATCTTCGCCATGGCGTAGGCCTGATTCGTGGGCTCGAGGGGCCCGGTCATGAGCGACGACTCACGGATCGGCTGGGTTGCGTGCCGCGGGTAAATGCAGGATGAGCCGAGGAAGAGCAGTCGATCGACGTCGGCGGCATGGGCGGCGTCCATGACGTTTGTCTGGATGAGGGTGTTGTCGCGCAGGAACTCGACGGGGAACGTGGAGTTGGCCATGATGCCGCCGACCTTGGCCGCTGCGTCGATGATGATGTCGGGTTTCGCCTCGGTAATCGCGTCGTGCGTTGCCGTGCGATCGCGAAGGTCGAGTTCCTTCGAGGACCAGCCAATGAGCTCGCCCGCCCCCGCTGCCTCAAGTGCCCGCCACAATGCCGACCCCACCAGGCCGCGATGGCCAGCGACGTAGACGGACACATCGCCCCAGGGGAACGTCGACTGCATGGGTGCCTGCTCTCACTGCGGGGGACAACTTACTGACTGTTCCATTCTGACATAGCGGGCCGACGCTGGGTTGAACGCAATAACTAGGAGTCAATGCGGATCATCAACGTCGAGCGAATCAAGAAGGTTCTCGGGGACCTGCCGGAAAACCCGCGTGTCGTCGCCTCGGGGAACTTTGCGATTCCGAAGGTACTTCTTGGCGCCGTTGACGCGGTGGTTCCCGAGTACCGGCTCCACATGCGCACGGAGGTCACGAATGACCCAGGGCTCATTGCACGTCAGGCCCGGATGATCGCTGTCGGTTGCTTTTTTGGAGCAGGCGCACGCGCGGCGGGTGAAGGGTCGGACCCACTCCGGTTTCGGCGGGTCGACCGATTTCATCGTGGTCGCACTCCACTCGCGGGGTGGGCGGTCGTTCATGGCGCTGCCCTCGTGGCATGCGAGGGCGAATTGCTCAACGATCCTTCCGCGAATCATCGAGCCGGTGACGAGCTTCCAGCACAGTTTTGTTGCAACCGAACAGGGCATCGCCACGTGCCACCGCCTCTTCTGACTGAACTCCACCCGAATAGGCTGAGTCCGTGTTCAAGAAGAAGACCGTCCCCCTTCCGCCCGGCAAGTACCGCATGGGGGGCACCCACTTCAAGAACGACAAGGCCTTCATTCGGACGGCGGTGCGCGATGTGCGTCGACTTGTCGAGTACTGCGACCTCAACACGGAGTCGAGCCTGCTCGACTGGGGCTGCGGTGCTGGGCGGCTTGCGGTTGGGGTCCGGGAGGAGTTCGGTCAGATCCGTGACTACCACGGGGTTGACATCCAGCCAGAGCTCATCGAGTGGGCCGATGTCAACCTCGCGGACGAAGGTTTTCGATTTACCTGGCTCGATGTGAGCAATGAGCGCTACAACCCTGATGGCTCGCGCGAGCGCACGCTTGCGGCGGAGCCCGGGAGCGTCGATGTCTTCTATGCCTACTCGGTTTTCTCTCATATGAATGATGTCGACACCCCGGCCTACCTGCGCCTTATCGGCGAAGCCTTGTCGCCGGGCGGCAGAGCCCTCGTCACCTGCTTCGTCGAGGAGGCTGTGGCCGCGTGGGAGGAGAATCCTCAGGGCTATGGACCCCTCGAATGGAAGGGACCGTTGCACTGCACAAGATTCGAGCGGAGGCATTTTGAGGGTCATCTGCAACCCGCCGGCCTAGCCGTTGATCGCTTCGAATATGGCCGGGAGACCGATGGGCAGAGCCTGTACGTCCTTCGACTTCGATAGCCCCGGGCGAATTCACTCCCTGTTCATGGAGGCGCGCCCATCTTGGATACCGGAGCAGGAGGGGGCAATGGGCTAAGGTTTGGTTGTCTCAGGCTCGCCTCAGGACCATGCGTCATCACAACTTGGCCAGCACAACTTCGCTTCGAGAGGTTTCATTATGCGCCCGTTCACATTCACTCGCCGCCGCGCCGCCGCCGCCATCTCCATCGCGATCGTATGCGCGTTCGGCGCAGGTGTCGTCGCAGCACCGGCAGCGAACGCAGCCCCGGGCGACGCAGTCTCGTACGGCCTACACGTTCCGCAGATCGCGAACGGACTCTTGCCCACCGTGCCGACCGGGACGATCCGCATGTGGGATGTCGGCATCTCGTGGGGCAAGGTGCAGCCGTCGGCCTCGAAGTACTGGTGGACCGGCATGGACAAGGCCATTGCGAACTCCAACAAGATCAACGCAAAGGTTCTGTACGTTCTCGGCTCGACGCCGACATGGGCTGCCTCGGACAAGGGTCAGGGCACCTACCCGAACAAGGGTGCGGCCTCAATGCCCTCGTCGATGACGCTCTGGAAGAACTGGGTCACCGCGGTCACCAAGCGCTATGCCGCGTCGATCGACGCGTACCAGATCTGGAATGAGGCGAACCTCAGCACCTTCTGGATGGGCACCCCCTCTCAGATGGCTGACCTGACGAGCGAGGCGTACAAGATCATTCGTAAGAACGACCCGACCGCGCAGATCGTCTCGGCAAGCAGCACCGTTCGACTTACCTCGGCCTACAACAAGTTCTTCCCGGCGTACCTCAAGAGCCTGAAGAAGCTCAAGTGGCCCGTGACTGCCTTCTCAGTGCACCTCTACCCGAATAGCCTCGGCACCCCGGCTGATCGCGTCACCTACATCTCCACGGTCCGCGCATCGCTCGCCGCGGCAGGTGCCCCGGCCAAGCCACTTTGGGACACCGAGGTGAACTACGGACTTGCCGGCCCCGGCTCATCGAACCCCAAGCAGAACATTGATGGTGATAAGGCTGCTGCGTGGGTCTCGCAGACCTACCTCGACAGTGCCCGCCTGGGTATCGACCGGACCTACTGGTACTCGTACACGCCTAGCACCTACAGCCTCCTCGGGATTCAGATGTACCCGGGCACTGCAGGGGCCCTTGGCTACGCGACCACCTACGGCTGGATGGTCGGCGGCTCGGTCACGTGCGCGACTGCTGCGGTCAACACCTGCACGATCGTGAAGAACGGCGTGTCGTCAACGGTCGCCTGGGCCAGCACCGGCTCGGGACCCTTCGTCGTGCCCGCTGGTGCCACGAATTCCGTTACTGCCTCAAATGTCAGCACGCCAGTTATCGCTGGTACATCCGTCACGATCGGGAGCATGCCCACATGGTTCGGAGCAAGCTAGTCATTGCCGCAGCCTCACTATCAGTGTTTGCACTGGGAGTGAGTGCTTGCGGGTCATCGCAGTCAGAGGCACCGGCCTCGTCGGCCGCGACCGCGCCCTCAGTGCCTGGCATCCCCGCGAGCCTCGTGGGGATGCAGGTCGAAGGCGTGGAGGTCGAGGCATGGCCGTCTGCACCCTTCGGCGCCCTGCGCCTTTGGGACAACGGCACCGCTTGGTCGCAGATTGAGGTGGCCAAGGGCGAGTTCAAGTGGGACAACCTTGACGGTGCGCTTGCGAATGCCGAGTCCAAGGGCCTTACCGACATCCTCATGGTGCTCGGCACTACCCCTGAGTGGGCGGCAAAGAAGGGCGCCGTCAAAAATGGCCAGGAGCACTACCCGCAGCCCGGCGCAGCGAGCGCGCCTGCGAACCTGCAGGACTGGGACGACTGGGTCACGGCTGTTGTTACCCGTTTCAAGGGTCGGATCTCCAGCTACGAGATCTGGAACGAGGCCAACCTAAAGAACTTCTACGACGGTAGCCCCGAGGAACTCGCGGAGATGACAGCGCGGGCGTACAAGATCATCAAGGCGGCCGATCCCGAGGCGCTTGTGGTCTCGGCGTCGCCGGCACTTCGACTCTCGGCACGCTTTGATGCCTTCTACCCGAAGTACCTTGCGGCGCTGGCGAAGGCCAACTGGCCGGTCGATGTTCTCTCCCTGCACGCCTACCCGAGCGGTGAGGGAAATCCGCAGATCCGCGGGCAACTCATCGAGACCTTCAGGTCGGCGGTCGTCGAGGCGGGTGCACCGGCGGACATCCTGATCTGGGACACCGAGTTGAACTACGGACTTGCGGGCCCTGGCGACATCCCCAAGACCGACATCACGGGTCCGGCCGCAGCGGGCTGGATCGTGCGCACGTACATCGACAACCTGCGTTTCGGCATCGAGCGCGCCTACTGGTACATCTGGACCCAGAAGCCCTACCCGCTCCTTGGCATCCAGGCGTACCCGGGTTCGGATGGCGAGCAAGGCTTCTTCGCCATCGATAACTGGGTGGTCGGATCGCAGTTCGAGGGCTGCACGGATGCCGCCGGTGCCGTCACGTGCAATTTCACTCGCGACGGCCAAAAGTCGATTGTGGCGTGGGCAGAGACAGGCGATGCGGCCTACACTGCGCCGGCCGGTTCACAGTTGGTGTGCGATCCGCTGGCGAACTGCCAGGAGGTACTCGAAGGCGCGTCGATCACCCTCACCGAGGTTCCTGTTCGCATCTACGTTCAGGCATAGGCTGATGCGGTGGCCGGTTCGCGTATTGCGACCGGCCCCGCACGGCGGGGCCAAGGCGGAGGTGATTGATGGCGCTTGAGGATCGACAGGCCGAATCGCTGCCCGCGACGGTAGCAATCACGCCTGCATCGCGGATTGGTTGGTCCGAGGTGCACGCCCATCGCGATCGCCCGCACATGCGCAGAGATCCTCTGCGCGTCTATGCGACGCGTGCAGTGCTACTCGATGCGGTGGTGATCACCATCGCCGGGCTCACCGGCTTCATTCTTCGGTGGGCGATTCCGTTCAATGTCGAGATTAATGACCCGACGTACATCTCGTTGCTGTTCATCGTCGTGATCTCGTGGCTGTGTGTCCTAGTCCTGCGAGGTGCCTACGACACTCGCATGCTGGGCGTTGGCTCGGAGGAGTTCAAGCGTGTGGTGTCGGCGACCGCGACAGTGTTTGGGGCGGTCGCCATCGTGGTGTTCGTGCTCAAACTGGAACTGTCGCGTGGTTTCGTCGTCATCACCTTCGTCGTTGGGCTTACCCTGCTCCTCGTCGTGCGTTGGGCGCTTCGCGGCTGGCTGCGTCACGAGCGGCGCTATGGCCACTTCCTCCATCGGACGATCGTTGTCGGTGCAGAACCCACAAAGTCCGAGATCGTCGACATGCTCGATCGTGACCCGGTTGCCGGGTTCACGGTCGTCGATGTCGTCGATGAGCCAGCCGCGGATGTCGACGATGTGGGGCTGGAGGCCTGGCTCGATGAGGTGATGACCCGGATCTCCCTTGAGGATGCCGACACCGTGGCGGTCGCTAGCTCGCCAGCACTCGGCCAACGCGTAGTGCAACGCCTGGCCTGGCGTCTGGAGGGGCCTCGTGTCGACCTCCTCGTCGCCCCTGCGATCGGCGATGTGGCGGGGCCGCGGGTGAGCATGCGCATGGCAGCGAATCTTCCGCTCCTGCACCTTGACGAGCCGCACCTTACTGGGCCGAAGCGGGCGATCAAGCGTTCGCTCGACATCCTGTTCGGGGTCACCCTGCTCATCGTGTTCCTGCCGTTCATGCTGGTGGGCGGCATCGTTACGAAGCTCACGAGCCGAGGTCCGGTCTTCTACACCCAGGCGCGCGTGGGGCGCGGCGGCCAACTCATCACGGTTTTGAAACTGCGAACTATGCGGGTGGGCGCTGATCAGGAACGACAGGCGGTCATTGGCGCACCTGATCTTGATATTGCCGCGCGCTACAAGTCCGACCCGCGCATCACCAAAGTGGGCCGGTTCCTTCGGCGTTGGTCAATTGATGAAATGCCCCAGGTGGTGAACGTCATCGCCGGCTCCATGTCCCTTGTCGGTCCCAGACCTGTCCTCGTGGACGAACTGCCGCTCTTCGCAGATGCCGACCACCGACGTCACCTCACCAAGCCGGGCCTCACCGGACTGTGGCAGGTGTCAGGGCGCAAGAGCGTCGACTGGGAGGAGCGCATGCGCCTCGATCTCGACTATGTCGAGCACTGGTCCCCGGCCCTAGACCTAGTGATCGTCGCCAAGACGGTAAAGGCGGTACTGGTAGGCGAAGGCGCTTACTAGCGGCCACCCCGAGTTTTCCAGCGCGCACGGGGTTTGGGCATGTTGATGCTGCTGCGGGTGGCGGATCCGGGTGTTGGAGCGACATCAAGCTGCCCAAAGTGCGGCGGGAGGTTCTGAGGTTGAGACACTTCATATACTCACAGGGTGCACCAGCCTTCATTGAAGACCGTGGTCGGACTGGCTGGGGCGCTCATGGCCGGCGGTTTCATCCTGTGGATCCAGCTTGCCTTCCTCGGGTCTCTCGTAACCTTGGGTGTTGGAGCTGGCGCATTCTTGACAAGCCTCAATGGCACGGTTGATCAGATAACCGGCGGTCAATACGCAGGTGCTCAGGCTGACTTCGCACAGGTGGAGACTGCAGCGTCGAGAATTTCTTCCTCGGCTCAGGGTGCGCACCTAGGTGTGCTCAGCATTGTTCCGGGGGTGGGGACAGCAATAGACAACTGGAAACGCCTCGGTGGCGCGACAGCCGACATTGCCGGGAGTACGGGAGAACTGCTCAGCCTTTTCGGCGACCTGTCGGGTGAGAGCGGGTCCCGCAAGATCTTCAATGACGGGGCGATCGACGTGGCAAGGCTGCGCGAATTGCCGCCCCGAGTGGCTGCCATCAACCGTGGGATCACGAGCAGCGCCAAGGCGCTCAGGGAAATCCAGACGAGCGGTCCCATGGCCGAAGCATTGGCGAGAGTGCAGCGTAAGGCCCTGGGGGAGGTGGCGCCGGTACAGGACGCAATCAGCGTTCTCGTCGACCTCGCTCCCCAACTCCCAGACGCCCTCGGTGCAAATGGCGTGAAGCGTTACCTCATTGCCATTGGCAATCAGGCGGAGATGCGCGCCTCGGGAGGCGCCCCACTGTCGCTCGTCCTCGTGGAGTTTGATCAGGGGCGAATCTCGATCCCGATCAAGGGTCAGACGAGCACCCAACTGTTTCCGCCAATGAACGCGCAGGTCACGTGGTGGGGACCGTCAATGAACCCGTTCTTCCCGAAGAATCCACGCGAGGAGCCGATGGTGGTGACAAACACCCACCCGTCCCTCACCTTTGCTGGACGTGAGATGGCTGGTGCCTGGGTGGGTGGGGGCTTCCCCGAGGTCGACGGTGTGATGACCATGGATCTCACGGCAATCGCAGCGGTCCTGAACTCGCTCGGGCCCATCCAATCGGAAACGTACGGCGAGGTCACCGGCGATCAACTCGGAACAATACTCCTGATAGACGCCTATGAGCAGTTCGGGCAGGATGAAGCGGCGGCCCGACAGGTCGCGAACCAGCAACTTCTAGACGACCTCCTCACCCAACTGCTGTCGGGTGACGACCTCGTCACCGCAGCAAAGGCCATTGCTGGCACGGCTCCAGGTCGGCACTTTCAGGTGTGGTTGCGTGATCCTGACTTTGAGTCGGTCATTCTCAAGAGTGGCGCAGGGGGACAGGTTGTTGATCCGGGTTCGGGAGACTGGTCAGCGGTTTACACGCAAAATGGCAATCAGAGCAAAGTGGATGTCTTTCAGGAAAGAAACGTGCTTGTTTCGGTGCAGCTTGCCGATGACGGTTCGGCCCGAGTCACCCAACAGATGAATGTCACCAACGCAACTCCCCCCGAGCGTCCTGACGGACCGGCTGAGCGAGTTGGCTACGAGACGAGTTGGCTGAAGAATGCGTACATCATGTATGTGCCCAACAAAGCCACGAACTACGTTACTAGCTATCCGCAGGGTTTTGCCATCAGGTCCTTCAAGAACCATCAACAGTACGGCCGCGGCTTCGCGAATGATGGTAACGGTCAAAAGATTGTCCGAATGGTCGGCTGGACGCCGCCCGGGGGACAGACCACCGTCTCGGTCTCCTACGACCTGCCCTCCGGAAC
>CAMCSO010000042.1 GCA_945877545.1 Bifidobacterium breve | reverse complement strand
GGTTCTCGCTGTGGGCGGACGAAGCGGTGGGATGCAAGGATGCCCCCATGACGCGCGCTGACCTGTCAAAGGCCCCCGCCGAGGTGGCGGCAATGTTCGATGACGTCGCTGAACGCTACGACATAACGAATGACGTGCTGGCTCTCGGGCGTACGCGGGTCTGGCGCCGCGCTGTCTTTGATGCGGTGGATCCCAAGCCGGGTCAGTGCATCTTGGACCTCGCCGCGGGAACGGGCACCTCGAGTGTGCCGTTCGCCCGGGCGGGCGCAATTGTGGTGCCGACCGACTTCTCGCTCGGGATGCTTCAGGTCGGACGCCGCCGCCAGCCACGCCTGCCCTTTGTCGCTGGCGATGGCATGCACCTACCGTTCAAGTCAGGTGTATTCGATGCGGCCACTATCTCGTTTGGCCTGCGAAATATCCATGATCGGGCGGTGGGGCTTGCTGAACTGCGTCGGGTGGTGCGACCCGGTGGCAAACTCGTTGTGTGCGAGTTCTCGCAGCCGACGCTGCCGGCCTTTCGAACGGTGTACACGGAGTATCTGATGAGGGCGCTCCCTGCGGTTGCCCGGAAGGTGGCGACGAACCCGGACGCTTACGTCTATCTCGCTGAGTCCATCAGGGCCTGGCCCGATCAGGAGGCGCTCGCAGCCGACATCGCCTCGGCGGGTTGGGGCAAGGTTCAGTGGCGTAATCTCACCGGTGGGATCGTGGCCCTGCACCGGGCGACGAACCCAGTCGCAAAGCGATCGAGCATGGCGCCAGAGTGATCGCCTTGAGCCTGTCCTGAGGAACTACCTGTCCCGGGCTTGTCCCCCCGGGATGAAATCACCAGTTTCGTGGTCATCTGACCAGATTTTTCGTCAGTTCGACCGGATGCTGGATGAAATGACGGGGGTGGGGGTGGTGGGCCGGGTGCTTGCGGGCGGCCGGCCGGACTATGCTTTGGGTGGTCGTTACGCCGTTCACAAGGGATCAATCCGGCGCGTCCGTCCTAACGAGTACGAACAACTTTCTGAAGGAGACCAGGAGCGGTGAACGTCTACGCGCCCATCCTGATCCTTGGCCTCCTGGCCTTCGGATTCGCGGCATTCTCCGTGGTTACGGCCTCGATCACCGGGCCCAAGCGCTATAACCGGGCGAGGGTTGACGCCTATGAGTGCGGAGTCGAGCCGACTCCGCAGCCGGTGGGCGGTGGTCGCTTCCCGGTGAAGTACTACCTCACCGCAATGCTCTACATCATCTTCGACATCGAGATCGTGTTCCTTTACCCGTGGGCCGTCGCCTTCGACCGCCTCGAGCTCTTTGGACTCATCGAAATGGTCCTCTTCATCGTGACGGTTCTGGTCGTCTACGCCTACGTTTGGCGTCGTCGCGGCCTCGAGTGGGATTGAGTTGATACATCATGGGTCTTGAAGAAAGCCTGCCGTCCGGCGTCCTGCTCACCACGGTCGAAAAGTTTGCCGGGTATGCCCGCAAGGGTTCGCTTTGGCCCGCAACATTCGGGCTGGCCTGCTGCGCAATCGAGATGATGACCACCGGCGGCGCGCGCTACGACCTCGCGCGCTTCGGGATGGAGGTCTTCCGGGCCTCTCCGCGTCAGGCCGACCTGATGATCGTCGCGGGCCGAGTGAGCCAGAAGATGGCGCCGGTACTGCGTCAGATCTACGACCAGATGCCCGGGCCCAAGTGGGTACTGGCCATGGGGGTCTGCGCCTCCAGCGGCGGCATGTTCAACAACTACGCGATCGTCCAAGGTGTCGACCACGTGGTTCCCGTCGATATCTACCTGCCGGGGTGCCCGCCAAGGCCCGAGATGCTCATCGACGCGATCTTGAAACTGCACGACCAGATCCAGGACACCAAACTCGGACCGCACCGAAAGCAGGAGATCATCGCGCTTGAGGCCGAGGCACTGACAGCGGCGCCGACGAGTGAAATGCGGGGCCTGCTCCGATGACCGACATGACCCCGCGGCTACCGGTTGTTCCGACGGGTACGTTGAACCTCGAACTGCTCGATGTCCGCGACGGCGCCTTCGGAGTGAGGGGCTCGGGTGACACGAGCGGTTTCGGCGGTCTCGTTGATCCCCGCGTCATGCCCGGAGCCTCGCAGGCACCCTTCGGGGGCTGGTTCGACGAGGTGGCAGAGGAGATCGAACTCTCACTCGCCGATCAGGGCCTGCCGTTCGCGTCGGCCACCGAGAAGGTCGTCGTCGACCGGGGAGAGATCACTTTCTTCGTGAGGCGTGAGCACCTGGTGGCATTCGCGCGAGTCCTGCGCGATGAGCCGGGCCTGCGCTTTGAGATGTGCAGCGGAGTGAGCGGCGTCCACTATCCGAGCGATGCTGGGCGTGAACTCCATGCGGTTTATCACTTTCTTTCGATTACGCACAACCGGCGCATCCGGGTCGAGGTAACCGCCTCGGATGCCGACCCCCATATCCCGTCGATCGTCGCCGTTTACCCAACATGCGACTGGCATGAGCGTGAGACCTGGGACTTCTTCGGCATCGTGTTCGACGGCCACCCGGCACTCACCCGCATTGCCATGCCCGATGACTGGCCGGGGCATCCGCAGCGCAAGGACTATCCCCTCGGCGGTATCCCTGTGGAGTACAAGGGTGCCACTATTCCCCCACCGGATCAGCGGAGGTCGTACAACTGATGTCCACCGACCACGTGACCTACGGGAGCGCCGGGCCTACGTCGACCAGCTCTGCAACCGACGACCCCTTCGCCCCCGGATACGAAACGACCGAAGGTCGAATCTTCACCGTCTCCGGCGGCGACTGGGACACCATCACTGCGGCACCTGATGGCGAGAAGGAACGCATCGTCGTGAACATGGGTCCGCAGCATCCGTCGACCCACGGCGTGCTTCGGCTCATCCTCGAACTCGATGGCGAGACCGTGACCGAGGCCCGTTGCGGCATCGGATACCTGCACACGGGCATCGAGAAGAACATGGAGTTCCGGTCCTGGGTGCAGGGCGTCACCTTTGTCACCCGTATGGACTACCTTGCGCCGTTGTTCAACGAGGCCGCGTACTGCCTCGCCGTCGAAAAACTCCTCGGCATCACTGACGATATCCCGGAGCGCGCGAGCACTATCCGCGTCATGATGATGGAATTGAATCGCGTCTCCTCGCATCTCGTCGCCCTCGCGACCGGCGGCATGGAGCTTGGCGCACTCTCGGCCATGATCTACGGCTTCCGCGATCGCGAGCTCATCCTCGACATCTTCGAGATGGTCACCGGCCTGCGGATGAACAACGCCTATATCAGGCCCGGGGGAGTGGCTCAGGACCTCCCGGACGGCGCGGAGGAGAAGATCCGCGACACCGTGAAGCTCCTGCGCAAGCGGCTCAAGGACACGACGAACCTGCTCGTTGACAACAGCATCTGGATGGGCCGCACGGTTGGCATTGGCTACCTTGACCTCACCGGCTGCATGGCCCTAGGCATCACCGGCCCGGTGCTGCGTTCCACCGGCCTGCCCCACGACCTGCGCAAGTCGCAGCCGTACTGCGGGTATGAGAACTACGACTTCGAGGTCGTCACCGAGACGACATGTGACGTCTACGGGCGCTTCCTCATCCGGGTGAAGGAGATGGAGCAGTCACTGCGCATCGTCGAGCAGGCACTCGACCGGCTCAAGCCAGGTCCGGTGATGGTTGCCGACAAGAAGATCGCCTGGCCCTCGAAGCTCTCCGTCGGCAGTGACGGCCAGGGCAACTCTGCTGAGCACATCAAGGAGATCATGTCGGAGTCGATGGAGGCGCTCATCCATCACTTCAAGCTCGTCACGGAAGGGTTCAAGGTCGAACCTGGGCAGGCGTATGTCGCGATCGAGTCCCCGCGGGGTGAGCTCGGCTGCCACGTCGTGAGCTCAGGTGGCACCCGTCCGTATCGCGTGCACTTCCGCGACCCGTCCTTCACAAACCTGCAGGCGGTCGCGGCGATGGGTGAGGGCGGCCAGGTCGCCGACATCATCGGAGCCGTTGCCAGCATCGATCCCGTCATGGGCGGTGTTGACCGCTAGCCGGTCAGCACAGACGAGAAGGAACCGGGAGAACATGACCATCAGTGAAGCGGTGCGCGCTGAGATGCGGCAGTTGGCCGCGCTGTACCCGCAGCCGCGTTCCGCACTCCTCCCGATGTTGCACTTGGTGCAGAGCGAGGAAGGCGACGTCACGACCGACGGCATCAACGCCTGTGCTGAGGTACTCGGCATCACCTCGGCCGAGGTGACCGCCGTTTCAACCTTCTACACGATGTACAAACGCCAGAAGGTCGGCCAGCATCACATCGGGGTATGCATCAACACCCTGTGCGGACTGCTGGGCGGGGATGCGGTCTACGCCGCCCTCGCGGAGCGCCTTGGCACCACCCATGACTCGCCGAGCGAGGACTCCAAGTTCTGGCTCGAGCGCATCGAATGCCAAGCGGCCTGCACGCATGCGCCCGTCATGACCGTCGACTGGGAATTCATGGATGACGTCACACCGGCCTCGGCAGTCGATGTCATCGACAGGCTGGCTCGCGGCGAGGTCGTCCAATCCACTCGAGGCCCCGCGATCCGCGACTTCGCGGCGACCGAACGCACCCTGGCCTTCCCGAATGATGGACTCGCAGACGATGGCGTGAGCGTCGACGAGAAGATGCTCGCCGGTCTGCGCATCGCCAAGGAGCGCCGCATGAGCGCGCCGCCGGTTCCGGCGAGCGCCGTAGCAGGCACGACGGAGGGCTGAACCAATGACACTGACCCCGGTTATCACCGAGCACTGGGATTCACCTGACCTTTACACCCTTGAGGGATACCGTCGATTCGGGGGATACGGCGCCCTCGCATCGGCCCTGAAGCAGGACCCAGACTCGATCATCTCGGTGGTCAAGGACTCCGGGTTGCGCGGACGAGGCGGGGCCGGCTTCCCGACCGGGATGAAGTGGGGCTTCGTTCCGCAGAATGATTTCAAGCCGCACTACCTCGTCGTGAACGCCGATGAGTCCGAGCCGGGCGCCTGCAAGGACATCCCCATCATGATGGCGAATCCACACGCCCTCGTTGAGGGCGTCATCATCGCGAGCTACGCGATTCGGGCGAGCCACGCGTTCATCTACATCCGCGGTGAGGTCCCGAACGCCCTACGCAAGGTCGCGAATGCAGTTGAGCAGGCACGCGCGGCGGGGTTCGTTGGCAATAACATCCTCGGCACCGATTTCTCACTCGACATCGTCGTCCACGCAGGGGCCGGCGCCTACATCTGCGGCGAGGAAACGGCGCTCCTCGACTCACTCGAGGGTTACCGCGGCCAGCCGAGACTGAAGCCGCCATTCCCCGCGGTCGCTGGGCTCTATGCATCGCCAACCGTCATCAACAACGTCGAGACGATCGCGAACATCCCGTACATCATCGAACGAGGGGCGGCTTGGCTGCGCCAGTTCGGCACGGAGAAGTCCCCTGGTTTCAAGGTGTTCGCGGTCTCCGGCCACGTGAATCGCCCCGGGATCTTCGAGGCACCGCTGGGCATCACCATGCGCGAGTTGCTCGACTACGCGGGCGGCATGCGTGATGGCCGCAAGCTGAAGTTCTGGATCCCGGGGGGTTCGTCTGTCCCGATGCTCGTTGAAGAGCACCTCGACCTCCCACTGACCTACGAGGACATGGCGGGCGCCGGCACGATGCTCGGAACAGGCACGCCGATGGTCTTTGACGAGACGGTGAGCGTCGTGAAGGCGGTGACCCGCTGGCTGGAGTTCTATAAGCACGAGTCATGTGGCAAGTGCACCCCGTGCCGCGAGGGCACCTACTGGATCACCGGGATGCTCGAGCGCTTCGAGCACGGCCATGGGCAGGAGGCTGATGTCGAGAAAATTGCCCATGTGTGCACGCAGATCGCCGGACGCTCATTCTGCGCCCTCGGCGATGCGGCTGCCACTCCCTACCCCGCGGCCTTGAAGTATTTCCGCGACGAGTTCCTCGCCGCGACCCACACCTCGGCCGACGAGCAATTCGATCCGGTCGCGTCATATCTCTTCGCAGGGGCAACTCGATGACGATGACGAGCAATAACGGATCCGACCTCGCTGCAGTTGAGATGGTGAGCGTGACCGTCGATGGTGTGACCATCGAGGTGCCCAGGGGCACCTTGGCAATCCGGGCGGCAGAACTCCTCGGCGTCGAGATCCCTAGGTTCTGTGACCACCCCCTTCTTGACCCCGTTGCCGCCTGCCGTGCCTGCCTCATCGAGGTTGAGGGCATGCCGAAACCGCAACCGGCATGTGCTCAGGTCGTCAGCGATGGAATGCACATTCGAACTCAAGTTTCCTCGCCGGTGGCGCGGGAGGCTCAGGAGGGCGTGCTCGAATTCCTCCTCCTGAACCATCCACTTGACTGCCCGGTCTGCGACAAGGGGGGCGAGTGCCCCCTGCAGAACCAGGCGATGTCGGTCGGCCGTCCCCAGACCCGTTTCGATGGCGAGAAGCGGGTGTTTGACAAGCCGATCAACGTGAGCGCTGAGATCCTCCTCGACCGGGAGCGCTGCGTGTCATGCGCGCGGTGCACGCGGTTTGCCGACCAGATCGCCGGGGATCCGATGCTCGAGCTTCTCGAGCGTGGAGCCAAGCAGCAGGTCGGCACCGCCGCTGATCAGCCCTTCGACTCGTATTTTTCCGGCAACACCGTGCAGATCTGCCCGGTCGGGGCACTGACGAGCGCCGCCTACCGCTTCCGGGCCAGGCCATTTGATCTGGTGTCCGTCCCCACCACCTGCGAGCACTGCGCGTCCGGCTGCTCCCTTCGCACCGACTACCGCCGGGACACGGTGACCCGCCGCCTAGCCTGGGCTGACCCGGAGGTGAACGAGGAGTGGAATTGCGACAAGGGGAGGTTTGCATTCCCCTACCTTCGAGAGGGTCGCATCACCTCCCCAATGATTCGCGAGGCCGGCGAACTCCGGCCGGCATCTTGGCCCGAGGCGCTCGATGCTGCCGCGCGAGGCCTTGCGGCAGCAGGTTCATCCACCGGCGTGCTCGTCGGCGGTCGGTCGACCGTCGAGGATGCCTATGCCTACGCACGTTTCGCCCGGGTGGCGCTTGGCAGCGACAACATCGACTTCAGGGTCCGCGAGAGTTCGAGCGAGGAGGCTGCCTTCCTCGCAGCCGTCATCGCTGGCACCCCGGTGACGACCACCTATGAATCACTTGAGCAAGCGCCCATCGTCATGACTGTCGCGCTCGAGCCCGAGGATGAGTCCCCGATCGTGTTCCTGCGTCTTCGCAAGGCCGCCCGATCGGGGCGAACGAGGATCGTGAACGTCGGGGCCGTCGCGACCAAGGGGTTGACCAAGGTCCGAGGTGAACTCCTCGCGGCACTTCCCGGCGCCGAGGCGCAGGTGCTCCAGATGCTTCCCGCCGATATCCGGAGGGCGCTCGGCCAGCCGGGGGCAGTCATCCTCGTGGGAGAGCGCATCGCATCAGTTGTCGGCGGTCCATCCGCGGTCGCTGCTTTGGCAACCGAGACCGGAGCTTCGCTCGCCTGGGTGCCGCGTCGGGCGGGGGAACGGGGTGCGCTTGATGCAGGAGCCCTTGCCGGACTGCTACCCGGCGGGCGGCAACTCGTTGATCCGTCCGCTCGCAAGCAGGTTGCGGCAGCATGGGGGATTGACGCGAGCGAGCTCCCCACTGGTGTCGGGTTCGCCGGGGAGAATTTGCTCGCGGCTGCACGAGACGGTGTCCTAGGCGCTCTGGTTTCAGGCGGGGTCGAGCTTGGCGACTATCCCGACCACGCCCTCGCCGCCGCCGCATTCACTGGCGTCGGCTTTCTGGTGTCCCTCGAGCACCACCACTCGGCGATTACCGAGCAGGCTGATGTCGTCTTCCCGGTCGCCGTCGTCACAGAGAAGTCCGGGACGTTTCTGGACTGGGAGGGCAGGCCTCGCCCTTTCGGACAGGTGTTTCGCGACTCGCTCTACGAGAGCGACGCTCGCGTGCTCGGCATGATTGCGACGACGATGGAGCGACGACTAGGGCCGAGCGATGTCGCAGGCATCCGCCGTGAGCATGCGGGCCTTGGGCTTTGGGAGGGATTCCGCGGCCAGGTTCCCGACCGGGTCCCGGGCTTCACCATGATGGGTGAGCATCAGTTCGCACTCGCGTCGTGGCGGGCGCTCATCGACGCCGGTGTCATGCAAGAAGGTGAGCCCTTCCTTGCGGCCACGGCTCGGCAGGTAGGTGTTTGGATGTCCGCTCGGACAGCGGCCTCGCTGGACCACCCTTCGCAGGTGCGAGTCATCGGCCCCGGCGGATCGATCGTGCTTCCGGTGCAGGTGGCCGAGGTCATCGACAAGGTCGTGGTGCTGCCGATGAACTCGCCCGGTTGCTCGATCTACCGGGATCTAGGGGCCCGAGTAGGCGACGCCGTGGGTCTGGTCACCGTCAAGCGGCACGAAGGAGAAGGGTCATGACCGATCCGACATTCGGCCCCTTTGGCCTAGATCCTTGGTGGCTCGTCATCGTGAAGGTGCTCGGCATCTTCGTCATGCTCGTCCTCCTCACCCTCTTCACCATCTGGTGGGAGCGACGCGTGGTAGCGCGCATGCAGCACCGCGTTGGACCCAACCGCGTTGGTCCGTTCGGACTTCTCCAGTCACTCATGGATGGCATCAAACTCGCGCTCAAGGAGGAGATCATTCCGAAGGGGGCGCATCTCGCCGTCTACTGGATTGCTCCGGTTATCTCTGCGACCACCGCGTTCATCGCCTTCGCTGTCATTCCATTCGGTCCCACGGTGTCGATCTTCGGTGTCGAGACTCCGCTCCAACTCACTGACTTCCCGGTATCGGTGCTCTATGTGCTCGCCATCGCATCCATTGGCATCTACGGAATCGTCCTTGCGGGGTGGGCGTCAGGTTCCACCTACCCGCTGCTCGGCGGGCTGCGTTCAAGCGCCCAAATGATCTCCTACGAGATCGCCATGGGCCTCTCATTCGTCGCGGTGTTCCTCTACGCGGGGTCGATGTCAACGTCCGCCATCGTCATTGCGCAGGAGCCCATCTGGTACGCGGTGATCCTGCTGCCGTCCTTCCTCATATACGTCACCGCCATGGTCGGTGAGACGAACCGCGCACCCTTCGACCTGCCCGAGGCGGAGGGCGAACTCGTCGGTGGTTTCCACACCGAGTACTCGAGCCTGAAGTTCGCGCTCTTCTTCCTCGCCGAGTACATCAACATGGTGACGGTGTCCGCGTTGGCTACGACGCTGTTCCTCGGCGGCTACATTGCCCCTTGGCCACTGTCCCTGTGGGATGGCGCGATGAGCGGTTGGTGGCCGATGCTGTGGTGGCTCATCAAGGTGCAGGTCTTCATCTTCATGTTCATCTGGCTGCGGGCGACCCTGCCGCGCATGCGCTACGACCAGTTCATGAAATTTGGCTGGAAGGTCCTCATCCCGGTCTCGATCGTGTGGATTCTCATCGTCGCGACCGCACGGGTGCTGCGTGACGAAGTCGTGCTGACGAATCGTGAATTACTCATTGGCGGAGCGGTCACCATCGCGATCCTGCTCATCGTCTCGTGGGTATTCCAGTCTCGCTCCGACCGCCGAGCAGCGGTCAGGGCCGAACGGCAGCAGGCGGAGGCGAACCTCACCTTTGACCCGATGGCGGGGGGCTACCCGGTTCCGCCAATGCCGGGCCAGCAGGCTGTGGGCACGTCGCGCCGTGCCCGGGCCGGCGTCACCATCGTGCAGGACCGAAGCGACGTCACCCAGGAGGCCATCGATGGCTGAACTACCCCAGGCCGCACGCGGTTTCGGGGTCACCTTCTTTACAATGTTCAAGAAGGTGGTCACCGAGCAATACCCTGAGGACCGCGATAAGTATCCGCCGAAGCCGCGCTTCCATGGTCGTCACCAACTCAATAGGTGGGCTGACGGTCTTGAGAAGTGCATTGGCTGCGAGCTATGCGCATGGGCGTGCCCGGCCGACGCGATCTTCGTCGAGGGGGCCTCGAACAGCGAGGAGGAGCGATTCTCTCCGGGTGAGCGCTACGGGCGCGTGTACCAAATCAATTACCTTCGCTGCATCTTTTGCGGCCTGTGCATTGAGGCGTGTCCGACCCGTGCCCTCACAATGACGAACGACTACGAACTTGCCGACTCGAGCCGCGCCTCGCTCATCTACGAGAAAGTCGATCTCCTCGGGCCGATGCTACCCGGCATGTTGCCCGCGCCCCACCCGATGGTGCCTGGCCTCACCGACTCCGATTACTACGCAGGCAAGGTCAAGGGCTCGGTTCCTGAGCAGGCGAACGATCGGCCGGCTGCTGGCGGCCTCGGTGCGACCTCATGAGCGGTGAGGACTGGGTGTTCTGGGTCAGCGGCAGCTTCGCTGTGCTTGGTGCCCTAGGTCTGGTGTTCTCGCGCAAGGCCGTTCATAGCGCGCTGTGGGTTGCGTTTACGATGATCAACCTGGCGGTTCTCTACATCGCGAATGCGGCGCCCTTCCTTGGCATGGTGCAGATCATCGTCTACACGGGCGCGGTGATGATGCTCTTCCTCTTCGTGCTCATGGTGGTGGGGGTTGATTCATCTGACTCGCTCATCGAGACCCTGCGGGGCCAGCGGATCCCGGCTATCGGGCTCGGGCTCGGTCTTGCCGTCCTTCTAGTCGTCGGCGTGGGCAATGGCCTCGTGAACTCCGGCACGGTGGGCCTCGTCGAGGCCAACAGCATTGACGGGGGCAACGTCGAAGGTATCGCTCGACTCATCTTTACCGACTATCTCATTGCCTTCGAGGCAACCTCGGCCCTGCTCATCACCGCGGCGCTAGGGGCCATGGTGCTCGCCCACCGTGAGCGATGGCTTCCCCGAGCCACGCAGCAGGAATTGTCCAAGGCGCGCTTTCTCTCCGGGTCGCATCCCGGCAACCTCCCGACTCCGGGGGTATACGCACGACACAATGCGGTCGATACCCCTGCCCTGCTGCCCGATGGATCGACCAGCGAGGAGAGCATCCCCCGGCCACTTCAGGCGAGAGGCGACATCCGTGCGGTCGATCATCACGAGGTCAACGAGATCAAGGAGGTCGACTCACAGTGAATCCCTCGAACGTCGTCATCCTTTCAGCGATTCTTTTCTCCATCGGGGCGGTCGGTGTGCTCGTGCGTCGCAACGCGATCATCGTCTTCATGTGCGTGGAGCTCATGCTCAATGCCGCGAACCTTGCCTTCGTTGCATTCGCGCGGATGAATGGCAACCTTGACGGCCAGGTCGTCGCATTCTTTGTCATGGTCGTAGCAGCAGCCGAGGTTGTCGTTGGACTCGCAATTATTGTCACCATCTTCCGAACTCGACGATCCGCTTCGATCGACGAGCCGAACCTGCTCAAGTACTAACAGCTTCAGCCCGGGAACACACGACCGACCGGGAGCATCCGGGTCATTCGACAACCGATAGGACATGAACGTGACGAACGAGGAGGCGCGGTGATCAACGCCAGCGCTGTCGTCTGGGCGGAAGGCGCACCCACGCTTCAGGAGGTCATGCCCGCCGAGGGCGTCTTCTCGCTGATCTGGCTGCTCATCGCGCTCCCACTGCTCGGCGCGGCTGTGCTCCTGCTCGGCGGGCGACGCACGAACACCTGGGGTCCGTACCTCGCAGTCTTCACTGTAACGGCGTCGGCGATTCTCGGCATCCTCATGGTTGTTGGTCTCATGGACCGCGGCGCGGAGGAGCGCTCGATCGGCCAGAGCCTGTTCACGTGGGTGTTCGCCGGGGAGTTCGAGGCCGATATGGCCTTCCAACTCGATCAACTGTCGATGGTGTTCGTTCTCCTCATCACTGTCGTCGGAGCCCTCATCCACGTCTATTCCCTCGGCTACATGCAGCACGACCCCAATCGGCGCAAATTCTTTGGGTACCTCAACCTCTTCGTTGCGGCGATGCTCCTCCTTGTCCTGGCGAACAACTACCTCCTGCTGTACGTCGGCTGGGAGGGCGTCGGACTCGCGAGCTACCTCCTCATCGGGTTCTGGCAGCACAAGCCCAGCGCCGCCGCTGCAGCGAAGAAGGCGTTCATCATCAACCGGGTGGGCGACGTCGGCCTGAGTATCGCGATCATGGTCATCTTCGTCACCTTTGGATCAGTGACCTTCGACGACGTCTTCGGTCAGGCGAGCGAGGTGAACGAGGGAACTCTCACTGCTATCGGCCTGCTGCTCCTCCTCGCAGCCGCTGGCAAGTCGGCACAGTTTCCGCTGCAGGCGTGGCTTCTCGACGCTATGGAGGGCCCCACCCCGGTCTCGGCACTCATCCATGCGGCGACCATGGTGACCGCGGGGGTGTACCTCATCGCCCGGAGCAACGCGATCTACGACCGGGCAGTCTGGGCGGCGACCGCAGTCGTGGTCGTGGGCCTCATCACGATCTTCATGGGCGCGATTATCGGTTCAGCTAAGGACGACATTAAGAAGTCGCTGGCTGGCTCCACGATGAGCCAGATCGGCTACATGGTCATGGCGGCCGGCCTCGGCCCCATCGGTTACGTGTTCGCGATCTTCCATCTGCTCACCCACGGAGTGTTCAAGGCTGGGCTCTTCCTCGGGGCAGGTTCGGTCATGCACGGGATGAACGACAACGTGAACATGCGGCGGTACGGTGCCCTCCGGGCCGCGATGCTCGTCACCTTCATCACGTTCATGGCCGGATATCTCGCCATCATCGGGATCCCGCCGTTTTCGGGATTCTGGTCCAAGGACGAGATCATTCATGCGGCCTTCGAAAGAAGCCCCATTATTGGGAGCCTTGCGATTCTGGCTGCTGGCATCACCGGTTTCTACATGACTCGAATGGTCGCGATGACCTTTTTCGGCAAGGCGCGCTGGGAGGACGATGCCCACCCGCACGAGTCCCCGAAGGTCATGACCGTGCCGCTCATCATCTTGGCCATTGGTTCGACCTTCCTCGGCATGGCGCTGCTGTTCTGGGGCAACATCGAAACTTGGCTGGAGCCGGTCGTTGGATTCTCTACCGCTCCCTCGCCACTTTCGACCGGAGCGGTCATCGCCATCTCGCTCACCTTCGTCATCATCGGTTCGATCATCGGCTGGATCAGCTACGCCCGTCGTGAGGTGCCGATCGTGGCTCCGCGTGGCTCCCTGCTGACCCGGGCGGCGCGCGCAGATCTGTACGGCGACGCCGTGAACGAGGGGCTCATCGTGCGGCCAAGTTTTTGGCTATCGAGGTTGCTTATCTGGTTCGACGGCCGGGTGGTCGACGGATTGGTGAACGGCAGCGCCGCGCTCGTCGGAGGCGCGTCGGGGCGCATGCGCCGTTATCAGTCCGGATTCGCCCGCTCATACGCCCTTTCCATGGTCGGCGGCACCGTCCTTGTCCTGCTTGCTCTGGTCCTGGTGAGGCTCTCGTGAACACGTTCCCCTGGCTGACCGCACTCGGCGCGCTCCCGCTCATCGGCAGCGTCCTGGTGGCGCTGCTCCCTAAATCACGACCCAGACTTGCCAAGCAGCTCGCGCTCGTCATCGCGCTGGCCACGCTGGCCATGACCATCGTCATGGCCCTCTCCTTCAACGGCGCCTCAACCGAGCAGTTCCAGTTCGTCGAGACCTACCAGTGGATCCCTGCCTTCGGCATCTCCTATTCAGTGGGTATCGACGGCATCGGGTTGGTGCTCGTTGCGCTCGCAGCAACCCTCGTGCCAGTCGTGATCTTGGCGGGATGGCACGATGTCGACGACGCAGCGTCGCGCACCACCGGAAGCGTCAAGGGATACTTCGCCCTCATCCTCGTCCTTGAGACCCTCATGATCGGGGTGTTCTCATCGATCGACCTGTTCTTGTTCTACGTCTTCTTCGAGGCGATGCTCATCCCCGTCTACTTCATGATTGGTCGCTACGGCGGCTCGCAGCGCTCGTACGCCGCGGTGAAGTTCCTGCTATACAGCCTCGTCGGGGGCTTGCTCATGCTTGCGGCACTCATCGGGCTGTACGTGGTGTCAGCGAACCTCACCGGCACGGGCACCTTCGACTACCTCACCCTCGTGGGGCTCGACATCGATCCAGGAACGCAGAAGGTCCTATTCCTGGGATTCTTCCTCGCCTTCGCTATCAAGGCACCGCTGTGGCCCTTCCACACCTGGCTTCCCGATGCCGCCGCGCAGTCCAAGGCTGGCACGTCCGTGCTCCTCATCGGGGTACTCGACAAGGTTGGCACGTTCGGGATGATCCGCTATTGCCTGCCGATCTTTCCAGCGGCGAGTGAATTCTACGCCCCGGTCGTCATCGGCATGGCACTTATCGGCATCTTCTACGGAGCCTTCGTCGCCCTAGGCCAACGCGACATGAAGCGACTTTTCGCGTACTCGTCAATGTCGCACTTCGGCTTCATCGCCCTAGGAATCTTTGTTTTCACCACGATTGGCGAGAGTGGTTCAGTGGTCTACATGGTTGCGCATGGCCTTTCCACTGCTGCGCTGTTCCTGACCGCAGGCTTCCTCATGGAGCGACGTGGGGGATCGAGCCTCATCTCGGATTATTCAGGGGTGAACAAGGCAGCGCCAGTGCTCGCGGGGTTCTTCCTCTTCGCCGCACTGTCATCACTCGCCCTGCCTGGTCTTGTCTCATTTGTCGGTGAATTCATGGTCCTTCTCGGCGCCTTCCAGAAGTACATGTTCGTCGGCGCCCTCGCGACCTTCGGGATCGTCATCACCGCCGCCTATGTGCTGCGGCTGTACCAGAAGTCCATGACAGGACCGTTGCTCCCAGCGCTGGAAGGGATGAAGGACCTGCGGGGCCGCGAAATCGCTGCGCTTATGCCGATCGCCGTCATCACGCTCGTCCTCGGGCTGTTCCCGGCGCCGATCCTCAATGTCATAAACCCGGCCGTCGACACGCTCATGACGACCATCGGCGTCACCGATCCACCAACGACGCTGAACCCGAGCACCACCTCTGAAGGGACCCAGGAGTGAACGCGGCCAGTACCAGCGTGCCGGCCCTTGTCGGACGCTTCGCCAGCGAGACACCGTTCGAGTTGCCGGTCATCGACTACCGGCTCATCCTGCCGATTCTCATCATCCTCGGCGCCGGGGTCGTGTCGGTACTCATTGAGGCCTTTGCTCCGCGCCGCGCACGCCGACCACTGCAACTCCTGCTCGTGTTCGTGAGCCTCATTGCGGCGTTCGTCGCTGTGATTGAGCTCGCCAAGACACAGGCGGTGACGGCCGCGGGGTCGATTGCAGTTGATGGCCCAGCGCTCGTCATGCAGGGAACCCTCCTTATGCTTTCGCTCCTCGGTGCCTTGCTCATGGCTGAACGCACGCTCGATCCAAGCGGCGACGCTTTCGCGCCTCGCGCCTCAGCCCTCCCGGGTTCGGAGGATGAAAAGCAATTCGCTGCACGTGGGTACCTCCAGACAGAGGTGTGGTCGCTATTCCTCTTCGCGGTGGGCGGCATGCTCCTGTTCACCGTCGCGAATGACCTGCTCATCATGTTCGTCGCGCTCGAGGTGATGTCACTCCCGCTCTACCTCCTCGCCGGCCTCGCGCGACGTCGACGTCTGCTATCGCAAGAGGCCGCGATGAAGTACTTCATCCTCGGGGCCTTCTCTTCAGCGTTCTTTCTTTACGGCGCCGCCCTCATCTACGGCTACGCCGGCTCAATAGATCTGCCTGCCATCGCCGATGCGCTGAGCGCCAAGCCGAGCGAGAGCAGCCTCATGCTCATCGGCCTAGGCATGCTCCTCGTCGGACTGCTCTTTAAGATCGGCGCGGTTCCGTTCCACCAATGGACCCCTGACGTTTATCAGGGCGCGCCAACCCCGGTTACCGGGTTCATGGCAGCAACTGTGAAGATCGCCGCCTTCATCGCGTTGTTTCGCCTCCTCTACGTGGGATTCGGCGGGGTGCGCTGGGACTGGGAGCCGATGCTATGGGTCGTCGCAATCCTCACGATGCTCATCGGATCGATCATTGCGGTCACCCAGACTGACATCAAGCGAATGCTGGCCTACTCCTCGATCGCGCAGGCTGGCTTCATCCTCCTCGGCGTCGTCGCAGCGAGCCCCGAGGGACTTGCCGGGGCAATGTTCTACCTCGTGACCTACGGCTTCACGACGATCGGCGCGTTCGCCGTCATCATGCTCGTTCGTGATGG
>CAMCSO010000041.1 GCA_945877545.1 Bifidobacterium breve | reverse complement strand
TTCGTCCACGTCGTTTGAGTTTTGGTCACTGGGAGGCACTCAATGTCCGCCACGACGGTCACCTACTCCCCGAAAGTGTTCATCCCCCTCACGATGCTCTGCCGCGATCGCTGTGGCTACTGCACCTTCGCTCAGTCACCCTCGCGAGTAAGCGCTCCTTACCTCACTCCCGAGGAGATCCTCGTCATCGCGACGGCCGGGTCTCGAGCTGGCTGCCACGAGGCCCTCTTTACCCTCGGTGAGTTCCCGGAGGAGCGGTACCCGGTCGCGGGGGAGTGGTTGAGGGAGCACGGATACCAGACCACCGTTGACTACCTTGCGGCTATGTGCCAATTGGTCCTCGACGAGACCGGCCTGCTGCCGCACGCGAACGCCGGAGCACTCGGTAGCGACGACCTCGCGAAACTGCGCAGGGTGGCGCCCAGCCAGGGCATGATGATTGAGTCGCTGCGACCTGACCTCGCCGCCCATCGCGGGGCTCCCGACAAGACCCCTGAGCGCCGGCTCGCCACCCTCCACGCTGCGGGGGAGCTCTCGATCCCCTTCACCACCGGCATCCTCGTCGGCATCGGGGAGAACCGCGGCGATCGCATCGAGGCGCTCGAGGCGATCGCCGCAGCTCACGAGCGCTACGGCCACGTGCAGGAGGTGATCGTCCAGAACTTCGTTCCCAAGGCCGACACCCTCATGCGCAATGACCCCGCCTGCTCACTCGAGGATCTCGTCGATGCCATCAAACTGGCGCGGTCAATCCTGCCGGCCGGGGTGCATGTGCAGGCACCGCCCAATCTCGTCGATGACCCTGGCGTTCTCCTCGATGCCGGTATTGACGACTTCGGCGGGATCTCGCCCGTGACGGCCGACCATGTGAATCCCGAGCGGCCGTGGCCACACATCGACACCCTCCGGGCCGTTGTCGAGTCGCGCGGCCGAACCCTCGCCCCGCGACTCACCGTCTACCCCGAGTTCGCGACCCTCCCTAGCCGGTGGCTCGATGACAACGTCCGCTTCGCCGTTCTCGACCGAAGCGATGCTGAAGGCATGGGACGCGATGATCCGGGGGCGACCTTCCCGGAGCGCTACGAGGCTGCCGCAAATGTCGGAACGGGGGCCGAGGTCGTGCAGATCGGACGTCGCTCGACGGCGTGGTACTCCGGGGCCGACCGGCATCCGCCCATCCTCGTTCCGGCAACGTCGCGCGCCACGGGTGCCATCGCCGAGGTACTCGACGGGGTACGTCAGGGGCAGGAGCCGCAGCAGGCAGAGATCGTCACGCTCTTTGGCGCGAGGGGCTCCGAGGTGGCGGCCGTTGCCGCGCTGGCCGACGAACTGCGGATGGCCGCAAACGGCAATGCCGTCACGTTCGTCCGGAATCGCAACATCAACTACACAAATGTGTGCACGTTCAAGTGCTCCTTCTGCGGATTCTCCAAGGGTCCGCTCTCGCTCAACCTGCGGGGTAAGCCCTATCTCCTCACGAACGAGCAAATCGCCGACCGGGTGCGCGAGGCAGCCTCCCTCGGGGCCACCGAGGTGTGCCTGCAGGGGGGTATCCATCCGGATTTCGATGGCGACTACTACCTCGAGGTCTGCCGAACAGTGAAAGCTGCCGTTCCCGAAATTCACGTGCACGGGTTCACTGCCCTTGAGGTCACCGAGGGTGCCCGACGCCTCGGCGAACCGCTACCGTCTTATCTTGCCCGAATGCGCGACGCAGGTCTGAAATCCCTTCCGGGCACGGCTGCGGAGATCCTCGACGACTCAATCCGAGAGGTCCTGTGCCCCGACAAAATCACCACGAACGAGTGGCTCGACTGCCATGAGATGGCGCATGAGGCCGGGCTCCGATCCAACGTCACGATCATGTTTGGGAGCATCGAGCAGCCAAAGCACTGGGCCCGCCACCTGATCCGCACCCGTGACCTGCAAAAGCGGACCTTCGGCTTCACGGAATTCGTCCCGCTCCCGTTTGTCCACATGGCCTCACCGATCTACCTCAAGCGCCGGGCGCGGCGCGGACCCACCTGGCGCGAGACTGTCCTCATGCACGCGGTTGGCCGCATCGCCTACCGGGGCTGGATCGACAATATTCAGGCCTCCTGGGTGAAACTCGGCGTCGCGGGCGCCCAGCAATTGCTCCAGGCCGGGGTAAATGACCTCGGGGGCACGCTCATGGACGAGAACATCTCCAGGGCTGCCGGTGCGGCGCACGGGCAGGGCATCACATCGGACGACTTCCGCGCTGTTGTCGAGCCCATCGGCCGTACGCTGCACGAGCGAACTACGCTCTATGAGCCCATTGCGCAGCCCGTCATGCAGGAATCAGCGAAGTAAAGGAATCAGTCAAGTGAAACTCCGAAATGCCGTGACCACAACCCAGCAGACCTTTTCGGAGGCAGGTGCTGACCTTCCGACCCCCACCGTTGTCGTCGTAGCGGCCGCCGTTGTCGAGAATCCGCTGGCCGGTCGGGGTCACGTCGCTGACCTCGAGGAGCTCGAGGTGCTTGGCAACGAGGCGGCCGGCTTCCTGGTTCGCCAGGCGCTGGGAGCGCTGGGAGCCCTTGGCATTGAGCCATCCGACGTCAGGGGCTACGGCAAGGGTGCCATCGTCGGGATCGATGGAGATCGCGAGCACACGGCTGCCGTCCTTCACCCTCGCTTCGGCGCCCCGGTGCGTGCCGCCATCGGAGGGGGAACCGACATCATCCCGGGAACGAAAAAGGTCGGCGGCGTCGGTTCATCGATCACGATGCCCATCGGCAATAAGGACGATCGCTGGGTATTCGATGACATGGACGCGGCTGACTTCAGCATTGTTGACGCTCCGCGGCCCGATGAGATGGTCATCGCACTCGTCCTCAGCGCGGGCGGACGCCCCGGCGCTCGCGTCAAGAAGCCGGTCTAGGAGGTCTTCGTGTTCAAGGCTGTCATTCTCCTCACCCGCCGCGCTGACACCACCCATGAGCAGTTCGCTGATTGGTGGCTCGTCGAGCACGCGCCACTTGCGGCGCAATTGCCGGGCGTCCGTCGGCTCGTGTTCAACCTCGTCGCCCCCGGTGATGAAGGGGCGCCCGATGGGGTATCCGAGTTGTGGTTCGACACACGTGAAGACTTCGAGGCCGCCTATGCCACCGATATCGGCAAAGCGGTTGCCGCGGACTCCCTAGCGCATCTGTCCAGCCGCGTCCGAATGTTCGTGACAGAGCACGAGGTGGTCAGCGAACGGTGACAGTTGCCGAGGTAGTCCTGACGGTGAAGCAGCGACTGCTGCCCCGGCGAAGCGACTACTCCGGACTCGCCACCTCGTACCGCCGCGACATCCTCGCTGGCATCACTGTCGGTGTCGTTGCACTCCCGCTCGCACTGGCGTTCGGTGTCGCGTCAGGGGTGGGGGCTGCCGCCGGCCTCGTCACCGCGATCGTTGCTGGGGTCGTCGCCGCAGTGTTCGGTGGCTCGAACTTTCAAGTCTCCGGCCCGACAGGCGCGATGACCGTCGTGCTGCTGCCGATTGTCGCGCGGTTCGGGGCGGCTGCGGTGGTGCCCGTTGCCATCATGGCGGGCGTCATCGTTCTCGCCATGGGGCTGTTCGGCCTTGGCCGGGCGGTCTCCTACATCCCGTGGCCGGTCGTCGAGGGCTTCACGATCGGCATCGCGATCATCATCTTCCTCCAGCAGGTGCCACTTGCGATCGATGTTCCCCGGCCGGAGGGTGACAACACGGCAGTCGTCGCCTGGCGGGCCCTGCAGGAGGCCGACTGGGCAGCTGCCGTGCAGCCACTCGCGATCGTCGCGATTGTTGTCGCGGTCCTCGTCGTCATGCCGCGATTGAATCGCGCTGTTCCCTGGTCGATCCTTGCCATTGGGATTGCCACGTTGATCGTGGTTCTGGCCGGCTGGCACATGAGCCGCATCGGCCCACTGCCGAAGGGACTACCCCTCCCGAGCATTCCCGTGCTCGATACAGCGACCACGAGCGCCCTATTCTCCGCAGCGCTCGCCGTTGCAGCGCTCGCGGCGATCGAGAGCCTGCTTTCAGCGCGGGTTGCAGACGGCATGACATCGTCGAGTAGATACGACCCGGATCGCGAGCTCGTCGGTCAAGGTCTTGCCAACATTGCCTCGGGTGCATTCGGCGGGATGCCGGCCACCGGAGCCATCGCCCGGACTGCGGTCAACGTCCGCGCTGGAGCCCGCACAAGAGTCTCGGCGATTGTTCACTCTGTCGTGCTCCTCGCGGTTGTTCTCGTTGGCGGAGGCCTCGTTGCCGTCATCCCACTTGCGGCTCTGGCCGGGGTGCTCATGGTGACGGCCGTTCGGATGATCGATCGGAGGGCTGCGCTCTCGGTGCTGCGCTCTACCCGCGCCGACGCTGTCGTCATGGTCACGACGGCAGTGGCCACGGTGGCACTGGACCTCATTTTGGCGGTGGAGATCGGTATTGCGATCGCGGCAGGACTCGCGCTGCGGGCACTCTCGCGGGCGAGCACCCTAGGCCGTGAGAAGGTTGGCGACTCCGCGGCGATTGACGATTCACCGGCTGCATCGGAACGCGAACTGCTCCACGAGCATATTGCTGTCTACCGCTTCGATAGCGCGCTGTTCTTTGGCGCATCGCAGCGATTCCTCGACGAGTTGGTGGCTGTTGCAGATGTTCGGGTGGTCGTGCTGCGGCTCGGGGGCATTGGCATGATGGACGCAAGCGGGGCCCATGCACTGGAGGAAATCATCATCGACCTGCAGTCTCGGGGCATCGCAGTCATCCTGCAGGGCATCCGTCCGGAGCATGTCCCGACCCTGGTGGCCGTCGGCGCACTCGAAGCCCTCGGGACTGAGCACCACTGTGTCGAACGAATGAACGAGGCCGTCGAGCATGCGCGGATACACGTGCGTCGAGCGCTTGGGGCGCGCGAGTGACGAGCCGCTCAGGCGCTTTCGGATCCTTTATGGGAACCCCGGCGACAGCCCCCGGGCCGTCGGGGCCCCAGATGCTCAAGGCGTTCAGTGCGATCCGTGGAAACCCGCTCAGCTACCTTGCCGGGGTCTGGCGCGAGCACGGTGATGTCGTCCAGTTCCCGATTCCCAGACCGCCGAGTTATTTCGTGAATGATCCCGACGCCGTTCGAAGGGTCCTCGTCGAACAGGCGAGAACGTACGGAAAGTCGACCATCCAGTACCGGGCTCTTTCCCTCGTGACGGGTGAGGGCCTCCTCACATCTGATGCCGATGTGTGGCGCCGGCAACGTCGCATGGTTCAGCCGGCCTTCCACCAGGAAACCCTCGCCCAGCTTACGGATTACGTGGAGCGCTCATCCTCATCGGTCCTCGCGGATTGGGAACGAGCCGGGACCGGAGCCATGGTCGACATCGATGTCGCGATGATGCACGCAACCCTTGAGGTGGTCGGTCATGCGCTTTTCGGCAGTGATCTGTCGCAGGATGCTTCCGCGCTGGCCGATGCCACGCTCGATGCCCTTGACGTCGTCATCGCGCGGGCACGCGTGCCGATTACGCCGCCCGGATGGATCCCGACCCGGGCGAATTGGCGCTTGGCGGCGGCCAACAACGTGTTTGACAGCGCGGTTCGGCGCATGATTGCCGAGCGGGCGCATGCGCAATTCCGGACCCACGACATGCTCGACATGCTCATGGAGGTGCGTGACGAGAACGGGCAGGGCCTCTCGGGGGAGGAGATCCGCAACCAGATGGTGACGTTCATCGTCGCCGGGCATGAGACGGTAGCGAGTGCCCTCACTTGGGCCTGGGCCCTGCTCGCCGACCACCCGCAGGAGCAGGAGTCACTGCACGAGGAACTGTCGCAGATCGTCCGGGACGCGCCGCTGACAATCGACGACTACCCTCGCCTCGTCCGCACCCGAGCGGTCTTCGATGAGGCCCTGAGGCTCTACCCTCCTGCGTGGCTCATTACCCGCAAGGCCCTTGCGTCCGGGGAGCTCGCGGGCCGCATGGTTCCAGCCGGTTCCCTCGTCATCATGAGCCCTTGGCTCCTCCACCGACACCCGTCACTTTGGCGCGATCCAGAGGAGTTCTGTCCGTCTCGCTTCATTGACGAAGAAGTCGACCGCAGTTCGTTCCTTCCATTCGGTGCCGGACCGAGGATGTGCATCGGTCGAGACTTCGCCTACGTCGAGGGCGTGCTCATGCTCGCGCGGCTCGCGTCGCGCTTTCAGGTGAGCTACCCAGCAGGTGCGGGAGTCCCCGCGATGGACCCGCTCGTGACCATCAGGCCGGCTGGCGGGCTGAAGCTTCGGATCACCCGCCGCGCAGAAGGTGGAGGACCGCCTCATGGAGGGCCCCATTGGTCGTGACCGCGCAGCCACCCTCGAGCGCGGGACGTCCGTCGAATGCGGTGATACGGCCGCCTGCCTCGGTGACGATCGGGATGATCGCTGCGATATCCCAAGGCCCAAGCGCTGGTTCGGCGGCGACATCGACCGCTCCCTCGGCGACCAGGATGTGCGACCAGAAGTCGCCGTAGGCGCGCTGCCGCCAAGTGGTGTTGAGCAGGGACTCAAGGCCCGTCGCGGTGAGGGCGCTCCAGCCGCCTGCGTCGGAGTAGGAGAGGGATGCATCGTTGAGTGACCGCACGAGGCTCACCTGAAGGCGCACTGGCTCGCGATCAAGCATTCGTCCCCACGCGCCCGACCCGCTTGCTGCCCACCAGCGCCGGGCGAGCGCTGGTGCCGAGACAACACCCACCACGACCTCGCCGTCAGCGACGAGTGCGATGAGGGTTGCCCATACCGGGACCCCCCGGACGTAGTTCTTCGTGCCGTCGATCGGATCGATGATCCACCGGCGCGCGGCGGAGCCATCGGAGGTCCCGAATTCCTCGCCGAGCACGCTGTCGCCGGGCCGAAGCTCGGCGAGCATCGCGCGAAGGGCGACCTCCGTCGCCTTGTCTGCCTCGGTGACCGGCGTGAGGTCGGGCTTCGTCTCGACCACCAGGTCGAGTGCGCCGAAGCGATCCATCGTGATGAGGTCGGCGGCATCAGCCATCGCCAAGGCAAGCTCGAGATCAGAGCCAAGCTCAAAGGCGAGGGCAACATCAGGCGTGTGGGTCACGGGTGAAACCTATCCAAGGTGCTGGTCCGCGTGAGGGCTCCCTAAGGTGATGCCATGCCCCTCTTGACGGAGTCGAGCCTGTTCGACAGCGTCTTCGGGTTGCCGCTCCATCCACTCGCCGTGCATGCCGTTGTCGTCCTGGTGCCCCTTGCTGCACTGGGAGCGGTCGTTATGGTCGTGTCACGGAGGCTGGCCCGCCGATACGGCGGTCTCATCGTGGCCGCCTGCGTGGCATCGTTCATCGCCTCAATCGTGGCGAAGGAGGCGGGTGAATCGCTGGTGAGCAGGGTCGGGGTGACGGCCCAGCATGCCCAGTTCGGAAATGCCGTGCCGATCCTCGCGCTTATCCTCGCGCTCGGGCTCATCGGCTTCTGGCTCGTCGACCGCGGGATACCGGCCAATCGCTCGAGGCCCTGGTGGTTGCAGGTCGCAGCCGTCGCACTCATCGTGATCGCGGTCCTCGCGACAGTGTGGGTGGTTCGTGCCGGACACTCAGGTGCCGAATCGGTCTGGCAGGGCCGGACGGTCAAGTAGGGATGTCTGCGGCTGGAGTCGCCGATCAGTCGGACCATTCGGTGGTCGCGCTGCGGCCCGCGAGCAGACGGCGCATCGATGCGAGCCGTTCCCGCACCCCTTGCTCCTGCCCCTGGGCCCAGACGGTGAGAGCGCAGTCCGTCTCGTCGTGCGAGCAGGCGCGCGGGCACTGCTCGGTGCCGGCTGCGAGGTCAGGGAAGGCGGTAATGACGCGCCCAATGTCGACGTGCGCGAGGCCGAATGAGCGGATCCCGGGTGTATCGATGATCCACCCGCCACCGGGTAGCGCAATAGCGCGCACACTCGTCGACGTGTGTCGGCCCTTTCCGGTGACGGTGTTCACCCGGCCGGTACTGCGATCGGTTCCGGGGACGAGGTTGTTCACGAGCGTTGACTTGCCGACCCCCGAGTGACCGACGACGACGGTCACCTCATCGGCGAGCGCCTGCTGCAGTGCGAGGGGCGGCCGTCGATCACTCACCTCGAACATTTCGAAGTCGAGGGGTGCGTACATTCTTCGGAGTTCGTCTGGCGCGACGAGGTCGGTTTTCGTCACGATGAGGACGGGACGGACGCCGGCGTCGTAGGCAGCGACGAGCGCACGGTCGATGAGCCCGAACGAGGGGGCCGGATTGGTGGTGGCAGTGACAATGGCGAGCTGCGTGGCATTGGCAACGATGACGCGTTCGACCGGATCGGTGTCGTCGGCGGTGCGTCGCAGGGTGGATACCCGATCGCGGCGTCGAACGACGCGCGCTTGGTTGTCGATGTCGCCCGAAAGATCACCGACGAGGTCGACGTCGTCACCGACGACGATCCCTTTGCGCCCGAGTTCGCGCGCCTTGACCGCATAGATCACGCGCGGGCTGGCATCGGAATCCTGCGACGGGATCGCGACGGTGAATCGACCGCGATCAACGGCGATAACGGTGCCCGCCAGGGCTAGTTCGTGGGCGGGCCGATCCTTGGACCTCGGTCGCGAGCCACCACGGGTCGGCCGGACGCGGACATCGTCCTCGTCCATTCGATCGTGGCGACGGCTCACGAGGGCTCGCGGGGGAGGAGGAGCGAGTCCCAGCGGTCAGTGAATCCGGGCAGGGTCTTAGCGGTCGTCTCGATGTTCTCGACGGCGATCCCGTGCACGCGCAGGCCGATGATCGCCGCGGCAGTCGCCATGCGATGGTCGTGGTAGGTCGCGAACCGCCCGCCATGAAGCCTCGTCGGCCTGATCGTGAGCCCATCGGCAGTTTCCCGCGCGTCACCGCCGAGGTGGTTGATCTCGTGCACGAGAGCCTTGAGCCGATCGGTCTCATGGCCGCGCAGATGAGCGATCCCGTGCAGATGACTGGGGCTGATCGCGAGCGCAGCAAGTGCGGCGATCGACGGGGTGAGTTCGCCGACGTCGTGCAGGTCGGCGTCGATTCCTCGGATCTCTTCGTGCATCGTGGCGGTGAGGCCCTGGGCACCGTGGGTGACGATGGCGCCCATCTGCTGGAGGAGGTCGCGCAGCCAGTCGCCCGGCTGGGTCGTCGCTATCGGCCAGTCGGCGACGGTGACTGAGCCCTTCGTGACGAGCGCGGCGGCGAGGAAGGGCGCGGCGTTCGACAGGTCGGGCTCAATCGTGCAGTCGTGGGCGAGCACCCGCGCAGGAGCGACATGCCAGGTATTCGGCTCTGGAATCGAGACCTCGACCCCGTGATTGGCGAGCATCGCGATCGTCATGTCAATGTGTGGCTGGCTCGGGACCGTTGCGCCGGTATGGCGGATCGTGAGGCCCTGTTCGAAGCGTCCGCCGGAGAGCAGAAGCGCCGAGACGAACTGGCTGGAACTGGAGGCGTCGATCGACACCTCGCCGCCCGCGACCTGGCCCGCTCCGCGGACGGTGAATGGCAGGGTGTCACCCCCTTCGATGATGACCCCAAGTGATCGCAAGGCGCCGGTGATCGTCGACATGGGCCGGGTCCGGGCGCCCTCGTCGCCGTCGAAGCGCACATCGGCGTCGACGAGCGCCGCGACTGCCGGCACGAATCGCATGACGGTGCCGGCGAGACCCACATCAATGCCGACAGCGGGCCGCCTATCGGCACTCTCCGCGGGTGGTACCGGGGAGCAGGTGATGTCGATGTTGCCGACCGGGCTCTGGGGCGACACGGTGAAGGTCGCGCCAAGGGCTCCGAGAGCGTCGATCATCAGGCGGGTATCGCGGGCGTCGAGGGCCTCGCGGATAAGGCTCGGTCCATCTGCAAGCGCGGCGAGCACGAGGGCACGGTTAGTGGCAGATTTAGATCCGGGAACACGGACGTGGGCGTGGACCGGGCCGGTTGCGGTCGGCGCCGGCCATAAATCCTCAACCATCATCAATCCCAGCCTAATCCTTCTACTGCCATCTCGCCCAGATTCTGGGCGAGATAAACGATTGGCGGGGTATTTGGCCTCGAAACGTTCAGGCGGCCCAGATTCTGGGCGAGATGCGGGTGAGGGGGGCATAGCCTTCTGGGGTGGCTGATACGTCGAATGTGGGAGATCTGCTCCCTGAGGGAGGCCTCGCCGAGGTGCTGCAGCAGCGCCATGGCGGTCTCGGATCGCCAATGCTCGTCCTGCGCCTTGCCATCGCGGTCACCGTCTCTTGGCTCATCGCCCTAGCGGTCTCGCAGAGCGCACTTGGCATCTTCGCGCCCATCACCACCCTCCTCGTGGTGCAGAGTTCGCCTTGGAGCACACTGGGATTGTCGCTCCAGCGGATTCTCGGCACCGGGATCGGGGTGCTCTCGGCCTCACTCTGGGTGAATCTTGTCGGCCTCACACCGTGGTCCTTCTTTCTCGGGGTGCTCGCGGCGCTGCTCGTCGCCCGTCTCGTCCCGTGGTCGATTTCGGGGCAGATCCAGATCCCGATCGCGGTGGTCTTCGTGCTTGTTCTCGGACCGGCATCGATGGGGCAGGACCTTTGGCGTGTGATCGATGTTGTTGTCGGTGGACTCGTTGGCCTGCTCGCCGTTTACGTGTACCCGCCGCGTCCTCGCCCTGAGGCCTTTGAACGAGCCCTCGAGAGCTATCGGGATGCGATCGTGACGGTGCTGCGTCGCATGGGGGAGGAGAGCGGTGACCAGTCGGCGGTGCTTCCCGAAGGAGTGAGCCACGAGTACGTCCCGGCGAGCCGCGCGTTGAGGTTGGTAGCGGAGGACGCCAGAGGGGCGCTCACGAAGTTCGCGGAGAGTGCGCGATGGAATCCACGCGGCCGTTCGGTTCTGCCCCGGTTGCAGTCCGACGCTCGGCGCCTCCGCAGGCTTGGGGGCATGACGGTCCAGGTCCGCGGCGTCTGTGGCGCGGCTGACCTTCTCTTCCATCGCACCGAGCCCTCCCGGCTCGAGCCGGCCGAGTTCCAAAGGATCGTCGAATCCCTTGTTGATCTCGCGGGGGCATCGCTCGGTGAGCCGGGCGCGCGAGTGGTGCCCCGGGCTCCGGAGGTCGTGCGCAGGATGAGCGATGAGCTTGCCGAAGCCATCCGGGCCTCAGCGGACTCACTCTCCCATGAGGGGCGGGGTGCAGGTGAATCACTGGAGTCAGTTTCGGCACTCGGCCGGCTCGATCATGTCCGACGCCAGCTGACTGTGTTCGCTCTCGCGGGGGAAAATGGCAGCGGCGATGCCGATGAGCAGGATGGTGACGAGCAAGGGGAGGAGTGATGTGCGGTCGATATGCGGCGGCGAAGGACCCTGCTGCGCTGGCGGAGGAGTTCGGGGTTGCCGTGCAGCCCGAGCAGATACTGGAACCTGACTACAACGTCGCGCCGACGAAGCAGGTGTACGTCGTATTGAACAGGGAGCAGCAGAGCGGGCCGCGTCGGGAACTCGTCGTGGCCAGATGGGGGCTCATCCCCTCCTGGGCGAAGGATCCGTCGATCGGCTCAAGGCTGATCAATGCGCGGGCCGAGACGGTTGCTGAGAAGCCATCCTTCCGCAGCGCGTTCGCCAAGCGGCGCTGCCTCGTCCCGGCTGATGGCTACTTTGAGTGGTACGTGCCAGCTTCACCCGAAGCCAAGGAGGCACCGGCCGGGAAGGCGGGCAAGCCGGTCAAGCAGCCATTCTTTATCCGCCCTGCAGATGGAACGTCCCTGGCGATGGCCGGACTCTACGAGTGGTGGCGCGACCCCAGCCGGGAAGACACAGACCCGCTCGGCTGGCGACTGACCTGCACCATCCTCACGACCGATGCGTCCGACGAGGTCGGTCGCATCCATGAGCGGATGCCCATGACCATCCCCCGAGAGGATTGGGCGGCCTGGCTCGATCCAGGGACGGGCCCGCGGGCATCGGAACTCCTTCGACCCTCGGCCGGGCCCGGTCTTGAGGCCTACCCGGTATCGGTCGCCGTGAACAGCGTCCGGAATAACTCGCCGAACCTCATCACCCCGCTGGCAGCGGAGGATCTGATTCCCAACGGGTAACCATGAGGGGGGAATGCCAGTCGCTGGCAGGGTGTTGGCGCGAATGTGATGGAGACGGTGAGATCTACCCTTGAGTCAGACATCCCGGCAGGTCTCGCCACGTTGGACTTCGATGACGTGGCGGTTGCGGGGCTAGGCTCTGTCGTGATGACCAAGACTGAGCAGGCGCAGGAGTTGGCCGAACGTTTCGAGCGTGACGCCATGCCATACATGGACCAGTTGTACGGGGCGGCCATGCGGATGACAAGGAATCCGACTGATGCCGAGGATCTCGTTCAGGAGACCTACCTCAAGGCATTCGCAGCCTTCACCTCATTCACCGAGGGCACGAATCTGAAGGCGTGGCTGTTCCGGATCCTCACGAACACCTACATCAACATCTATCGCAAGAAGCAGCGTCAGCCTTACCAGACGACCACCGATGAGCTCACCGATGGTCAACTCCACGAGGCTGAATCCCACACCCCGCGTGGCCTTCGTTCCGCTGAGACTGAGGCGCTGGATCGGCTTGCGGATAGCGATGTGGTCGAGGCACTCGCAGCAATTCCTGAGGACTTCCGCCTTGCGGTGTATCTGGCCGATGTCGAGGGCTTCGCCTACAAGGAGATCGCCGAGATCATGGGCACCCCAGCCGGAACGGTCATGTCGCGGCTCCACCGCGGTCGCAAACTCTTGCGGGAGAGCCTCACCGACTACGCAATCGAGCGGGGGTTCCTCGCGGCACCGTCGCATGATGACGTGGTGACGGGGAGCGGGTCAGATGATTCTGATGGGAGTGAGGCCCGATGAGCTGCGGCAACCCCCACGCGACACCGTGCACCGAGGTGCTCTCCCTCCTCTACGTCTATATCGACGATGAGATCGATGAGGTGCATCGAATCGAGGTGACGACCCATCTCGGCGAATGCCCGCCTTGTGTTGAGTCCTATACGGTCGAGCGGCGATTCAAGGCCCGACTACGCGATGCCTGCCTAGCGGAGCAGGTCCCTGATCAGGTGCGCTCCCGGATCATGGCACAGATCCAGCAGGTCTCGATCACCTACCGCTACGACTAGTCCGCGCCCCGCGTGGAAGAATGCGAATACAACGAGCATCGGAGAACCAAATGGCCCAAACGATCCGTGCCGAGATGGTTGCCTCCGTCCATTCCATCATCATGGCCAAGGGCGACTCGGTGGTGGTCGGTGACACGCTCGTAATCTTGGAGTCGATGAAGATGGAAATCCCCGTGCTCGCAGAGCAGGACGGCACTATCAGCGAGATCAGCGTCGCGGTCGGCGACGTCGTGCGCGAGGGTGACATTATCGCGATCATCATGTAGCGATAGATATCGGCAATTCGTTGCAGGAGCCGAGGATTGCGACCCTAGGATCATTATGTGGCAATCCTGACGAAGTTGGTGTCGGAGCGAACCGACCTCACTGAGGCCGACCAGAACCGAATTCTCGCGGTGACGAGCGAATGGGCACTTGTCGCTGACCTCGCGATGAGCGACCTCGTCCTGTGGCTGCCAACCTGGAATGACGGCGGGCTCGTGGCCGGGGCCCTGGTCCGGCCGACCACCGCGCCGACGAATGTCCCCGATGACATCGTTGCCACGTTCGCACCTCGGGGCAGGTACCCCGATCTTGACGCAGCGCTTGCCTTCGGCAGGCACTATGGGACGGCATACCCGATCCATTTCGAGGGGCGGGTCATCGGAGTTGTCGCTCGCCATTCCTCGGCGCAGCCAAGGGTGGCGGGCCAACTTGAGCAGATATACACCGGGATTGCTGACGACCTGCTCGCGATGCTCGTCGAGGGGGTGTTCCCTGCGGATTCGATGATTGACGAGGCCATTGACTCACCGCGCGTAGGCGACGGACTGCTGCGTGTCGACAGCGCCGGCCTAGTGTCGTACGCGAGCCCGAACGGGGTGAGTGCGCTGCGGCGATTGGGTGTGGTGACCGACATCGTCGGCACCGAAATCCATGCGCTCATCGCCCGCCTTTCCCACCGGCCCGGCCAGATGGATGAGTCCTTGTCCCTCATCACGAGCCGGCGTGCGGCCGGATGCACCGATCTTGAGAACGGCGCTGCAACGGTGCTCGTGCAGGGCATTCCGCTGCGTCGTGAGGGAGTCGATGTCGGGGGCCTGCTTCTCCTGCGTGACGTTACTGAGATCAGGCGTCGAGAGCGCGCGCTCGTGTCGAAGGACGCCACCATTCGAGAGATCCACCATCGGGTGAAAAACAATTTGCAGACGGTCGCGGCGCTGCTGCGACTTCAGGGGCGTCGCGCTGTCAGTGATGAGACGCGCGGGGCGCTGGCGGAGGCTCAGTTGCGGGTTGCGGCAATTGCCGTAGTGCATGACGCGCTCTCGCAGCACACGAGCGACGTCGTTGCGTTCGACGAAATCCTCGACCGCATCATTGGTCTCGTCCGCGATCTTGGTCCCGCTTATTCGGGCAGCGAGCCGCCGCCGCGCATTGTGCGCTCGGGGAGCAACGCATCATTACCTAGCGGCATAGCCACGCCGCTGGCGATGTGTATCGCTGAGTTGCTCCACAATGCAGTCGAACACGCTCACGCGACGGAGATCAACCTCGTGATCGACTGTTCACCCGATCGAATCGCCGTCATGCTCACCGACGACGGGGTCGGCATTCCCCACGACCTTGACGTCGCGTCTGCGGGCTTAGGCCTGCAGATTGTTGAGTCCCTCATCACCGGTGATCTCAGGGGCGAGATGAAACTGCGCCGAGGAGATGATGGGGGGACGTACGCGACGCTTACCGTGCCTTTGACAGTAGTGTGAGGGACGAGGATAAGTGAAGGGGACTAGGCGTTGCTGCGAGCCCTCAGCCGAGCGTTGCGACGCTTCAGGGCTCGTCGCTCATCCTCGCTCAGTCCACCCCATACTCCGGCATCCTGACCAGATTCCAGAGCCCAGCGCAGACATTCGTCAACGACGCTGCAGCGACGGCAGACAGCCTTCGCCTCTTCAATCTGAACCAGTGCGGGGCCGGTGTTGCCGATCGGGAAGAACAGCTCCGGATCCTCGTCACGGCAGGCCGCCTCGTGGCGCCAGTCCATGCGTCTCAACTCCATTGGGGAACGCACCGCAGGTCTTGCGGTGCTCGTGATTGCTTTCACGAGGCCGATTCATCAGGTGTGCAGAGCGTGGGATCGCCACACGCTGCACGGAGGAAGAAAATCGACCCGTTAAGCAACGGGCATGTATAGATTCGCAGACGTTTGCCTCTGCCACAAGTGCAAACCGAAATCTCTCACGAATCTGACTGTTGGATAGATCACAATTTGATTACAAATCGCGGTCGGTGGCCTTCGTGGGATTGTCGGCTAGACGAACACCTCGAGGGCGTCGGGCACGGACTCGAAGTGCACCTCGGTGACGAGCCCGATGCTTTCGCCGTCAATCTGCAGGCCCTTCGGGACCGACATCGTCACCGTGAACGTATCAACGTCATGCCAGACCACGATGGAGTTCGGGGTGGACCCTGCCTTCGCGTGCATGATCATGCGCCGGGCGGCCCGCAGCGTGTTCGTCGTATCAAGGCTGCGGAGTGCGAACACATCGAGACCGGTATCAAAGGAGGCGTCCGGGCATGGCTCGATGGGCCAGGTGCCGAAGTAGGTCCACGGCTTGGTGTTCTGGACGATCACGTGGAACACGCCGTCAACTGTGAGTCGGCCAGGGCGGCGTAGTGACAGGCGGGGATTACGTCGATCGGTAACCCAAAAGGTGTGCCGGATCACCGTTGCGAGGTAGCGGACCGGGGTCGCCGTATGGCCGGCCCGGCGCTGCTTCTCCATGGCATCGATGACCTCTGCGTCAAGGCCAATGCCGGCGCTCGTGATGAACCAGCGGTCGGCCGCGCGTCCAAGGCCGATGCGACGGGTATTGCCGTTGCGTACCGCGTCAAGCAGGTGACCGGTGGCCTCGACGGGGTCAGCCGGCAGGCCGAGGGCGCGTGCAAAGACGTTGCCGCTGCCACCGGGTACGGTTGCGAGCCGGGGGAGCCCCTCGCGAACGCCGCCGGCGAGCAGACCATTGACCACCTCGTGGATGATTCCGTCACCGCCGAGGGTCACGACGATGTCGAGGCCTTCGATGCGTGCGCGCTCGCCGATCTCGATTCCGTGGCCCTTATGGGTGGTGACGGTGACCTCGAGATCGAGTTCGCGGGAGAGGGCCTGGACAAGGACGTCGGTCACTCGGGGCGAGGTCGTGGTGGCGTGAGGGTTCACGACGAGCAATCCGCGCATCCGACCACCTTAGTTGCGCCGTGATGGGTGATGCAGACGCAGGTCCGGCCCAGCTCTGGAGCCACGACATAGCATTGG
>CAMCSO010000040.1 GCA_945877545.1 Bifidobacterium breve | reverse complement strand
GCGTCACGCTCGGCGGTCGGTGGCTCGCACGGCGCTCCACCATCGCTTGTCGTCGCCGTTCATGCTCAGCCGGTCGATGGCAAGGCAAATGAAGCCGTCATCAACGCTCTGGCGGATTCACTCGGAGTCAAGGCGCGTCACATCAGCATCGTCAGCGGGCAGACCTCGCGCACGAAGCACCTCGAGATCATCGCCCCCGATGTCGATGATGCCGCGCTGACATCGCGCGTCACCGCATTGATGAGTCAGCAAATGCCGCGCCGGCAGACACCGCTGACGACTGACTGAGCATCCACGCAATCGCCTCAGCGGCCGTCCAGCCCCCGGGTCGAAGCTCAAACATGCGTTGCGGTCCCTGAAGGTCCGAGCCGAGGGTCACGACTGGCAGTTCTCGATAACCGGTTCGCCGTTGCTGCCCAAGGCCGACGGCTGCCGCAAGGCCATTGCATAGACACTTGCGACCGACCGTGTCATCTTCGTTACCGCCCTTACGCAGGTACATGTGCACCGGCTCGCCAGCGCACCGGTAACCGACCGTTCCATCAACCATGGCGAGGGGTGTGAGGAGGTAGCCGAGGTCGCACAAGCGTTCGCGAGACTGATAGTTGGCGGCGTCGGACATCGTGCCCGAGACGTCGACGACCTTGAACGGGAAGCCGGTTGGTGACGCAACCGAGTCCATGTGCACGACAACGTCACCGCGCGTAAGGCCGTCGAGCAGTTGCGCGCGGATATCGGGATCCATGCCGGAGTCCGAGTTGAGCGCGATCACTGTGCCAACTTGGATCCCACGTGCACCGGCTTGGCGCGCTCCGGCAAGCATCTCTGGCGTGCCGGAGCCTCCCGCTATCCAGTAGGGCAGTCCGGCCTTGGCGATCTTTTGGAGGTCTGGCTCGTCACGGGGGCCGAACACGAGGTCACCCCGGTCATCGAGTAACTGCTGTCGCGCGGGACGCCGGCTCCCATGAGCACGACCTCAACGCCTGCGAGCATGGCACCATAAAGAGTCCCCGGCGTTGAGAGTTGGATCTTCTCCAGACAGTTGATGCCAATAGGCCCATCGTGTCCCTCCTTCGCCAGCCAGGTCTCGACGAAGCCACCGAGGATGAGCAGTTCCTGCGACGACCGGTTCGGCGTGAGCGTCATCTTCAGGATTGGCGCATACGACTCCCCCTCGGCGCGACCGCCATCGAGAAAGTAGCGGCCGAGCGCCCGGTCCACTAAGTCTTGGTCAGGGAAGTGGTGAAGGGCGCGACGGACGTGACCGCCCTCATCTCCGTTCTGAAGGCGGCGGGCCAGCACGAGATCAAGCGCTGTCCCGGAGACCACCCCGAGCTGGCCACATTCGGCCACGGTGCGGGCGAGTCGCCATGACGACACGGCTACGTTAAATATCTTTACCGTAGGTAATCGGGGGATGCGCGTTATGAGGAATGGCAGCACGACTCAGTTCCCCGCGGATCCCGGTCGAAGAACATGGGTCGTCACATGTGAGAGGCTTGCATGCATGTGAGCCGAACCTGTCAGTTCACACCCGACAAAGGAGTCAACGTGCGCCGTATGCGTCTCATCACCGCCCTCATCGTCTCCGTCGGGATCTCCAGTACAGCGCTGATCGGCACAGCAAGCGCCGCACCGTCAGTGACGTCCCTTACCTTCACCACAACGATGACAAGCATCGAGACGAATCTCCAGACCCTCCCCGGCGGCCACACCTACGGCTGGAACCATTTCACCGGCACGACGATGTGGGGTAACCAGACCGCGAGCATCGTCTTCCTCGGCGATGTGGACTACGTGAATGGATCAGGACCCTTCGGCGGGTATATCACCATCACCCGCGCCGACGGCACGAAGCTCGCCTTCACCACGAATGGCAATTCCCTTGCCGAAGACAAGGCAACCGATGGGATCGCCGCGCGGTTCGCGTCCTCGCTATCGGTGATCGGCGGGACGAACGACTACTCACGCGCCACCGGAGTCGGAACGATGACCGGCTCTCGCGACGCAGCGATCGGGAGCCCCGCGAAATTCGTGTTCAAGTTGAGCGTTCGCAAGCGTCAATGATGAGGCGCTGTCCGTCGATGTGAGCGCGGATCATCCGCAGACGCGCTACCTCACGTCAACACGTTGAGGCACCGATCTCTGGGCACCTCGAGACTGTCGCGGGCGATTCGCCGCCGCAAGACCAATTGCTGCCCCCGAACCCGGGGAGAAGTCAAGTAACTGCGGCGGACCGAGGTTGGTCCATGCGTACCAGTAAAGACGGTCAAGCCCCGTCTGCGCAGCGGCTCGGTTGACTTGACGCACCTGCCAGTCGGCCGTCTTGTCCCACCGCGACCTGCCCTGCACCAGGTTGACCTCGGTCAACCACAGCGACTCGCACCTCAGCCCCGCGGCTGAGGTCGCCTGACGGACTGCTGTGCTCACCCGAACAAGCTGCTGCGGGTCGGTGCCGGCGGGTGGGTACCAGTGGAAGGCGACCGCATCAATCGGTGCCTGCCGCTCAGCTAGCGCCCGCCACAATCGCCTTGCTACTGATCCGACATTTGGACCCATCATCATCGGCCCAGGTGCGATGACCGCAGCCGCCGGATCCACCTCATGAATCACCCGGGCGGCCACATCGACCAATTCCGCAAGACGCGCTGGATCCCCGCGCCAGAACCAACTCAGATTGGGCTCGTTACCGATCTCATAGGCAGTGATGCGACCGCGATACCGACTGACCACAGTTCGCACGTAGTCGACCCAATCCGCGTTGTCGCGCGGTGGGGCCGCTGACCCTGGGCCCAGCCACGGTGCATCGTCTGCACTCAATGACTCGGCAGCCCAACCCGGAGTGCCCCACAGTACGAGGGTGATGTCAGTTACCCCGTGGCTGATCGCCTTGTCGATATTGGCATCGAGCATCTCGAAGACCCATTGATCCTGGGCTGGCTCCACATGAAGCCAGGCGGTGCGGGTATCCCATAGGCGAACCGAGGCCATCGGGATATCCGGCCATTCACCGGGGAAATCGTTGAGCAGACCAGTTCGCTCGATTCGAGGCCCACCGACTGCCCACGGCACGTGCAGGCCGATCGTCAAGTCACCACGACGCACAGCATCAGGGGTTGCGTCACGCGCAAATGCCGGAGGCGCCAAGATAACGCTGCATCCCACCATCACGGTTGCTATGACGCCGCGTAAACGGCACATAGCGGCCGACACTAGGAATCGCTACACAACACGCCGAACCTATTGCAAACATGCAACAATTCGTGTCGCGCCTATTCGCGCCACCGTACCTGAGCGGGCGCACAGAGCAAGGGGTTCGTCACCGGGAACTACGTTGACCGGTCGCCGTTGGACTCCTTGCTCCCCCAATTCGAAAGCACGTCACGGTATCTGGGGTCAGGAAAAGGGAATAGATTCCCTCGGCTCAGTTGTAGTCCGGTCACCAGAGTGCTACTCCGAAACAAGCACCAGTGAACGTCCCCAGCGTAGATACCAACGGACCCCCAGCAGGAGCACGTCAGGTGGAAACCGAAATCCGGCGAACCCCGAAGGACCCTGCCTAGGCGGACCGGAACGGCAATTGCGCTTCACACCACCACCCTCGCCGTCTCGCGACGATCCGTCAATGCAACAGTGCATTCAGCCTCGAACTCGACAGCCCATCGACGAGGTCGGGGCCCATGAACTGCAGGGTAGGGTCGGGGTACGGCCGGCAGAGCGGAAACGACATCCAGCACTGGTCTGAATCCCGCGGCACCACAACCGTGCGACCGCCGTCGAGTCGGAATTCGTAGACGTCCGGCGTCGTCACCGGGATCACCGCCCCGGTCACGTCGATCGGCCCGAACGACACGGTCCGCACCTCGTACCCGTCCTCGATAAACCCCTTGATCTGGACGATTCCAGCGACCGCAGGCGGCACGATGGCCGCGCACATGAAACCGGCGACGATCGCCGGGACAAGATCCGCGAACGAGCCGCCCTGCAGTCGACTCGCCAACGTGAACAGAGCCAAGGAGACGGGGACCAGCCCCAGCAGCACGATCGCGCCCCAGGCGAACCTCGGGTCGGGCGCAGCCCAGAACCACACGATGACCGTCCCCACTGCGGGCACGAGCACGAGCAGCCATGCCAGGCGGGAGGGGAGGCCAAGGCAGCGCGAATCAGTCGATGGCGCCTCGCTGTCGTCCGACATGCGCGAGACGAGCACGACCACCACGAAAAGCGCGAGCATCCCGAGGGCACCCCGCACCGCCCAGTCGTCCAGCGCCCTGCCGAGCCACGGCCGAAACCAGGCCCAGTCCGCGAGTACCTTCGCCGGATCGCCCGTTGGCTCCCGGGCCCACGAGAGCATCCACAAGCGAGTGTCCGTCGTGTCGGGCACACGCCAACCGACCGGCAGGGCCAGGAGCGACGCGGGGAAGAGCAGCCATCCGCTCAGCAGCGCATCGCGAACCATCATCACGACAAAAAGCACGGACGCGACAACTCCGGCCGCCCAGGTGAGCGGCTGGATCCGGCCGCGTGCCTCGCGGCCGGCTCGTCGGTCGATCCACCACCGAGCAAGCAGTGCCGCCGCGGTCAGGAACACGAGAACCCAAAGTTGCGTTCGCACAGTCGCCGTGATCGCGGCGGTCACCAACGCCAGTGCGGCCCAGACTGTTCGACCATCACCGGGCGAGAATGCATCGACGAGGTAGGCGCCCGCCACGATCGTCAAGAGTAAGGCGACCGTGTCAGGGGTCGGGCTCGTCAACCAAAGGTTCGGCGAGGTCAGGAGGAATGGCCAGGCGAGCATCGTCGCCAGCAGCATGATCGTGAGACCGGGCGAGCGCAGGCCCGCGGTTCTCCGGTCGAGCAGGCGCAGCGCCGTGTCAGTGGCAAAGACGAAGGCGAAGAAGCCGGTGAGCAGTCGAAATGCCTCGATCCCCCAGGCGGAGTTGCCCATGAAGGCGGCGAGGTTGAGGCTGCTGATGTTGGTGCCGAGCCGGTCCTGCAAGTTCGCGAGGCCGGGGATCGTCCGGTATTCCGCCGCGAATTGGATCGCATTCAGGTGGTACAGGCCGCTGTCGTAGTTCGTGGGCGGCCCCGCAAACCAATGGGCGAACAGCGCGAGCATCAGAGCCATGGCGATGATCGGCACGAGCACCCACGAACGCCGAACGCGGTCGCCGACGTCAACGCGCGGCAAAAGGCGCCCTCGCGCCCAGGCCCAGGCTCCGCCGGCGCCTGCAATCACCGTGACCGCAAGGGCGATGAGGATCGCCGACGTGCCCATGAGCGGCATGAAGAAGTTCGCCCCGACGACCATCGCTATGAGCACTGCCAGGCCCGCCCACATCGAGGTGCGGAGCCCCGCAAACAGGCCGACCGACCGGCCGGCCAGCACCCCGGCCCAACTGCCGAGCAGCATCGTCCATCCGGTCATGAGGATCCAGGTCACGATGACAGCAATAGCCGGGCTCATGCGCCGTCCGCTGTCCTGGTGTGTCGCCTGGCCACGATTGAGTACTTGCCGATCAAGTAGACCGCCCGGACCCCGTCTCGCCAGTTGATCTTCTTGCCCTCGGCGTAGGTGCGCCCCGAATAGGAGATTCCCACCTCGTAGATGCGGTATCCCTTCGCCGCCACCTTCGCGGTCACCTCGGGCTCGAAACCGAAGCGGTCCTCCTTGAGATCGAGCCCCTGAATCACCTCGACGCGAAAGACCTTGTAGCAGGTCTCCATATCCGTGAGGTTGATATTCGTCGCCATGTTCGACAGCAACGTGAGGAAGCGGTTGCCGACGCTGTGCCAGAAATACAGGACGCGATGCTCGGACGACCCAATGAAGCGCGAGCCGAAAACGACATCAGCCCGGCCGTCACGCAGGGGTCCAAGCAGGCTCAGCAGATCGGCCGGATCATATTCGAGGTCGGCATCATGCACGGCCACGTACGGTCCGAGCGCCTGCGCGAAGCCAGTGCGAAGGGCAGCGCCCTTGCCCCTGTTCACTCGGTGCTCGATGACCCGAATTCTGGGGTCATCGAGAGCGCGGACGCACTCAAGGGTTGAGTCTGTGGAGCCGTCATCGACGACAATGATCTCGCGGACGAAGGGTTCGGCAAGGACTCTGCTGATTGATTGAGCGATCGTCTTGTGTTCATTGAACGCGGGCATGACCACGGAAAGATCCGGATGGATGGCAGGGCCCCCTTTAGGTATGCCTTGCCGCACTAAAGTCCCTGGCGCATATTTGCCATGTGTGCGGCGTACGCATCTTTCGATGATTGCCATGACAGAACTGCCCTGGGTCGGCCGTTCATGAGGTGGGATGAAGCGCAATTGCCGTTCAGACCGGCGAGCTCGCCGGCCGACCTGCACGTGAGCATCGCTCTCGGCGTCGGCATCGCAATGCTGCCCCTCCTCGCCCCCGAGGCCTTGGGGCTGCCTTATGACGTCGTCACCATCCCCGTCGCGGAGCACCTGCCCGCCACGTGAGGTCCGCAGCGCGCAACCTTGATCAGATCGTCAAGGAGGACCACGTGCAGACTTGCTGGGCGGCGCTTGAATCGACCGTCAGAAGGGAGCCGCGAGGTAGCATTCCGTCATGTCCGGGCACTATCCGCAGTTCGACGAGCGGGCGTCCTTTCGCGCCGGTGCGCCAGGACGGGATGATGACTTCCTCAAGAGCCTTCCTGAGCAGGACCCCTATGCGGAGCTAGGGGATGCCGCGAGTGGTGATGGGGGCCCCGCGCGCCTCCCAGATCCGGCACAATTGGCCCCCTCGCAACGCAGAGCGCCGTCGCTGCAGATGGCTCCACTCGCTCTCGGTGCCCCTGCCGCGCAGCGACCCGGGAATCCTCGAAGACCGGGGTTCTTCTCACGCATCGGGGCGGGATTGAAGCGCGCATGGTCCGGGCTTCGCTCGATGTTCGGCGGTTCTTCGCGGCGCTCTGCACCGCAAGCAGTCCCGCAACCTGCTCGCGGGCCATCCTTTTGGAACTCCCCGCACCCTGGACTCGCAGGTAATGACGAAGCACGGAGCGATCCATGGGTTCGGAAAAGTTTTGCGGTCAGGGGCGGCGGCCGGTCCGATCCGTATGCGGGACAGAAAGACAATTTGGATGACTTCATCCCACAGGACCCCCCGACTCCCCAAAGCGCCCCTCGCTTCATGGGTGCGTTCCACATGCCACCCGGGGCTGCCTCGCCTCGAACCTGGGGCGCGGCATCCGTGAAGACCTTCAAGGAGGAGACCCCCGAGATGTCTTCGGGCAACGATGACGATTCGGATGCTCATGCCATGTATGACGCCATGCCTAGGACGGGATCGTTCGTGGGACAGGAAGACCAGGCAGAGCCCGAGCAGGCAGAGCCCGAGCCAGTGATCGCTAAACCGGCGATCGATAAGGGCCCGCTGCCGCCTCCCCCTGCCCCCGGCCCTGTGCTCACGCGAACGGGTTTCGAGAAACGTGGGAATTTCGCTCACTACCTCGACACCATGTCCCAGGAGAATCAACGGCGCCTGTGGGCCGAGGCCGAAGCAGACTGAGCCTTCGGTCGTTGATGGGCGCCGTCGGCACGACAGATGCGCTGGTCACCAGACGTTGATCCGCAGCCCGCACCGCCGCCGCGCATGCGCGGATAGGAATGTGAATCTCGACGCTATTTCGAAGGACCTGCCGCGGCGCGCACGTGGCATGACTCCGGGCTGTTGTTCACGAACAGGAACGGCGGCGGCCTGAACCCTTCCGGACCCATTTACGCCTAGTCGAAGAAGATATGCGCGGCTGCTGGCGTCTCCTATCTGACACCGCACGGCTTGCGTCACACGCATGCGACGTGGCTGCCGGAGGCCGGCGTTCCGCTGCATGTCGTCGCGGAGCGTCTGGACCACAAGGACGCGATGGTGACGGCGACGATCTACGCCCAGGTGACCGGAAAGCAGTCTCGGGCGGCGTCTGTGAGCATTCTCAGCGGCTTTTGGCTCCCCCATCTGGACTCGAACCAGAAACCCTTCGATTAACAGTCGAATGCTCTGCCAATTGAGCTATGGGGGACTATGGCAGTGCGCGAACTCGCGCATGAGAACAATATCAATCCCGGATTCGGTCACACACCCAGGGACTCCCGAAGGGCGGCGAGGGCCTCGTCGGCGCGCGAGCGTAGGCCAAGGTCGCCATGATTGAGCCCGCTGTCGAACACGACGGACCACCAGATGCTGTCGGTGTCGAGGTTGCGGCGAGCGACGGCGACGGCTCCCGCACCTCCACCGAGATCGAGTCGCTCCGAGGCGATGATGCTTTGCATGACCTGTGCGTGGACAGCTGCCGGGACGCCGTTCGCTTGGTCCAGACGCACGCTGACCAGCCGGTTCGGCTGACCCGCGCCATCGAGAACCACGAGTTCGAGCATCGGCTCATCCCACTGCGCCTTGCCGATCCGGTCCCACGGTATGCGCTCGACCGACAACTCGAGGTGCACTGCACGATTCGTGGCGACCACGTACGCGACTTCGATGCCGCTGGTGCGCAGCCCCGAGCCCCACGCGACGACCCTCTCACCGGGCAGCACGCCCAGTCGCGACTTCAGACCCCTGGGAGTCCCGAGTCGTTCGAACATGCGTGCCCCTCCGATCACTTGCCCTATGCCCGCTCGACGGAATCCTGCCGGAGTGACCGACGATAGTCCTCCAGTGCGAGCAGTTCGGTGAACAGGCGTGCGTGCTCCTGCGCCTCCTCGACCGGATCGGCTCGCTGCAAGCGGCCCTTCACCTCGTCAACCCTTCGTGAGGCATCAAGTTCGAGGAGACGGGCGATGACGCCATTCGCGTATCGGACGTCCTGTCCGAATTCGGCCGGCAGGGGGTCGACAGCGAGTTCCCTAACGAGGCGGCGAACCTCGTCGTCCTCGCAGTGCTCGAGCACGAGGTCGATCCACGTGAGTCCCTCATGCTCCGGACTCGGCAGTCCGGCCGCGACAATCGCCGCGTGCACCTGCAGTGCGCTCGGATGGGTGAATGCCGACTCCTCGACGCTCGCGTACCAGTCAGATACGGCCTCGGGCTGCTGCAGTGCGCACTTGAGTGCCTCCCGCTCGATGATCAGGCCGGGATCACGCCGGGACCCGGGCCCGTGAGCGGCCGGGCGAGGGTCTCCTGCGTGGACGTCAGCCGCTGGCTTTCGTCCGACCGCCGTACGAACGGTCTCAACGTCCAAACCAAGCCAGCCAGCGAGGAGCCTGGTGTACTCCGGCTTGAGCGCCGCATCCTTGATGCGAGCGACGACGGGGGCGGCCTCCCTGAGGGCGCTGATCCGCCCCTCCGCGTTGTCGAGGTCGTAGCCCACAAGCATCGACTTGATCGCAAACTGGAAGAGCGGCACCCTGCGCTCGACGAGGGCCTGCACCGCCTCGTCTCCGCGCTGGAGTCGCAGATCGCACGGATCTAGGCCGGTCGGTTCAACAGCAACAAAGGTCTGGGTCACGAACCGCTGGTCCTCGTCGAAGGCCCGCAGCGCCGCCTTCTGGCCGGCCGCATCGCCGTCGAAGGTGAAGATGACCTCCCCGCGCATCTGGTCGTCATCCATGAGGAGCCTGCGCAAAACCTTGATGTGGTCGGTACCGAATGACGTGCCGCACGTTGCGACGGCAGTCGTGACTCCGGCGACATGGCAGGCCATGACATCGGTATAGCCCTCGACAATCACGCCGCGCTGCTGCTTGGAGATCTCCTTGCGCGCGAGGTCGATGCCGTACAGCACCTGACTCTTCTTGTAGAGCGGGGTCTCAGGTGTGTTGAGGTACTTGGGGCCGTCGTCATCATCGAAGAGTTTGCGGGCGCCGAACCCGACGACGTCGCCGCCGAGATCGCGAATCGGCCACACGAGCCTGCCCCTGAACCGGTCGTAGATACCGCGGTTACCCTGGCTCACCAGTCCACCGGCCATGAGCTCAACATCGGTGAAACCCTTGCTGCGCAGATGCTTCGTCAGGGCGTCCCATGATTTCGGGGCGAAGCCAACCCCGAAGACCTTCACGACGTCGGGCTCGAACCCTCGTTGGGTGAGAAATGCGCGACCCTGCGCAGCCTCCGGGGAGCTCAACTGCTCGACATAGTAGGCGGCCGCGAGCTTGTGGGCCTCGACGAGCCTGGTGCGTTGACCCTGCTGCTTGTTGATCGCCGCCCCACCATCGACGTAGCGCAGTTCAACTCCGGTCTTGGCCGCGAGCTTCTCAACCGACTCAGCGAACGTGAGGTGGTCGATTTTTTGGACGAAATTCAGGACGTCGCCGCCCTCGCCGCAGCCGAAGCAGTACCACATGCCGCGGCTCGGGGTGACGTGGAAGCTGGGGCTGCGCTCGTCGTGGAACGGGCACAGGCCCTTGAGTGAACCGCCGCCGGCGGACTTCAAGGTGACGTATTCGCGCACGACCTCATCGATGCGGGCACGCTCGCGCACGACGGCAATATCGTCGTCGCGGATCCGGCCAGCCATGTTCGCGAGTGTACGTGCGGTTGGATGTCTCCATAACGGATCCCGCTCCCCCGCCCTTGATCTGGAGCGACTCCGGGCCGAGACCCCGGATGCGAAAGCGTCACCCACCTGAACAACGCGGACTCGGCCCTTCCGCCCACGATTGTCACTCGAGGCGCAGGTCGACCACCTGCGCCTCGAGGAATCGATCGGCGGTCATGAGGCCCACGCTCGCGCCCAGGACCGCATCGATGCCGTGTACGGCTCCGTCGCCGCGCCTACAACACCCATGACGAGATCGACACGCTTGTCACCATCATCGGGGCGCTCACCTGACGATGCGGCGATGCCAACTGACAATGCTGACGTCGGTGAGGCTCGCCACCTGGTCGATGATGACCCGAAAGCGTTCCGAATCACTCGAGGCCGCATCGTACGTCGGCTTGAGCCAGGGTTCGAGCGACCGGCCCTCGTCAAGGGTGAGCCCGTGCACGAGTTCGGCGATGAGCTCCCGCTGACGGGAGTACTCCCCGTCAGCTCCCGGCCGGTTCATCACGTACTTCACCGCGACGGCCTTCATCACCGACACCTCATCGCGAACCTCATCCGGCACGACTAGGCTCGCGGCGTAGCGGGTGAGCGGTTCGGCGCCGTACTCGATCTGGGTCGCTATCTGCGCGCTCACGCAGAATCGGCCGATGAGGTAGCTCGTGAGTGTCTTGAGTGCGACGAGCGAGGACATCGAGCCATCGAAGTGACCCGGCCAGTACTCGAGGTTGGTGAGACGTCCCATCGCCTCGCTCAGCGCATGGACGTCGCGGTCGGCTGCATACCGTTCGCGCGCGATCGCGATGAGTTCCTCCTGCACCGCCTGCGACCGGAACTCCGCGAGGTCGAGAAGGCCGGAATGGACAGCGTCCTCGGCGTCGTGAACCGAGTAGGCGACGTCATCGGACCAGTCCATGACCTGTTCCTCGAGACAGGTGCGCTCGCTGGGTGCGCCTTTGCGCAGCCAGTCGAACACCCCTGCGTCGTCAGCGTAGTAGCCAAATTTCGTGAGTCCGGGCTTGCGCGGCCACGGGTACTTGCAGGATGCATCGAGCGATGCCCGCGTGAGGTTCAGCCCGGCGCTCGCGCCCGCCTCGTCGGTGACCTTCGCCTCGAGCCTTGAGAGCACACGAAGGGTCTGTGCATTGCCCTCGAAACCGCCGACTCCCCGAGCCAGGCGATCAAGCTCTTCCTCCCCGTTGTGACCGAAGGGCGGATGACCAAGGTCATGCGCGAGGCCGGCCACCTCGACGACGTCAGGGTCGCAGCCGAGAGCATCGCCGAGCTCGCGGGCGATCTGCGCGACCTCAAGGGTGTGGGTGAGCCGGGTCCGGGGAAAGTCTGCCACCCCTGCGAGCATCACCTGGGTCTTCGCCGCGAGCCGTCGCAGGCCGACCGAATGCAGGACCCGAGCGCGGTCGCGAGCAAACGGACTCCGAACAGTCTCCTTGACCGGCTCGGTAACGAAGCGTGCTGCGTCATCGGTGCCGTAGCCCGGTGTCATGCCCACTCGTCAGACCCTAGTGGTGGCGGCCAACGCGGGAGGCGTTCTCAACCGGCGAGGAGCCCCAGCGCATCGCTGACGACCACGCCGTCACCCCGAATTGCGAGGGACGAGTAGCCCTCATGCTGGCCAACCCAGTCGATCCCCGACTCCCCCATCGCGAAACCGATGGTTGCGTAGGCATCGGCCGTCGCGATGTCTGGTCCGGTGACGGTGAAGGAGAGCAGGCTCGATGACGGGCGGCGGTTCCAGATGTGCGAGCCGCGCTCGGCTGCGCCCGATGTGGCGACAGCACCGTCGCACACCTCAAGAACGGCCACGACGCGCCGCTTTCGACTCGGGTCTGCGACTCCGATGCTCCAAGTGCGCTTGGAGTCCGGACGCCCGCTGCAGAAGGTGTCACCCCCGACGTTGATATTGAAGTCGTGGACTCCCGTGTAGCGCACGGCCTGAACGGCCTTGCCGATAGCGTGCCCCTTCGCGTAGCCCGCCGTGTCCAATCGCCCAGTCGCTGGGTCGATGGTCGAGAAAACGCCCTCGGATGCAATCTCAAGCAGGACGCACTGATCCCTGACGAAGTGAATATCCTTGCGCGCGGCTTCGCCGATCGGAGCGCCGTTCATCCAGCGCATGATCTCACTTCGCTCGTCGTAGTGGCTGAAGCGATGGTCATCGCCCGCGAGGGAGGCTTCGCATGCGTGGGCGGCGTGACTCGCTTGGTCGGCATCAACATTCGACGCGATGGTCAGTGTTGCCATCGTGCCCATCGTCTCGAAGACGATCTTGTGACGGGGGCGAATCCCCGCGAGGCTGGCGCTCACAGCGAGTCCACCAACTGCTGCAGGGACTCGCGGTAGCCCTCGGTGGTGTAAGTGGCGCCGGAGACTCCGTCGAGTATGACCCCTTGCCGGGTGGCCTGGGCATCGAGTTCGGGCACCGCGTAGGTGCTGATCTGACGCGACTGCCGTTCGCCGGTCGGCCACACCACTGCGTGGGCCTCGCACAAGGTGTTGCCTGCGATAGTGGCGGCGACCTGCACTGGACCCCACCTCGTCGTGACGATCGGGCCCGTCACAGTCTCGGCCGTGTCGCAGGTTGCGGTGGTCGCACCACCTTGCTGCGCGGCGTTATCGGTCGGGGCCATGGCCGTCATTTCGTCACGAGCGGGCAACCTGCTTGCCGCGAGTGCCGGGTCAAGTAGGCCCACGATGGCAATGGCGAGCCCACCGAGAGCGGCGGCCGGTGCGAGGCGTCGTGCGAGGGTTCCCATGGTCAGACTCCGAATCGCTCGAGATGGATGTTGGACGACTGCATGCCGGACTTGCGCAGGCCTTTGACGACTGCGGACTCCAGCGACGCCGGTCCGCAGATGAAGGCGTGCCTGTTTGCGATGTCGGGGATCATGGTCGTCAGGTTCTGGACTGCGAAGGGATCCCGCGCCGCAAACCACTCGCGTGGGCCCACAAGGAGGTGGAGTTGGCCGCCCCTGGCCCTGATGAGATCCTCGATCTCGACGCGATGGGCGAAGTCTCCCTCGTGGTGCAGTCGAACGATGAGGATCGGCTGCTGCTCGGGACTGCAATCCTCGAGGATCGCCCGGATCGGGGAGATCCCGACACCCCCCGCGATCAGCACAACCGGGCTGCCGGCCGCCTGCTCGGCTGTGAAAACCCCATAGGGCCCCTCGAGGAGGACCCGCGTTCCGGGCTTCACGTTGAGCAGGTTGGGGGTGTCGTCGCCGAGCTCCTTGATCGTGAATCGGATGCCAGCGGTGGTCGGCGCCGCCGAGACCGAGAACGGGTGCGCCTGCCACCAGAGTCCCTTGACCAGTGGTCGAACGATGAAGAACTGCCCGCCTGCGATGCGCATCCGCCGAAGGCTGGGGCCGTTGACGTGGATGGAGCCGATACCAATGGCCTCGCGAGAAACTGCAGTGACGTACAGGCGCCCACTCAGTGATCGCACGATGACGCCGATGCGCGACCAGATGACGATCACGATCGTTGCAACCGCAAGACCGATCCACCACCAGCGGGCGATCCGGTCGACGAGGAAGTCAGAGCCGAGGGAGAGCTGGTGACCGAAGCCGAGAAGCACGGCAAGGTATCCGGTGAGGTGGAGGAAGTACCAGGTCTCATAGGCGAGCGCGTTCTTGATGCGTCGATACGACGAAAGTCCGATGATGACGAACAGCGTGGTCGAGACAAGCGCCGCCACCATCCACGCCTCATTCGCAAGCAGGTCGACCAGCCCACTGGTGACACTCATCTGCGCGAGTGCCGCCCACGCCAGAGTGCCAATGACACTGTGCGCCACCACGAAGATGACCGTCGTGATGCCGAACCAGCGGTGGGCGGCCAGCAAGTGGTCGAACCCGTACCTACGCTCGAGGAAGGCCGGCCGGGCCGTGAGGATGATCGCCCCGAGTGATGCCAGTGCCGCGATGAGCCCGGTGAGCTGACCGAACGCACGGAGCCGGTCGGTCCCTCCATCCATGATCGCGGTGACGCCGCCGTGCTGCCACCACAATCCGAGGGTCACGACCAGGACGAAGAGGCATAGGGCCGTAACGTCACTGCTCTCGGCTCGAGCGCGGGTGGGCCGGCGCAGTCGCATGACCGCGTTGGACGGCTCAGCCGATGTGCTGTTCTGGCTCGTCGAACCTTGGGCAGTTGCCGGGTGGCACTGCCCTGATTCCTGCAACTCGATGATCGCCATGCCGCAACGATGACGCAGGAATGAACGTCAGTCGGCCAACCACGGCGGTCCTCACCGAACCCGTACATGACCCCAACACAGCACTTGCGTTGGAGGCTGAAAAACGCCGACGGCGGCTCTTTTCGGCCTCCGCACAAGACCGGCGCTTACAACCGGCGTCGCTCAATCGCACGCTCTATTCGGCGAATCATGATGCTCGGATCGGTGACAGCCTCAGCCCAATTCCAGCGGATCACCAACCAGCCAGCGCGTTCGAGCGCTTCTTGCCGCTCCTTCTCGCGGATGAGATCGTCGCGGGTGGCGTACTTCAGCGCACCATCTGCTTCCCCGATGATCTTCAAACTCCACCACACGAAATCGGCCCAGTAGGTCCGCCCGTCATCCCCGGTGATCGGCATCCCGCACTGCGGCATCGGGATTCGGTGCCGGTGCATCTGCCAGCGCGAGATGGATTCGAGGACGGATTCCGACGCCGGATCGACGAGGGCTAGTGCCCTACGTGCCGCGTCGACGCCGGTTCGATGCGCGCAGGAATCGAGGACGGTACTGACCGCGCGGTAGGCGGCGGCGCGATAACGGTCATCCTGCGCGGCGTGACGCTGATCTGCACGGGGGTCGATCATTCCCACGATCTTGCGAACAGCCGCATCTGCGAGCGCCAGAGCGGGCCCGGGGTTGAGCATGGATGCCGTGTCCGCAAGGGTCCGGGAGTAGCCGGTCACCGGGACAGCGTCAATGGTCGTCCAGTGCGCTGCCGGGAGAGGCGACCCGTGGATGCGCAGCCACGCACCGATACGGCGGCGACCTAGGATCGTTAGGTGCACGGTTGGAATCCCCAACAGTGCAGAGGAATTCCCGATTCGTCCGCTGGCGCGGACATCGGAACTGCCATCAGGTCGCGGGCTTTGGCGAGGTATCACCCTTGGCTTCCAGTCGGCGAGCGGGAGGCCAAGGATCTGTGCTGCCGAGGTGTGGCTGACGACGGCGGTCGGGTAAGCGATCAGCGCAGCATGAACTGCGAGTCGGTGACGCTCGGCGGGTTCAGCTTCAGCCCATGTCGAGGTGGGGAGCACCGACCCGCGGCGCAGGCGCAAGAGTTCCCCGCGGGTGACAGCGGTCTCGATCCTCGTGTCGGTGATCCCCAGGGCGATGAGTTCTCTCGTTGACGTCACCCCGGGACCGGCCAGGTCGATGATCGCGTGGACCGTCGCGAGAACCTGAGCATGACGCTGCATTCGCCCACCCTGCAGGTTCCGATGCCTTTGGTCCACGTTGTCCACAGGCGTGGCGACTCCCCCTGCTCCAGATGCACCCCGAATCCGCCCCAGTTGGCCCCCAGACGGCAACTCGGCGGGATTCGGGGTGCGTTTGTCCGAGGTCGGCGCACTCGCTGCGCCCAGTGGGGCTGGTGATGTCGGTGTGGTCCAGCGGGGTAGCGGGGTGTCAGCGGGTGTCGCTGCTCGCCGTCTGCCGCGCCACGATCGCTCGGCCCGCCTCGAGTCGGGCGACCGGCACCCGGAACGGCGAGCACGAGACGTAGTCAAGGCCGACCTCCTCGAAAAAGTGGATCGATTCCGGGTCTCCGCCGTGCTCCCCGCATACCCCGCAGTGCAGGTCGGGCCGGGTGGCGCGACCCTTCTCGACCGCGATGCGCACGAGTTCGCCGACGCCCTCGCTATCGATTGATTCAAAGGGCGACACCCCGAACACCCCCTTCTCGAGGTAGGCCGAGAAGAAGGCCGCCTCGACATCGTCGCGGCTGAAGCCCCAGGTGGTCTGGGTGAGGTCGTTCGTGCCGAACGAGAAGAACTCCGCTGCCTCGGCG
>CAMCSO010000039.1 GCA_945877545.1 Bifidobacterium breve | reverse complement strand
CAAAGGTTAATCGTCGCGCGTTCATCGCAACAGCCGGGGCTGCTTCGGTAGGGATCGGCTCCGGGCTCGTCGCCGGGCGCCATTGGGGCAGGGGGGCCAGTGGCAACATGCGCGCCATCGACCTCGGACTCGCCGCGGCTACAGCGGGCGCCGTAGGTATCGGCACCGGAGTGCTAGCTGGACGCCGAACCAAAAGACCTGCCGAAGGCCAATCCATCGACATCGTCATCATTGGGGCGGGCGTGGCCGGCACCCTCGCCGCCCACCGACTCGCGGCGCGCTATCCGACCAAATCGATTGCGGTTTTCGAGTCGCGGTCCCGTATCGGGGGCAGGCTCTGGTCGGTCCCCATGCCGCCAGTCGAGAACGAACTGGCCGAACTCGGCGGCATGCGCACCCCCTTCCAGCATCGAGCAACCCTGGACCTCATCGAAGAACTGGGGTTGACGACCCACCCGGCCCCGGCATCGGCGCCAAGCAACTTCGTCAGGCTACGAGGAACCCGAATGCGCCGACGCGATGTGACCCACGCCGGGCAGTTTCCGTACCAAATGCGTGGAGACCTCGCAGCACTCCCACCGGACTCATTCTTTACCCTTCTCGCCGAGTCGGTAGGCCTTCACGACCTCTCCAAGGTCGGGGGTGATGAGACGGGTGATTGGCTCGACGGCCTGCGCCATCACGGCACGAAGCTGTCCTTCATCACTGCTGGCGAGTTGCTTGAGGCTGAGTTCGGTGCGGAAGGCGCTGCCTTCGTCCAGGATTGGATCGGATACGAACTCGCCGATCTGTCCGCCAGCAAGTGGCTCGGCACAGTTCTCGCGGTGTCCGATGCCGATTACCTGGGCCTCGATGGTGGAATGCAGCGAATCCCCCTCACTCTGGCAGAGCGCGCGAGCGAGGCCGGTGTGGATATTCATCCCGGGTGGCAGGCGATCTCCATCACCGATGACCCGGAATCAGCAGGTGGGCTCACCGTTCATTTTGGTATCAAAACGGAATCCGGTACGCGCACTGTGCGCGCTGGCACCGTCATTCTGGCTCAGTCCGGCTCGTCCATGCGTAGGCTCTGGTTCAACAGTCCGATTCTCCAGCAATCCGCTGTGCTCAGTCGCGCCTTGGGCCACCTGATCGAAAACGACTCCATCAAGATCTATCTTGCCTACGACCGCCCATGGTGGAGGGACCTCGGGCTCGAGCCTGGGAGGTCGGTGAGCGATGGACCCCTTCGTCAGACCATCTACCTGCAGGAGGATCCAAGTGGCGCTTCGCTCATCATGGCGAGCTACTCCTTCGGGCGCCACGCATTTCACACGTTCCCGTCACTGGAGTCTTCGCCGACGGAGCAGGCGGCCGGGAAACTCGACGACGCCGTCATTCGTGAGGTCACCGATGCACTGAGTGAGCTACATGGCATCACCGTTCCGCTCCCCATCGATGGCCGGGGGGTGCGATGGGGCGATACGACCATCGGCAGTGACATTCCGCTGTGGGGGCCGGGCGTCGAACCGTGGAAAATGACGAGGGAACTCATCGCGCCCCTTGATCGGCGACGACTCTTCGTGTGTGGTGACGCACTATCGCTCAACCAGGGCTGGGTACTGGGCGCGCTGCAAACCACTGCTCACGTCCTCGACCTCATCTGACGCGAACAAGGAATGGGCGGTACATCGAGGGGTGATTGAGCAAGGTGTTCATGTCTGCTGCGTGGCGGCAGCGTTCGCATCGTTCTCATGTCGTCGCTGCGGTTGCACCACCGCTCGAGGCGGGTCTCGGCTCCGGGACGAAATGACCAAAAACCGGCTGAAGTGACCATTAAATTGGTCACTTCAGCCGGATACTGGATGAAATGACCCGGGGGGTAACGGGGTTAGGAGGTTAGTTTGCCGCAGAGTTGGACCCAGGCGTTGAGCACTCGCATCGCGGCCCCGGTCTCGATGATCTGCCGGGTACGAGGTAGCTGGGCGCCGATCCGATCTGCGAGGGTGCCTTCGGTGTGCCTGCCCATGGCCGACTCGTAGGCGACCAGCGCGGCAGCGGCGTTCAGGGCCACGACATCGCGAACCGCGGCCACACGGTCATGGTCTTCCCCAAGTCCTTCGCTGGCCCCCGACAGCGACTTGCGCAAAAGGTCGGCATTACGCACACGATCGCCGCCGACGAGCAGATTGGGAGCCACCGACTCGATGCCGAGGTCGCGGGGGTCAAAGGTCACCTGCCGGATCTGGGCCCCGGTTGCGTCCCAAACGGTCGTCGTCGTGACGGTCGAGATCTCGTCGAGGCCGTCATCGCCACGAACGACGAGGGCCTTGACGCCTCGACGATGGAGCACATCTGCCATGACCGCGGCACGGGCTTCATCCGCGCATCCCACGAGAGCCGCCTCGGCAAGCCCGGGGTTCGCAAGGGGCCCGAGGATGTTGAACAGTGTGGGGACTCCGAGGTCGCGCCTCGCCTGAGCGGCGTACTTCATCGCCGGGTGATGCAAGGGTGCGAAGCAGAATCCAATGCCCACCTCGCGGGCGCACGCCCCGACCTGCACCGGTTCGAGCCCGATCTGGACGCCGAGTTCCTCGAGGACATCAGCCGTTCCGGTGGACGATGATGCAGCTCGATTTCCGTGCTTGATGATTGGCGCGCCAGCGGCAGCGGCGACAAGGGCCGACATCGTTGAGATGTTCACCGAATGGGAGGAGTCGCCGCCCGTGCCAACCACATCGAGCGCGATGAAGTCATGATCGACGCGCTTAGCGTGATCGAGCATGACCGTGACGAATGACTCAACCTCGGACGCAGATTCTCCCTTCGCCCGGAGGGCCATCGCAAACCCGCCGATCTGCGCCTCAGTGGCGGTGCCCTCAAGGATCGAGTTCATCGCCCAGGTGGCCTCGTCAGCATCGAGGTCAACGCCCCTTGTTAGGGCGCGCAAGACCTGCGGCCAACTTGCCACGGTTACCGCTCGCCGTCTACGAGGTCACAGCCACGCGCTGCCGAAGCAGGCTCGCGACCGTCTGGGCGAGGGACATTGGGTTCACCGGCCGTGACGCCACCGCTTCGGCACGCGACCAGGTCGCGAGCCAGGCATCCTGCGGCCGGGCGATAAGGAGCAGAACCGGCGGGCAGTGGAAGATTTCGTCTTTGACCTGCCGGGCGATACCCATCCCGCCTGCGGGGGCGGCCTCTGCGTCCAAGATGAGGAGGTCAAGCTTGCCGCGGTCGACCTCAGCGATGACCGCAGGTTCGGTGGCGCACTGGATATACGTCACATCGCCAAGTTCCGGTGCCGGCCGCCTGCCGAGGGCCAGGAGCACTGAGTCGCGTACGGACCTGTCGTCGCTGTACACGAGCACTCGAATGGGTCGGCCCGGGCCATCCTGCGAGACATGCGAATCATTCACGGGTGAAACTCTAGCCAGCCGCTAGCTCGGCGCTCGGTCGCCGCCATGTTTCAGGCGGCTCGTGCGGGGGGTCAAAGCGCGTCAACCTTGCGGATCTGCCAGAATCAACCTGTGGCAACAGTGACAACAGCGCCCCCGGCGTACAACCATGCACCCGCGAACCGTCCGAACATGGTGGCCGTCGGCACGATCGTGTGGCTGTCAAGCGAACTCATGTTCTTCGCGGGACTCTTCGCGATGTACTTCACCCTTCGGGCGGTGAATCCGGGCCTGTGGGCCGAGGAGACCAGCCTGCTGAATGTCACCTTCTCGAGCATCAACACGACGATTCTTGTTCTATCCTCAGTGACCTGCCAACTCGGCGTGTTCGCCGCAGAACGTGGCGATGTCAAGGGACTGCGCCGCTGGTTCATCATCACCTTCCTCATGGGCTCCTTCTTCATCGCTGGTCAGGTCATGGAATACACCGAGCTCGTGCGAGAGGGGCTCACACTCTCCTCGAACGCCTACGGCTCCGTGTTCTACCTCACCACTGGATTCCACGGCATGCACGTCACCGGGGGCCTCATCGCCTTCCTTTTCGTCCTCGCCACGACCTACGTGGCCAAGCGCTTCACGCACGATCAGGCAACTCGGGCAATCGTGGTGTCGTACTACTGGCATTTCGTCGACGTCGTGTGGATCGCCCTGTTCTTCATGATCTACATCCTCAAATAACCGCCACCACTCATCCGACGACTCCCCCTGCAGGAAGGTTCGATCGAAGGTGAAGTTCCTCGCCGCACACCGAAGAAGCCCGCTTTTCGCCCCCTCGCTTCTCACCATCGCCTTAGTGTCGGTCGGGGGTGCCTATGCGGTCGTCTCAAGCTCCCAGACCGCGCAAGCAGCCGATGCCGGTCAGGTAGCAATCGACGAGGGAAACAAGCTCTACCTAACGGGGTGCTCCTCCTGCCACGGGATGCAGGCGCAAGGAACGACCAATGGGCCCACGCTCCTTGGCGTGGGGGCGGCATCGGTTCACTTCCAGGTCGCCACCGGGCGAATGCCGCTCGCCGCACCGGGCGCTCAGGCGATGGCCAAGGATCCTCAGTACACGGCCGACGAGACAGCTCAACTCGCCGCGTACGTCGCATCCCTCGCTCCAGGCCCCGCAATTCCGACAGCCGAGCAGTTGGACTACGAGGACGCCGACATCGCCGAAGGCGGAGTGCTCTTTCGGGTGAACTGCGCCCAGTGCCATCAGGCAGCAGGCCAGGGAGGCGCCCTGACCCAGGGGAAGTACGCCCCCAGCCTCATGGAGGCCACCCCCCAAGAGTTGTACGAGGCCATGGTCTCCGGCCCGCAGAGCATGCCGGTCTTCTCCAACGGGACGCTACCCGTCGAAGAGAAGCAAGCGATCATCGCCTACGTGAGCGAGTTGCAGGACGCCCCCAACCCGGGCGGACTGTCCCTTGGTCGTCTCGGACCCGTCACTGAGGGTCTGTTCCTGTGGACCGCCGTCTTCGCCGCTCTCATCGGAGCGGCCGTCTGGATCGGAATCAAGGCACGATGAGCGATCTCACGCCCAACGACTCGCACGCCAACGCTCCGGAGCGTCTCGGCTACTCCCCTGTCGCAGATGTACCCCATGCCCTGCGCATGGCTGATACGGACCCAAAGGCGGCACGTCGCGCCGAGCGTCAAATCGCTGGAATGTTCATGCTGTCCATGCTCCTCACCATCGCCTTCGTCGTGGGATACATGACGATCGACAAGACCTCCATCATCTACATTCCGGTATTCGGTGATGTTGGAACCAGCACGTTCGTCCTCGGGCTTACCCTCGGTGCCGCCATTTTCCTCATCGGAGCCGGGGCCATCCAGTGGGCGAAAAAGCTCATGCCCGACGTCGAGGTGGTCCAAGATCGTCACGACTTAGCCTCCCCGGCATCGGCCGACCAAGAGGCCCTCGCCAACTACGAGCGCGGAAAGTCCGAATCTGGCTTTGCCCGATTCAAGCTCATCAGGCGAACGCTCATCGGGGCCTTGGTCCTCTTCCCGATTGCCCTCCTCATCCCACTGCGCGATCTGTGGACGGCGCCGGCAGGCAGCCCGAGCCCCGCAGACCTCCTGTCCGTCACCCTGTGGCACGACGGGCTGCGCATCGTCACCGACCCCAGCCTCATGCCCATTAAGCCCGAGGACCTCCCGATCGGCGGACTCGTATCCGCCATTCCGGAGGATCTTGAGGAGGTCCAAGAACTCGAGGGCAACATGAATGCGCGCACGAAGGCCGCGATCATCCTCGTCCGCATGGATCCAAGCGACATCAGAGCGCAACAGGGCGACGGTTGGGATTATCAGGGCATCGTTGCCTACTCAAAAATCTGCACCCATGTCGGCTGCCCAACAGCGCTATATGAGCAGCGCACCCACCACCTCCTATGCCCATGCCACCAATCGACCTTTGACCTAGCCGATGCAGGCAATGTCGTGTTCGGTCCGGCTGCGCGACGCATGCCGCAGTTGCCGATTGGCGTAGATGAGGAAGGATTCCTTGTAGCAAGGTCCGATTTCGCTGAGCCCGTAGGGCCAAGTTTCTGGGAGCGTGGATGAGCGAGGCAAGCACGATAGAGAAGGCCGGAGGCGGAGTCGCCACCTACGTTGATCAGCGTGTCGGCAGTAACAAATTCCTCGCGCGAAACCTCGGCAAGGTGTTCCCGGACCATTGGTCCTTCATGCTCGGGGAGATCGCCCTCTACAGCTTCATCGTGGTGCTTATCACGGGCACCTTCCTCACCTTCTTCTACAAGCCCTCGATGATCGAGGTGGTCTACGACGGTTCCTACGTGCCGCTCAAGGGCATTCTCATGTCCGAGGCCTACGCGTCGTCACTCGACATCTCCTTCGACATCCGCGGCGGACTGCTCATCCGCCAGATGCACCACTGGGCCGCGCTCATCTTCATTGCGGCCATGGCGGTTCACATGTTCCGCGTGTTCTTCACCGGTGCGTTCCGCAAGCCCCGTGAATTCAACTGGCTCATCGGCGTGGTCCTGGTCACCCTAGGGCTCATCGCCGGGTTCTCGGGCTACTCCCTGCCAGATGACCTGCTCTCCGGCACCGGCTTGCAGATCACCCGCGGTATCGCACAGGCGGTGCCTATCATCGGCACCTGGGCAACCTTCCTGATCTTCGACGGGCAGTTCCCCGGCAACGACTTCATCTCGCGGCTCTACTCAGTGCACATTCTCCTCGTTCCGGGCTTGATCCTCGCGCTCGTCACGGTGCACCTCATGCTTGTCTGGACTCAGAAGCACACCCAGTTCCCCGGGCCGGGTCGCACGAACGAGAACGTCGTCGGCTACCCGCTCATGCCGGTATACATGGCCAAGGCGGGCGGCTTCTTCTTCATCGTGTTCGGCATCATCGCCCTCATCGGCGGCCTCGTCACGATCAACCCGATCTGGATTTTCGGACCATTCATGCCGGATCAGGTGAGCGCCGGATCGCAGCCAGACTGGTACATGGGCTTCCTCGACGGGGCTCTGCGCATGATGCCGAATTGGGAGACCAACCTCTTCGACTGGTGGACGATCTCCTGGAACATCCTCATCCCAGCGGTCATTGTGCCCGGCATCCTCTTCACTGGACTCGCGCTTTACCCCTTTATCGAGGCGTGGGTGACCGGCGACAAGAAGGAGCACCATCTGCTGGATCGGCCTCGAAATAATCCGACGAGGACCGGCTTCGGCGTCATGGCCATCACGTTCTACGGTCTCCTATGGATCGGTGGCGGCAACGACATCATCGCGACAAGTTTCGATCTGACGATCAACTCCATCACCTGGTTTCTACGGATCGCTATCTTTGTCATCCCGCCGATCATGTTCGTCGTGACGCGGCGTATCTGCCTCGGCCTCCAGCGTCGTGACCGCGACAAGCTTCTCCACGGATACGAGTCGGGGCGTATCCTGCGCTTGCCTCACGGCGAGTTCATCGAGGTCCACGAGCCAATCTCCATCAAGGACAAGGCCGTGATCATGAGCAAGACTGACATCACCCCGCTGCCTGCACCGGAGCGTCGTGATGCGGCCGGAGTCCGCAATAAGCGGTTTCATCTGCAAAACGTCCAGCACAAGCTCAGCGGCTTCTTCTACGCCGAGAACATCGCTAAACCGAGCGCTGCAGAAATCGAGGCGGCTGAACATCACTTGGCCCACGAGGTGGCGCTTGAGGCCCCGCTCCACGCCTACGAGGATGCCGACCAGATCGATACATTCCATGGTGGTGTGCTTCACCACCCAGGTATGCCGCAGACGAACGCCGAACAGATGGCTGAGCGCACTCAGCACTGAAAAATTAGCATCTGGTGAGGGCCGGAGCCACATGGCTCCGGCCCTCCTTCATGCTCATCCAACGACTACAAAGATGATGGAGTCGGTGGTCCTGGCGGGGCCACAGAAGCGCTTGGAACAACGAGTCCCGGTACTCCTGGAACTACCGACCCCTGAGGGCTCTGCAGTGGGCTCGGCCGCTCTGGGGAGACAATGGATGGGTCTGCGACAGCCTCCTGCTGCTCGGGCCTGACGGTTCCGGTAGCGACCGTGCTCACGCTCCCCGCGGCGGATCGCTCAAGCCAACTCGGCCATGTCTCGTTCCAGACGGTGATGCCGTTACCAAGGTTTTGCACGCTCCCCGTACCTGACACCTCGACCACATCGCCAACCAGAGTCTGGTCGTATAACCACTGGCCATTCGACGTGCTCATTCCGATGCAGCCATGACTCACGTTCGCCCGGCCCTGCGATCCCACAGACCATGGGGCAGCGTGAACGAATTCACCTGAGTAGGTCACTCGCATGGCGTACTCGACCTTGAGCCGGTAATACTCCGGATCACTTCGATCGGTGCCACCACTCGCGGCGTCCATGATCCTCGTGCGCTCCTTGCTCACTATGACCTTGATGCCGGATCGTGTTTCAAATCCCAATTTCCCGGTGGTAATCGGAATCGTCCGGATCGCTGCTCCGTCACGGAACACCTGCGCCTCATAGGTACGGGCATTCACTTTCGTCACCATTGATGGCCCGATCATGAACGCTGACGCCAGGCCGCCTCTTCCATACACCCCGTTACTCGATTCAACACCCTGAAAGTTCGCGTCAACCTCAACGGTGATGTTCCCCGGCCAGTAGGTCTTTGGGCGAAATTCGACAGTCGTTCCATCGCGCCAAGCCCATGCTCCCTCGATCGAGGCGGGCGTCCGTATGACGAGTGATTGCTCGACCTCGGCTCGATTCTTGATGGGCCGGTCGAAGGTGACCACCACCGGCATTCCGACGCCCACGAGCGCCCCTGCAGCCGGGCTCACGACTTCGCCGGTGAAGAACGACGTCGGTGCAATCGTGCTGAACTCGCTCTTCGTGGTTGTGGCCACCCCCCTGGCATCAATCGCCGTGGCCTCAACCCGGTACGTGCTGTTGTAACGCAAGGAGCGTACATCAACCTGCCAACGGGTACCGTCATCCGACAACGTTCCCGGCAGCGGACCCTTCGGTCCGATCACATCAACATTGGAAAGGTGGCCGTCGACCGCAGTTACGATGATCGGCTCACCGGGCTTCACCAATTCCGGTCCGCTCGGGCGTGCCGTAATGGATGCAGCGGACGCAACGTCACCTGCTGACGTCTCCATGGACACGCTCGGCATCTGCAGTGCGGTTCCGCACGCACTGAGGAGCACCGGATAAACGATAAACGACATCCGACGTCGGAGGTTCACAGCCGGGCACCTCACCCTTCTCCCTCCACCGACTAGTGAGCAAAGGCTCCACGGTAGTACTCGAACATCCACCCAATCAGGGCGATGAACAAGATAAACACTCCGAGCACGATAAGCCACACCGCAAAGATGAGCCCGAACACGATCACCATCGTGCTAAATCCTAGAACAAGCGGCCACCATGAGTTCGGACTGAAGAACCCGTACTCGGGGTCAGCCTCATCGACCTCCGCGTCAAGGCGATCCTCGGGGCGGGGGTAGACACGCTTGGCGGTGTACAGGGAATAGAACGCGACCAGAAAAGCCAGCGCTCCTGTCAGGGCAAGTGCAGTGGTTCCGACCACGTCACGGCTGAAGTACCAGTAGACGCCCGCAACGAAGGCGTAGAACACCGCACCCATGGCGAAGAGAGCACCCTCGATCCTCACTGCGGGGCTCCTTGAACGGCCGGACTGTGAATTGCTGCGGCGAGTTCCGGATGATGCAGGTCAAACGCCGGTCGCTCAGAGCGAATCCGAGGCAGCGTGACGAAGTTATGCCGTGGCGGCGGGCAGGAGGTTGCCCACTCGAGCGAGGCACCCCATCCCCAGGGATCATCCACCGTGACCTTCGGCGCCGTGCGCTGGGTCTTGATGACGTTCCAGATGAAGAAGAGGGTCGAGATCCCCAGGATCGCAGCGCCCACCGTCGAGATGGTGTTGAGCAGTTCAAAGCCGTCCGCCGGTAGGTAGTCACCATAGCGGCGGGGCATCCCCTGCACACCCAGCCAATGCTGGACAAGGAAGGTCACTTGGAACCCGACGAAGAGCAGCCAGAAGTGAATCTTCCCTAGTCGCTCATTGAGCATCTTGCCGGTCATTTTCGGCCACCAGAAGTACAAGCCCGCGAAGAAGAGGAAGACGACGGTGCCAAACACTGTGTAGTGGAAATGGGCAACCACGAAGTAACTGTCCGAGACGGCGAAGTCCAGCGGAGGAGCGGACAGGATGATGCCGGTTAGACCACCAAAAAGGAACGTGATGAGGAAGCCCATCGTCCAGAGCATTGGCGTGTCAAAACTCACCGAGCCTCGCCACATGGTCCCAATCCAGTTGAAAAATTTCACTCCGGTCGGCACAGCAATGAGCATGGTCATGAGCGCGAAGAACGGCAGATAGACAGATCCAGTGACGTACATGTGGTGGGCCCACACCGCCACAGACAGGGCCCCGATGCTCATCGTTGCGAACACGATCCCCTTGTAGCCGAAGATCGGCTTGCGAGAAAACACCGGAATGATCTCGCTCGCTATGCCGAAGAATGGTAAGGCGAGGATGTAGACCTCAGGATGGCCGAAGAACCAAAAGAGGTGCTGCCACAGGATGGCTCCCCCATTCTCCGAGGCAAACACCACAGCCCCGTAGTGACGATCAACGAAGGCAACAATGAGTGCCGCAGCGAGGATCGGGAAGGCGATGAGAACAAGGAGCGCCGTGATGAAGATGGTCCACGTGAAGACCGGCATCCGGAACATGGTCATGCCCGGTGCGCGCATGCAGAAGATCGTCGTGATGAAGTTGACCGACCCGAGGATGGTACCGAGGCCACCGATCGCGAGGCCAAGCAGCCACAAATCGCCGCCGACGCCGGGTGAGTTCACTGCGTTGCTTAGCGGCGCATAGGCGAACCATCCGAAGGAGGCGGCGCCTCCCGGGGTGAAGATTCCGGCGGCGACCGTGATCCCGCCGAAGAAGAACAACCAGAAACCCAGCATATTCAGTCGTGGGAACGCGACGTCAGGGGCACCGATCTGGAGAGGCATGATGACGTTCGCGTAGCCGACGTACAACGGGGTCGCAAAGAGGAACAGCATGATGGTTCCGTGCATCGTGAACAGCTGGTTGTACTGCTCGAGCGAGACGAATTGCAGACCCGGGACTGCGAGTTCCGCACGAATCGCCAATGCCATAGCACCTGCAATGAAGAACCACAGGGTCGCGAGTATGAGGTACATGTACCCGATGACCTTGTGGTCCGTGGAGGTAATCCACGAGACGACCATTGCCCCCGGGCTCTTCTTGCGAACGACCACCCTGGTGGGGCCGTCGGTAACTGGCGCCGTGACTCTGTCTTCTAGGATCGTCATAGCGTCCTCTCATCCGGTGCTTGACCGGCATCCGTTGTACGACCAGTGTCGAGCGTTCCTGTTTGTCCCTTGGCCTTCAGGTCAGCGATGTATGCGTCAAACTCCGGGCGCTCGACGACCTTGACCGCGAAAAGCATCCGCGAATGGTCGACGCCACAAAGCTCCGCACATTTACCTGCGTAGGTTCCAACCTTGTCCGGAGTCAACTCAAAGACGTTCGTCTTGCCCGGGATAACGTCCATCTTGAAGAGGAAGGCGGGCACCCAGAAGGAGTGGATGACGTCGGGTGAGGTGAGTTCGAATCGAACCTTCTCGTTCACCGGAAGAACGAGCGTGGCCGGATCATTCGTGGTTCCTGCGCCCACCGGCAGACCGATTGTGTAGACGCCCTCATCAAGGTAATTGAAGCCCCACGCCCACCGAAAGCCCACCACATTCACCGTATGCTGCTGATCATTCTCCAAGGAGAGCAGTTCGCTCTGGTCCCTCGCCGTGAACCAGAACAGGCCCAGAATCATCACAAGTGGCACGATCGTGTAGAGCATCTCAATCGGCAGGTTGTACTTCGTCTGCTCAGGGACCTCATCGCGGTGACGGCGCCGGTACGCGACGGCCGCCCACAGCATGAGCGCCCAGGTGAACGCCCCGACGGCCCAAGCCGCAATCCACGACCCCTGCCACAAGTTCTGGGTGATGGTGGCCTCTTTGGTGGCCGGCGATGGGAGATCGAAGAAGAGTGACTCGTTCACGGTGCATCCACTCACGACGACAACGGCCGCGACCGCGCCCAACACGAGAAGCAGACCCCGCGTTCGGCTGCGCCGGGCATCTGACGGCACAAGCTCAGTGGAACCCACGTTTCGCCCTTCTGGTGGCCCGATCGGTCGCGCCGGTGCTGCTGATGCGCTCGCCTCACAGGTACTTACTTGCTCATGAGACTAGCGCACGCCCCCCATGGTGGCATGGCGACCCCGATGTGATTTCGCCCTCGCGCGAGGGCTCTTCCCGATCTCGGCTATCTTGGCGGGCGTGCAGGATTTTCCGCCGAGCCCGGACGGCTATCTCGATGCTGTGGGCGGCCAACCTGTGCTTGAGGCAGGCCGATCCGCAAGTGCGGTCACTCAGGCTGAAGCCTGGGCCGATCCAACGCGGCTGCACCATCTGGGGCGCAGGGCTGGCATCCTGCTTGATGCCGCGCGATCGAGCGTCGCAGCAAGCCTGTCCTCCATCGCCAACGAGCCCATCGCGGCCGATGAGGTCCATTTCGCCTCCTCGACCGCCGTCGCCGCCCGAGCAGCCGTCCATGGATTCCGCGGAGGGCTCGTTGCTGGGCGAGTCGAAAACGCAATGCTCCTCGACCTCGCCGATGAGCGCCCCGGATCTGAACTCATCGACGTCGACGAACTCGGCCGCGTCGACGTCGAGTCGTTTGCAGCAGCGCTCATGGGAACGGGCGGAATGCTCGGCTGCCTGCAGGCGGCCAACGCCGAGGTTGGCACCACACAACCCGTAGTGGGGGTCGCGGACCGCACCGCACCCAGCGACAAACACAGACTTCTTGTCGATGCCGGCCAGCTGATCGGACGTGGCCCCCTCCCGCGTGGATGGACCGCGCTCTTCGCCTCGGCTCGCGATTGGGCTGGTCCTGCAGGGGTTGCGGTTCTTGTCGTCCGCCGGGGGGTTCGATGGCAGGCTCCAGATCATGGCGGACGCGGCTGGATCGGCGGGTTCCCCGACATCCCGGCGGCCGTGAGCTGCGCAGCCGCGCTCGAATTCGTCCTGCCACGGGCTGATGCCGAGGCCGATCGCGCGCGCGGCTTCATCGATCGCATTCGCGAGGCGGCCGCGGGGGTCCCAGATGTCGAGGTCCTCGGCGACCCCGTCCAGCGGCTGCCCCACATCGTCACGTTCTCAGTCCTTTACACGTCCGGCGAGGCGATTGTGACCGAGTTCGATCGGCGCGGCTTTGCCGTCGCGAGCGGCTCGGCGTGCGTGGCGGAGAGCCAGCGCCCCAGTCACGTCCTCGCAGCCATGGGTGCCTACACCGGGGGAAACGTCCGGGTCTCCCTCCCATTCGGATGCACGGAGGCGACCGTCGACGCCTTCATCCGGGAGCTTCCCCTTGTGGTCGCCTACGTGCGCGATGATCTCTGATGTCGCCTGCAGCCGTGGATGTGTGGATCGACGAGCGAGGGAAGCGCTGCCCGATTCCGGTCATCGCCCTCATGCGGGCGGCCCTTGCCTCCCCGCCCGGCTGCGTTATCGCAGTGCTCTCAGACGATCCGGCCGCCGCCTATGACATCCCTGCATGGTGCCGGCTCAAGGGGTTCACGTTCGTCGGTGCCCAGCCGCCTGCGGACGAAGGCCCCGGCAACGAGTACATCGTTGCATTGACGCCCGCCAGCTAGCTCGAAATGCAGGGCCTCTCGTCGATAACGCCCGCAAGCACATCGAGGTAGTCGTCCCGGGGGATCTCCACTGCACCTAGCGAGGTGAGGTGCTCTGTCGCCCACTGAACATCGAGCAATCGGCGCCCGCCGCAATCGCGCAAGCGCGCCACCAGTGCCATGAGGGCGACCTTCGAGGCATCTCGCTCGCGATGGAACATCGATTCCCCGGCGAACAGCCCACCCGACTCAACCCCGTATAGACCTCCGACGAGAACACCCGCCCTGCGCACCTCGACTGAGTGCGCCCAGCCGAGTTCATGGAGTCGGGTGAAGGCGGCGCGGATGTCGTCATTGATCCACCGCTCCCCCTCAGGACGGTCGCCGCACGCCGCGATGACCTCGTCGAACGCTCCATCGAATGTCACCTGGAACCGCCGTGCCGACTGCCGCATCGAACTCGTTACCCGCAGGCGATCGAGCGGGATAATGCCGCGCGGGTCCGGAGACCACCAGCCAATCGCCCCGCCGTCAAGGTGCATCGGAAACAGGCCGCATCGATATGCAGCGAGCAGGGTCCCAGGTTCAAGGTCGGCACCCGCCCCCACGACATTCGCTCCAGGCTCGCAATTGCGAGGGTCCGGCAGCAGCCAGTTACTCGGTGGCGGCTCAACCGGCATAACTCAGATCTCGAACGGCATAAGGACGCTACGGCCGAGGGCAGCAGACGTGCGGCTCAACGTCGGCCGCAGCGTCGTCGCCGTAGGCCTTGGCCATGCGCTCGAGGAAGTGCAACTGGGCCAGTTCGTACTCCTGGGTGCCGATCGTCTCGATCACGTAGGTCGCCAGCAACGCGCCGAGTTGCGCGGAGCGCTCATCGGTGAGTCCCCAAGCCTGTCCGGACAAGAAGCCGGCCCTGAATGCATCGCCGACGCCGGTCGGGTCAGCACGCCGGTCCTCCTCGGCAACGAGGACGGACACCACCGGCTCGCCACGCCGCTCGATGCGGGCGCCCAGCGGGCCGAGCGTTGTCACACGCGTCTCAACGATCGACGCGATATCGCGTTCATTCCAACCGGTCTTCTGGTGGATGAGCGCGGACTCGTACTCGTTGGTGAATAGAAAGGTTGCGCCTTCGACGAGCGGCTTAATGTCGGGGCCTTCCATGCGAGCGAGCTGCTGCGATGGGTCGGCGGCGAATGCATATCCGCGGAACCTGCACTCCTCGGTGTGCCGAAGCATGGCCTCGGGATCATTCGCACCGATGAGCACGACCTCGACATCCCCGACGAGGTCGACCACCGGCTTGAGTTCGATGTTTCGCGCCTCCGACATCGCACCCGGGTAAAACGAGGCGATCTGGTTCTGCTCCTCATCGGTTGTACAGATGAACCGAGCGGTGTGGCGGGAGTCGGAGACATGGACCCCACGTGTGTCGACGCCGTGGCGCTGCAACCACGATTCATAGTCTGCGAAGTCAGGGCCGACTGCCCCGACAAGCACTGGCTTCAAGCCGAGGCAGCCCATGCCGAACGCGATATTCGGGGCCACCCCCCCGCGGCGAACTTCGAGATCGTCGACGAGGAACGACAATGAGATCTTGTCGAGCTTCTCAGCTACGAGGGAGTCGGCGAACCGGCCTGGGAAGGTCATGAGATGGTCGGTTGCGATAGAACCAGTGATGAGGACAGCCACGTCGGCAGACCCTACCGGCTCATCCCCGGGTAGTCTTCGGGGCCCGGAGCGAAACGCGCAGGGCCCCGTAAACCTGAGGTGCTGAGGTCTAGCTGAAGGAGTCCCCGCAGGCGCATGAACTGCCCGCGTTCGGATTGTCGATCGTGAAGCCCTGCTTCTCGATCGTGTCGACGAAGTCGATCGTTGCGCCACTCAAATAGGGGGAGCTCATTCGATCGGTCACAACGCCCACGCCGCCGAAGTCGCGGACAACATCGCCGTCGAGGCTCCGGTCGTCGAAGAAAAGCTGGTAGCGAAGGCCCGAGCAGCCGCCAGGTTGAACAGCGACTCGAAGTGCGAGGTCATCGCGACCCTCAGCCTCGAGCAGGGTCTTGACCTTGATCGCGGCGGTGTCGGTGAGCACGATGCCATCGGTGGTGATGACCTCGGTCTCGGTGGTGGTCTCAGCCGTCATTGGGTTGTCCCTTTCCGGTGGAAGTCTTTGCAGGCAGTCTACGTGGATTCCAACCAATCGCCCACTTTGGACATTCCTTGCCACCGTTCGCGCATGTCAGACCCCGCGGTGGAGAATGTGACTATGTCTGATCTGCTGCACGATCCCACGCCAACCCCTCTTGCCCTTCTCCTCATGGGGAAGGGCGCTGATCCAGCGAGTGAACGGGGCGTCGAGTGTCCTGGCGACCTGCCCGCAGCCTCTGATCCGGGGCTTGTCGAACGCGCTCGAACGGCGAGGGCAGCACTTGGCGAACGTGTCTTCATCCTCGGCCACCACTATCAGCGCGATGAAGTCATCGAGTTCGCCGACGTCACGGGAGACTCCTTCAAGTTGGCCCAGCAGGCGGCCGCCCACCCCGAAGCCGAATTCATCGTCTTCTGCGGCGTCCATTTCATGGCGGAGAGTGCCGACATTCTCACCTCTCCCAACCAACAGGTCATCCTCCCGGACCTCGCAGCAGGATGCTCGATGGCCGATATGGCCGACATTGCGCAGGTCGAGGACTGCTGGGATGTCCTCACCGAGGCAGGCATCGCCGACGTCACTATCCCGATCACCTACATGAACTCGACGGCTGCCATCAAGGGGTTTACCGGTCGCCATGGTGGGTCCGTCTGCACCTCGAGCAATGCTCAGCGCAGCCTGGAGTGGGCCTTCGCCCGAGGTGAGAAGGTGCTGTTCCTGCCGGATCAGCACCTCGGGCGCAACACGGCCGTTTTGGACCTCGGGCTCTCACTCGACGATTGCGTGGTCTTCAATCCGCTCAAGCCTGGCGGGGGTCTCACCATCGATGAACTGCGCGCCGCGAAGGTGATCCTCTGGCGGGGGCATTGCTCAGTACACGGTCGATTCACCGCCGATGAGGTCGATGAGGTGCGGGTTCGCGTGCCCGGGGTCAACGTCATCGTCCACCCGGAATGCACGAATGAGGTCGTTGTCAAGGCCGACTACGTGGGGTCGACGGAGGCAATCATCACGACGATCGCAGCGGCCGAGCCCGGTAGTGCATGGGCCGTAGGCACCGAACTGAACCTCGTGAAGCGACTGGCGAAGGCCAACCCGGACAAGACCGTCGTCTACCTTGATCGCACCGTGTGCTTTTGCTCAACGATGAACCGAATTGACCTTCCCCACCTCGTCTGGGTGCTCGAGTCGCTCGTCGCAGGCAAGGTTGTCAATCGCATCGAGGTCGACCCCGACACTAAGCACTGGGCCAAGGTTGCCCTCGATCGCATGCTCGC
>CAMCSO010000038.1 GCA_945877545.1 Bifidobacterium breve | reverse complement strand
CCGCGCATCCTCCCAACGGATCACCGAGCGGGTTCCGGCAGGCACGACCGCCCCCGTGGCGATTCGTGCTGCGGTGCCGGGTGTGAGGGGCTCGGCGAGCGGTGATCCAGCGAGTGCATCGCCGACGATCACCCAGGGCCCGAAACCGGCGACCGCCCACCCGTCCATAGCTGAACTGTCGAAACTTGGCAGGTCACACAGGGCCACGCAGTTCGTGGCGAGGACCCGCCCGGGGCAAAGATGCACCGGGGCCTGCTCGGAGGGCAAAGCGCCGACCACCAGGGCCGCGGCCTCGCGAGCCCCGTGCCAACTTGCCTCCGCTAACGGGGTCACTCCTGCGCGACCCACCCGGTCGCCAGTGCAGAGAGCCGGGCGGAAGCCTCGGTGAGGTCAGCACCCTGCCCCACCGCGTAGCCGAGCAGGTAGGTCGTAACGGGAGCGGCCGGCCGCTCGACATTGTGCGCGGCATCGCGCGCTAGGTCGAGGATTGCTGGAATGTTCAGCGGCGGGCTGATGTCGAGTTCTCGGCAGGCCGCGCTGATCCAGTCATCCACGAGTCACCCGACTATCCATGGGAACATCCCTTCTTTTCGAGCATTATGGCGCGGGAGCGCTCGAGATCGCTCGGCGAATCAATGTCGAAGAGCGCGTCGAGATCTGTGGAAGCGGTTTCGGCAATGACGAGATGAGCGAGGAGGCTTCGCATCGACGCCCCCGCCACAATGTCGAGGGCCTGAACTGCAGTGCGAAGCGACGTGACGCGGTAGGCGGCGCATAGGGGCTGGCGGTGGCCGGTGGCATCGACAGGGATAAGTGCATCAGCGCCGGGCGGAATGCTTTGGGTGAGGGCCTCGAGGAGTCCGCCCGCGAAAGGCATGTCGGTAGCGATGACGCCGATGACGTCTGTTGTCACCAAGTGCAGGCCAGCCGCGAGGCCGGCGACCGGTCCGCCGCCTAGGGGTGCTTCCCGCGTGCAGGTGACCGGGCGAGGTGGATCGGGGAGGTCAGGACCCACGACGATGACCTCGACCCCGCTCGGCAGGCCCCTGAGTACATGGTCGACGAGGGTGAAATCACCAAGCATGACACCGGACTTCTCCCGGCCCATTCGGGTTCCGGCGCCGCCGGTAAGGAGGATCGCTGTCCAGGCGGCACATGGTTGATCAGTGGTCAAGGCCGCTGATCTGGTCGAGGGCATGCAGGAGAACCGGACTCAGGGCCGCGATCGCATCGCGGCATCCGCCCGGGGATCCAGGTGCATTGATGATGAGGACTCGACCTGCGAGGCCTGCAATGCCCCTCGAAAGCACGGCGGTGGCGATGCCGTGTTTCGTGCCGTGGTCGCGGATGGCGTCGGCAAGCCCGGGGACCTCTCGGTCGATCACGAGTCGGGTCATCTCCGGGGTGCGGTCGGTGGGGGAGAGCCCGGTTCCTCCCGTCGTGAGGATGAGGTCGATGCCGGACGCAACCGCGTCGCGCAAAGCCTCACCGACAGGCTCGCCGTCCGGGACCACGAGCGGATCGCTCACCTCGATACCGAGATCGCGAAGTCCGGCGACGAGGATCGGCCCAGAGGTATCCGGACGCAAGCCGGCGGCGCTGCGATTCGAAGCCGTGATGACCGCTGCCCGGTAGGTCATGCCGGCCTCGTCCAGTGCCCGGATCGTCCGCCCAACTTCTCGAGCAGCACCACCTCGGCGATCGACGCGAGCCGGTCGGTGCCCTTCACCATGTCGATGACGGCGAGGCCGCCGACCGCGGCCCCGGTAAGGGCCTCCATCTCGACACCGGTCCGATCTGCGGTGCGGACGGTGACGAGGATCTCGACAGCCGACGACACGGCATCCACCCGGACATCGACATCAACGCCGTGAATGGCCAGCGGATGGCAAAGCGGGATGAGATCGGGGGTTCGCTTTGTAGCGGTGATGGCGGCGATCCGTGCGACAGCCAGCGCATCGCCCTTCGGCATGCCGCCGGCGAGGAGCATCGAGGTCACCTGTTCGGATACCGAGACGCGGCACCGGGCGGTGGCCGACCGCACCGTCACATCCTTCTCGGTGACATCGACCATACGGGCTTCGCCGCGCTCATTCAAATGGGTGAAGCCTTCGGACGTCGCGGTCATGGCTGCACCCTACGACCTAGGTTTCGGACTCGACGGACGCTGGCCCCCGAGCCGAATCGCGTCAAGGACCTCCTCGAGGGCATCGATGGAGTGACCCGGCACGAATGTGTCGATGTACGGAAGTGCTGCGGCCATGCCGCCAACGAGCGGCTCGTAGGAGACCGCTGCCTTGCGAGGGTTCACCCAGATGACGCGGTGCGCGAGACGCGAAAGCCGGGCCATGGCCTCGCCGATGCCTGCCGGGTCATCGATCTCCCAGCCATCTGAGACGATGACGATGACGGCGCCGCGCGCCATCCCGCGTCGACCGTGCTCATCAATGAATTCGTGCAGGGCCCGGCCGATTCGGGTGCCTCCGGACCAGTCGGGGGTTGCCTTCGTTGCCTTGCGATACGCGATGTCCGGCTGCGACTGGGCGAGCGGGCGGGTGAGCCTGGTGAGTCGGGTCGCGAAGACGAAGGCCTCGGCGTGCAATGCCTGCACGGCACCACGCATGAGGTGCAGGTACACCCGTGCGTACGGCTCCATCGACCCTGAGACGTCAGCGATGAGGACAATCCGGCGTGGCCGCTCCTTGCGACGTCGAGTAACGAGCTCGACGGGATCGCCCATCGTGCGGTGCGAGCGCCGCAGGGTGCTTCGAATATCGAGCCGTGACCCGGCCCGGTGTCGACGGAGCCTGCGACCCCGGCGCATCGGGGGGACGAGCGGCAGTTGCTCGACCAACCGGCGGATGAGAGCGAGCTCCTCCTCGGTGCAGGCCGCGAACTCCTTGCCTGCGAGGCGCTCCTCATCGCTCACCGCGGCGAGGATGCTCGGTTCGTCTTCATCGTCATCGTCATCGCTCGTCGCGGTTGGGCCCGGGGTTGCGCTCGTGCCGCGGGGTCCGGACTTCGACTCGCCCTCGCGATTTGGGTCCGATGGCAGCTTCTCGTTGGACGGTGCCGCTGACGGGGGTGGCGGGGCGCTGCTATCGCCGCGAAAGTCGGCGATGTCGATGATGCCTCGGAAGACCTGCTGGAAGGCCCGGTCGTAGACCTCGACCTGATCATGCGCGGTGAGGAGCGTGACTCGTCCGATCCAATAGAGCTCGTCGACGAGCTGGGGGGAGGCGAGCACCACGGCCGCGCCGAACCTTGCGCTGCGCTCAGGGGTCATGGGTACTCCGGCGTGGTGGAGCAGGTGTCCGAAGGTCGCGACGATGTCGGCTAGGCCGCTCGGCCGGCGCGATAGGGCAGGTGCCTGTTCGGCCGGCGAAATTGGCGCGACGGGAGACTCAGGCACCTGCGACCCAGGAGAGGCCCTCCGCGCGAGCGAGATCCTGATCCTCCCGGTACTTCAGGACCGAGCCCATTGTGAGATCAACGGCATCCGCATCGAGGGTCTTGATGCCGAGCAGGGTCGCCGCGTGCACCCAGTCAATGGCCTCGGCTACCCCCGGAGGCTTCTGCACGTCGAGGCTGCGGAGCCGTTCAACTGCTCCCGCGACCTGGGCAGCGAGATCGGCAGACGCCTCCGGCACGCGCAGCCGTACGATCTGGACGGCATGCTCAAGGCTCGGGTAGTCGATCCAGTGGTACAGGCAGCGCCGTTTGAGTGCATCGTGCAGGTCGCGGGTTCGGTTAGAAGTAAGGATGACGACCGGGGGGATCTTCGCAGTCAGGGTGCCGATTTCGGGCACGGTGACCGCGGATTCGGCGAGCATCTCAAACAGGAAGGCCTCGAACTCCTCGTCGGCACGGTCGATCTCATCGATGAGGAGCACAGCCGGATTGGGTCCTGGGTGCTCGAGGGCTTGCAGAAGGGGCCGTTCGATGAGGTAGTCGCGGGAGAACAGCGACTCCTCGCTCAGGTCGGTGCCGCGTGCCTCTGCCACGCGGATGCCGAGGAGTTGGCGCGGGTAGTTCCATTCATAGAGGGCCTCGGATGCGTCGATGCCCTCGAAGCACTGAAGCCTGATGAGGGGCGTGTTGAGCATCTCGGCGAGCGACTTGGCAGCTTGGGTCTTGCCGACTCCGGCCTCGCCCTCGAGGAGGAGTGGCTGGGGCAGGCGCACCGCGCAGAACAGCGCGGTCGCAAGGCCTGACTCAGCGAGGTAGTCGTGGGCTGCGAGGCTGGCAATGAGGCCCGCGGCGTCCGGAACCTGCTCAGCGAGGGTAGACATGTCAGCCTGTCACGGTTGAGGAATGCGCAGCGACGAAGGTGTCGCGGCAGCCTGGGCAGCAGAAGTACCAGGTGGTGTTGTCGATTTCCGCGTGGATGCTCGTCGGAACCGCGGCAACGGTCATCTGGCAGATCGGATCGATCGCGGTGATCGCAGTCGCGGGCGCTGCGGACGACAACAGTGGGAGCTCGCGGATCCGGGTGGGCGCTCGACGCTCCTCAATGATCTGGGCGAACACTGACAGCGCGACCTCCTCAGGGGTTCGCGCGCCGATATCGAGGCCCGCCGGGGAGTGGATACGCGCTCGCACCGCTGGGTCGAGGCCGAGGGAGTCGAGCACGGCCTTTGCCCGCTTGGGGCTCGCAATCATGCCAACGTAGGGGACACCGGCGTCAAGGGCCGCAGTGAGCGCAGGCTCCTCGCCGAAGCCATGTGATGCGATGAGGACGGCGTCGACGACGTTGAGGTCGGTGCCGGAGTACTGCTGGACGTCGTAGCCGAGCGCTGAGCCGACGGCTGCCATCGCGCGGGCAATAGGGCTGTCGCCCTCGATGTGCACGACGGGCGCGGGGAGCACCGACTCCATGAAGATCTCCAGGGTGCCGCCGGATAGGCAGGCATTGTGGACCACCGTCTTGCCTGACTGCTCAGGCTCGGGGTTGGGTGCGATGCGTAGCAGCATCGTCGAGCCGCGGTGCATGAGTTCGAGGCCCTGAGCCCGCACGGTGGCCTGGGCACACTGGCCGCCGACGAAGCCCTCGATCGTTCCGTCCATGAGCACGAGTGCCTCATCGCCGGGCTTGGCAGATGTTGGCTTCTCAGCAAGAACGACGCGGGCGTGCACGAAAGGGATGCGATCGGCTCGAAGCCGTTCTGCCTGTTCGTGCAACGCCCGCGTCGTCATGGGGTGATTGTTACTCGATTGCCATGTCTACGCGAATCGGGTTGCCCTGAATCGCTCGCCACACGTTCGACGGGGTCAGCGGCATATCCGCGTGACGCACCCCGAATGGTGCGAGCGCATCCATGACCGCGTTGACGACGGCTGCCGGTGATCCGACCGTGGCCGACTCGCCAACACCCTTGGCGCCGATCGGGTGATGCGGCGACGGCGTGACCGTCTCGCCGAGCTCGAAGGAGGGGCACTCCATCGAGGTCGGGAGCAGGTAGTCCATGAACGAACCACCGAGGTTGTTGCCGTCGGTATCGAATGCGATGAGCTCCATGAGCGCCATCCCGATGCCGTCTGCGATACCGCCGTGAACCTGGCCATCGACGAGCATCGGATTGACGCGCGTGCCGCAGTCATCAACAGCGATGAACCGACGGACCTTGACTACACCGGTGCCCGGATCTACGTCGACGACGCAGATGTAGGCGCCGTACGGGTAGGTGAGGTTCGGCGGGTTGTAGACCGCCGTCGCGTCAAGGTGACCCTCAACGCCCTCAGGCAGCTCGAGTGAGCTGTGCGACAGCAGGGCGATCTCCTGGATCGTCTTGCCACGCTCCTTGTCGCCCTTGACCGACCAGCGTCCGAGCTCCCACTCGAGGTCATCGGGTGAGCACTCGAGAGCCGCAGCAGCGACGATGCGAGCCCGCTCCTTGACCTTGCGCGAGACGATGGCTGCTGCAGCACCGGAGACCGGCATCGACCGCGACCCGTAGGTACCGAGGCCGAATGGTGTCTGATCGGTGTCGCCATTGACGACGTCAATGTCCTCCGGTGGGATGCCGAGCTCATGCGCGACGATCTGCGCGTAGGTGGTCTCATGGCCCTGACCCTGCGACATCACTGACAGACGCAGCACCGCCTTGCCCGTCGGATGAACGCGCAGCTCAATGCCGTCCGCCATGCCCAGGCCGAGGATGTCCATGTCTTTCCGCGGGCCGGCGCCCACGCCCTCGGTGAAGAACGAGATGCCGATGCCCATGTACTCGCCACGGGCCCGCTTCTCGGCCTGCTCGCGACGGAGCTCGTCGTAGCCGGCGATCTCCATTGCGACGCGCATCGTCTTCTCGTACTGGCCCGAGTCGTAGACCCAGCCCGTGGGCGAGGTGTACGGAAACTGCTCAGGCTTGAGCAGGTTCTTCAGACGCAGTTCCGCCGGGTCCATGCCGAGCTCGGCTGCGAGGCAGTCGACCAGCCGCTCGATCACGTAGACCGCTTCGGTGATGCGGAAGGAGCACGCGTATGCGACGCCACCGGGGGCCTTGTTCGTGTAGACCGGGGTGACCTTGCAGTGCGCATCCGGGTAGTCGTAGGAGCCCGAGAAGATGTGGAAGAAGCCGGCCGGGTAGTTGGTCGGCTGGGCCACACCATTGAAGGCGCCATGATCGGCGAGCACATCGACGTCAACGGCGAGGATCTTGCCATCCTTGGTCGCCGCGATCTTGCCGGTCATGTGGTAATCGCGGGCGAAGGAGGTCGACATGAGGTTCTCGCCGCGATCCTCTATCCACTTCACCGGCTTGCCGGTCACGATTGTTCCGAGGATCGACAGGACGTAGCCGGGGTAGACGCCGACCTTGTTGCCGAAGCCGCCGCCGATGTCGGGCGAGATCACCCGGATCTTCTGCTCCGGCAGGCCGGCGACCATCGCGTAGACGGTGCGGTGGGCGTGTGGTGCCTGGCTGGTCGTGTACAGGGTCAGCTGGCCGGTGACCTTGTCCATGTGCGCCACCGAGCCGCAGGTCTCCATCGGAGCCGGATGCACGCGCGGGTACATCACCTCCTGCGTCACCACGACGCAGTTGGGATCGGCCTCAGCGCGGGCAATTGCCTCGGCTGTGCTGATCGCATTGCCGGACTCCCAGGTCTTGTGACCGTGGACATCGGTGATGCTGTTGTCGGTCTGGCCCTTGTCGTCGCGGATCACCGGTGCACCCGGATCCATCGCACGCTTGGCGTCCATGACCGGCTCAAGGGGCTCGTAGTCGACATCGATCAGCTCGACAGCGTCCTTCGCGATGTAGCGCGACTCGGCGATGACGAATGCGACCTCCTGGCCCTGGAACCGGACCTTGTCGGTTGCGAGCACCGCCTGGGTGTCGTACGACAGGGTCGGCATCCACGCGAAGTTGTCACCCAGAAGGCTCGGACGCGGGATGCCCTCGAGGGCCTTGCCCGTGAGGACGGCGATGACGCCCGGCAGTGCCTCGGCAGCCGAGGTGTCAATCGACTTGATGCGGGCGTGCGCCCAGGGGCTGCGCAGGATCGCACTGTGGAGCATGCCGGGGAGGTTGACGTCATCGACGTAGTTGCCCTGGCCGCGAACGAAGCGCTGATCCTCGACACGCTTCATGCTGCCGAATCCGATGGGGTTGCCCCCGGCACTGATTGGCACTTCTTGGACAGCGGTCATGCGGACACCTCATTCTCTGCGGGGTGAGCGGCGGCCCAGTGGATGGAGTCGACGATGTTCTTGTAGCCGGTGCAGCGGCACAGCTGCCCGGAGATGCCCTCGCGAATCTCCTCTTCGCTGGGCTTGGGGTTGTTGTCGAGGATCCAGCGACCCGTCATGAGCATGCCGGGGGTGCAGAAACCGCACTGCAGCCCGTGGCACTCGATGAAGCCCTGCTGGATCGGATCGAGCTTGCCGTCCTTCTCCAGGCCCTCGACCGTCGTGATGTCGTGGCCGGCCGCCGATGCGGCGAGCATGGTGCAGCTCTTTATGGGGGTGCCGTCGACCCAGAGCACGCAGGCTCCGCAGTTCGAGGTGTCGCAGCCCCAGTGGGTGCCGCGAAGGCCGGCGTTCTCGCGTACGAAGTGCACGAGGAGGGTGCGCGGCTCGACGTCGTGCGTCACCTCCGCGCCGTTGATCTTCATGCTGATTTCCACGTCAGGCTCCGTTCTTGGTCAGATGTACAGCCACAGCCGCTGCAGCCGCACGAGTTAGTGCGCGCTTGGTCAGTTCCATTGCGAGGTGCTTCTTGTAATCTGCCGGGCCACGCTGATCGGCCGAGGGATCACAGGAATCCGCAGCCATCTGGGCAGCGGTGGCGATGTTCTCCGCTGTCGGCTCCTTGCCGACGAGGAAGGCCTCTGCGCCTGTGGCGGTGAAGTGCTCAGCGTTCACGGCACCGATGCCGATGCCGACTGAGCTGAACACACCGCCACTGATGGTCACGCAGGCGCCTGCGGCGCAGACGGCCCAGTCACCCGAGCGGCGCTCGACCTTCTCGTATGCGCTTCCGGAGCCCGGGAGGATCGGGTAGCGGACCTCGACGAGGATTTCGCCGTCGGCGACCTTCGTCTCGTACGGTCCCTCGTGGAACTCACGCATCGGAACGGTGCGGCGACCCTCGGCGTTCTGGATGACGACCGTGCCCCGGAGCGCAGCGCCCACGGCCGAAAGGTCCTCAGCGGGGTCGGCCTGGCACATCGAGCCGCCCATCGTGCCCTTGTTTCGGACGATCGGGTCGGCGATGACCTTTTCCGCCTCGCGGAAGATCGGGTAGTGCTCGAAGAGGATCGGCGAGTTGAGGATCTCGGCATGGGTGACCATTGCCCCGATCACGATCTCGTTGCCATCGACTCGGATACCGCGGAGTTCGTCGAGATCATTGATATCGACGAGGATCTCGGGCCGCGCGAGCCGCAGCTTCATCATGGGCAGAAGGCTGTGGCCCCCTGCGAGGAGTCGAGCCTCGTCGCCGTGCTGCTGAAGCAGACTGAGTGCGTCAGCAACGGACGTTGCGCGGACATAGTCCACAGGTGCTGGTGTTTGCATCCGTCACGCCTTTCCGATTGATGGGTTTCCCGGGCACGTACATCGTTTCTTTGAAGTGATGAATCGTAAAACCGTTGAATGGATGAGGTTTCTACTTAACGATGAGGAACACGATGATGCCGACGATCACCACGACACCGATGACCACGGGAATTGCGCGCTTGAGCACCGGAGCCCCAGCGGCGCCGAGAAGGTCGATGCTGTCCGCTGCTTGGATGACGGGAGCCGCGACAACCTCGCCGGGCGCTGCCGACGCAGCCGCGCTCTTCGCCGCGATGACAGACTGAAGGTTTGTTGCGAACTGGTCGATGAGCTTCTTCGAGACATCGGTGATGACACCCTTGCCGAACTGGGCCACCTTGCCGGTGATGGTGAGCTCGGTCAGCACATCGGCGCGCGTGCTGTTCGGGCCCTCCGACACGAGGGTTGCCGTGATGATCGCCGACGCCGAGCCGCCGCCGCGGATCTCCTTGCCGCTCGCGGTGATGACCGCGGTGTGCGTGGCCTCGTCGCGCTTCGTGAAGCTGCCCTCGCCGTTGAAGTTCTGTGTGACGGGGCCGAGCTTGATTTTCACCGCGGCGGTGAACTCCTCGCCGGTGAACGAGGTGAGGGTGGCGCCCGGCATGCAGGGGGCGATCGACTCAACGTCAAGGAGGGTTTTCCAGGCGGTGTCGATGTCGGCTGGCACGATGAACGAGTTCTGCAGATCCATGAATCCTCCATGACAGACACGGCCTTGTTCAAGGCGCGCGAAGACGTGCCTTGTGTTGTGTTGCCGGTCACAATAGACCTTCTGCAGGCTTGCGCGCCACGCCTTGGGATTGTTCGCTATGCGCACCCGTATCGGCCGCGTGTCATACCCTCGACCCATGGATGCTGGTGGGATACATGTGCACCTTTTTGCGGCTGCACGGGCGGCTGTTGGAGCCCATGAGATGACCGTTCCTGCCGACTCCCTTTTGGGGGTTCTCGACCGCCTCGTCGCGGATTACCCGGAATTCGCGGCGGTGAGGCCGCGCTGCAGTTACCTCATCGACGGCGTTGCCGTGCACGGGGATCTGGCTGAAATCGAGGTGCAAGACGGCGCGAGGGTCGACGTCCTCCCACCGTTCGCTGGCGGCTAACCGCCAATCGCCGACATTGGCCGGTCCGGCTGGATGAACGAAGGGTCGTTGATGCCGTGCCCGGGCAGTTTTGCGAGCACGGAGGCGGTAAAGAGTCGGGCGATGCGATCGCGGCGCTCGGCCTCGGTGATTGACGGATCGCGAAGGGTGGCCCTGACGTCGGTCTCGTCGCGGGCGAACAGGCAGTTGCGAATCTGGCCGTCGGCCGTCAGGCGTAAGCGATCGCAAGCCGCGCAGAAGGGCTTCGAGACACTGGCAATGATCCCGACGGTAATCGGACCGCCGTCAACCGTGAACTCCTCGGCCGGAGCCGAGCCCCGGGTCGGGACGGCGACGAGATCGAACTCGGCTGACAGCAGTTCGAGGATCTCGGCTGCCGAGATCATCTCGGCTCGCTCCCAGGATCCCTGGGCATCAAGGGGCATCTGCTCGATGAAGCGCAGGTTCCAACCATTGGCGACGGCGTGGCGCAGCAGCGGGATTGCCTCGTCGTCGTTGATGCCCCGCATGAGCACGGCATTGACCTTGAGCGGGGTGAGCCCGGCGCGCTGGGCTGCCTCGATCCCGGCGATGACGTCGTTGAACCGGTCGCGGAAGGTGAGGGTCTTGAACCGCTCGCGGTCGAGGGTGTCGAGGCTGACGTTCACGCGCTCAAGTCCGGCGTCGGCGAGGGGCTGGGCGAGCTCGGTGAGTCGCAGCGCGTTTGTGGTGAGCGAGACCTTCGGGGCGAGGGGGAGTGCCTTGACGCGCCTGACGATCTCGACGACATCGGGCCGGACGAGCGGCTCACCCCCGGTGAGCCGGATGTTCTCGATGCCCTGCTCGGTAGCGACCTCGATGACGAGGAGCAACTCGTCGACGCTGAGGAGGTGGTCGCCCGGGAGCCAGTCGGAGAAGTCAGGCGGCATGCAGTAGGTGCAGCGCAGGTTGCACCGGTCGGTGATGGAGACGCGCAGGTCGCGGTGCGCTCGATTGAAGGTATCGACGAGCATGCTCATGCGCAGTTCACCCATTCATCTGTTCCGTCCTCGAACACCTGGTGCTTCCAGACGGGGAGCCGCTCCTTCGTCAGGTCGACGAGGGCCTCGCAGGCCCTGAAGGCCTCCCCGCGGTGGGCTGTCCCGACCGCCGCGACGAGGGCTGCGTCGCCGATCGCAAGTGGGCCAACGCGATGGGCGACCGCGAGGGTGAGGACCTCGAAGCGTGCGGCGATGTCCTCGGCCACCTCGCGAAGGATGGTTTCGGCGCTCGGATGACCCTCGTAATGCAGTGAGGTCACGGCTCTGCCGTGGTCATGGTTGCGAACATTTCCGCTAAACGAAACGATGGCACCGACCCGGGCATCGCTCACGAGTCGTTGCATGGCATCGAGATCGAGGGGGCGTTCGGTCACTTCGGCCGACCGAATTGTTGACATGCGGCCATTATTGACCAAGGCGTTCGATCCTGCCGGAGAACTGCGAAGGAGGCTGTCATGCGTGAAGTGCTCAATGAGCTGATCGCGGTTCGTCGAGCCGGGGGCACTGCCGCGATGGCGACGGTGGTTCGCACCTGGCGATCGGCACCTCGCCCGGCGGGCGCGTCAATGCTCGTGACTGACTCCGGTGAAGCCGTCGGGTCCGTCAGTGGCGGATGCGTCGAGGGCGCACTTTTCGATGTGGGTCAAGAGGTTCTCGCCGATGGCGTCTCCCGGTTCGAGACGTACGGCGTGAGCGACGACGATGCATTCGCCGTCGGACTCACGTGTGGGGGAATCCTCGAGGTGTTCATCGAGCGGGTGGATGAATCAACCTGGCCCGAGCTGGAGGGGATCGCCGCCAGCATCGCCGCGCAGGAGCCCGTCGCGATCGCGACCATTGTTAAGGGACCCAAATCTGTCGGACAGCATCTCGTGGTGCGCCCGGATCGTTCAGAGGGCTCGCTTGGCACGACCCGACTCGACGACACGATTCGCGAGGACGCCATCGGGATGCTCGCTGCCGGCACCACCGGTTTTCTCCACTACGGACCCGAGGGCGAGCGACTCGGCGAGGGCCTTGAGGTCTTCGTCCTGAGTTATGCCCCGCCCGCGCAGATGTTCATTTTCGGAGCCATCGACTTCTCGGCGGCCCTCGTACGCGTCGGCAAGGTCCTCGGCTACCGGGTCACCGTCTGCGATGCCCGCCCAGTGTTCGCAACGAAGAAGCGCTTCCCAGACGCCGACGAGGTGGTCGTCGACTGGCCGCACCGCTGGCTCGAAAAGCAGGAGGTCGATGAGCGCACCGTCATCGCCGTCCTCACCCACGACCCGAAATTCGACGTCCCAGCGCTGCAGGTCGCGCTGCGAACGAAGGCGGGCTACATAGGGGCCATGGGCTCGCGCCGCACGCACGAGGATCGACTTGCCCGGTTGAAGGAGGCGGGGCTCACCGACGCCGAGTGCGCCCGGCTGCACTCGCCGATCGGCCTCGACCTCGGTGCCCGCACCCCGGAGGAGACGGCGATCTCCATCGCCGCCGAGATCGTGCAAGCCCGGTGGGGCGGTTCTGGGGCTCGGTTGGCCGAGACTGCCGGCCCGATCCACCCGGGCGCCCCTCGGTGACCCGGGCGTGACCACGGCCGGGCTCGTGCTCGCAGCCGGCGCTGGCGTGCGGTTCGGTGGACCGAAGGCCCCGTACGTCTACGAAGGCGAACGACTCGTCGATCGTGCCGTGCGCATCATGCGCGAGGCGGGCTGCCAACCGGTCATGGTCGTGCTCGGCGCGTGGATCGGTGAGGTCCCGGGCGCAGCGGTGGTCGAAAACGTCGAGTGGTCCGAGGGCATGGGGTCATCGCTGCGGACGGGCCTGTCGGCACTCGAGTCCGCGGACGATGTCGGCGCGGTCATCGTCACGCTCGTCGATCTCCCGGGCCTTACTGCCGAGGGGGTCGGACGCATCAGGAAATCAACGGCATCGATCGCTGCCGCGAGCTTCGAGGGTGAGCGCGGACACCCGGTGAAGTTCGCGCGCGAGCACTGGGCCGACGTCATCGCCGTAGCCAGGGGCGATGAAGGGGCAAGGCGCTTCCTAAAGGGCCGAGGCGACGTCGCGCTGATAGAACTCGGCGACGTGGCAAGCGGAGCCGACCTGGACACAAGACCAGCGATGTAACACCGTCGCCACCGCCCGTTTGGGCAGGTTAATGTCGCGCTCGCCTCCATGAACAGCCCCCGGAACGACATCAACCTGCCAGAAACGGTCGGGGGCCGCCGAAATGCGGGCATGCCTGAAGTCGGACCCTGAAAAGGACTGTCTTTCTCGGCCCTGTCAGCGTAGATTCGGGCCGTTCACCACGACCCTGCCGGATTTGCCCTCATGTGGGTCGCATGACCCTTGTGATGATGGTGCCGACGGTGCTCCGCCCGATGTCGCGGTTCCCGCGCGGTTCCACCCGCCGGGCAACGATCTTCCTGCTCGGCTACATTGCCCGCTGGCTCGTTGCGGGATTCCCAGCATTCTTCGCGACGAGCCTGGCGAGGGCCTCGATGACCGCACTCCTTGGCTGCTGGGCGCTCGTGGGCCTGTGGCAGATGTTGCCGTCGACCGCCGGGATGCTGCGCAAGTGCCAGGGTCTCAGGCCGGAGAGCGCAGCCTTGGTACTCGGCCTGCGACAGGGCTCATGGTGCGTATCGTCCTGCTGGCTGCTTATGGTCGCGACCATGGCAACCGTTGACTGGTTCGCCCTCCCGCTGGCCACGGGCCTCGGGGCTGGCGGGCCGGCTCATCACATGGCGACGATGTCGCTCTGATTGCCGGCTGCCACGAAATAGCAAGATAGAGGGGCACGAAACGGTAAGGTTTCAGTGCACGAAACGGTAAGGTTGACGGGTGATGAGTGAGGTGTCACCCCGCGAGTACCGTCGGCGGATCGTTGATTGTGAAATTGACGAGTTGGCACCCCCAGCACTTGCTCTCGAAGGCGCGAAGGCAGTTGGCAAGAGCGCGACTGCCGCCCAGCGTGCCCGAACGACCTTCGAGTTGGACCGCTCGGAAGTGGCGGCGATCGTCCGCGCGCAGCCAGACCGGGTGGTCGACGCGAGTCGGCCAGTCCTCATCGACGAGTGGCAGCGAGTGCCAGAGCTCTGGGATCGGGTGCGCAGGGCAGTTGATGCTGGGGCCGAACCCATGAGTTTCATCCTCACCGGTTCCGTTCTTGAACCTGTCACGGGCGTCCATTCAGGGGCGGGACGCATCATTCGAGTGCGCATGAGACCACTGTCCCTGGCTGAACGAGGCATCGAAACACCCACCGTGAGCCTCCTGACAATGCTCACCGGAACTCGGCCCTCGATCAACGGTCGGACGAGGCTCGCGCTCCAGAACTACGTTGATGAAATCGTGCGTTCTGGGTTCCCCGCCATACGCGAGGCCGCGCCTCGGCTTCAGCGGGCGCAACTTGATGGCTACATCGATCGTGTCATTGACATGGACTTTCTTGAAGCCGGGCACTCCGTGCGCAACCCAGCTGCCTTGCGCCGTTGGATGAACGCATACGCGGCTGCGTCCAGTACCACTGCTTCATTCGACACGTTGAGGGCAGCCGCGACCCCGGGGGACGCGGACAAGCCTGCGAAGGTGACAACTCAGGCATATCGAGACACGCTGGAGCGCTTATGGATTGTCGAGCCGTTGCCGGCATGGCTCCCCACGACGAACCATCTGCGAGAACTAGGTGCCGCCCCGAAGCATCACCTGGTCGATCCTGCGCTCGCGGCGCGACTGCTTGGACTTGATGCTGGCGGGCTCCTCGACGGACTCGGCCCTCGCTCCGAGGCGTCGGCGTCGGGGACCTTCCTTGGAGCGCTCTTCGAGTCACTGCTCACGTTGAGTGTTCGGGTCTACGCGCAGGCCGCGGAGGCGAGTGTCTCGCATCTGAGGACGCACCGGGGGCTTCAAGAAGTCGATCTCATCGTGAAGCGGAGCGATGGCAAAGTGGTGGCCCTAGAGACGAAATTGGCAGCGACAGTGTCAGATGCTGACGTGAGGCACCTCATCTGGCTGAGGGAGAGGGTAGGGGAGCGGCTGCTCGACGCTGCGGTCATCACCACCGGAACCGAGGCCTATCGCCGGCCCGATGGTATTGCCGTGATTCCCGCTGCCCTCCTTGGTCCGTAGTGGAAGGTGATTGCGGTTGCACCTTGCTGCGGCTACTCGTCTTCGTCACGTCTTAGGTCGAGGACGGTGCCGGATTATCCCGCCTTCACCTCGGTGACCGACTCGGGGATGACGATGAGGCAGTTGGCCCGAGAGAGCTCGCCGAGGACGTGCGACCCCTGACCGCCGACGGGGGCTGATCACGCTGCGACCTTAACGCCGCCCGGACTAAAGTGTAGATCTCCATCGCACCTCGGAGGGATTGGTCATGGGGATTCGCGGGAATGTCGGGGCGAAAACCGTCGCCGGAATGATCGGCACGGCAATGGCTCGCGCGCTCAGCGCCTGCGGTGGCAGTAGTGGCGACACGGCCACAACCGTCAGGACCATCGAACCCGGAGTGCAGTCTGGTCCCACGTCTTTTGTTGGTTGAGCGGCCGCGCCAAGACGGGGACGACGTTCTGGCCCTGAAATGTGATTGGATTTTTGGTTGAGGCGGACCAGTACACCGCCGTGGGAGCCCGCCGGTTCCTGGCTGGCCGCAGCGATGTCGTCCGAGTGGAGATCGGCGACGTCGCAACGGGAGCAGACATGGACACCAACCCAATGAACTGAATCACCACCGACTCAGCCCAAAGATCCAGCCCACCGACCACCTTTGGGCAGGTTGATGTTGCTCTGGTCTGGGATCTGGGCCTCATAGCGACATCAACTCGTCCAATAGACGCTTGGTACGACTGGCGGGGCCGTGGGGTAGGTGGTTCGCCAGATTGGGCAGCATTGGAGCGGTAACCTTCTGGCATGGAAGCCGGACCGATAAACATCGAGGTCGACGGCTCAGGCATCCGCATCGAGCCAATCACCGGTGACGTGCTGGTCGAGCGGGACGGCCTTTGGATCATCCCGTCGAGCGGCGAGAAGATCACTGACGAGACGGTGCGACAGTTGATCGATGAAGGCCAGGTTTCTCTCTGAGGCCGGTTACTTGAGCCGCATGACGGAGATGGCAGAGGCCGGGGTCAGTAGCGGAGCGATCTTCGATGGGCTGGTCGCAACCGCGGCGCGCGAGCACGGCCTCGATGAAGAATTTGGTCTGACTACTCCCGCCGATAGCCGTGGCAGCGTAGGTTCGCCCTGTGCATCACGACCTGATCGGTTTTGCCTTTATGTGGGCGACGATGAGCCTCGTCATGATGGTGCCGACGGTTCTTCGGCCCACCGCTCGAGTCGCCCGGGGATCAAGGGGACGGGCGGCAGCATTCCTGCTCGGGTACATCGCGTGCTGGTTCGCGGTGGGGATCCCGGCCTTCGCCCTCACCGGTGTGGCGATGGGCTCGACCGTGGCACTGCTCGCATGCTGGGGCCTTGTCGGCCTGTGGCAGATGCTGCCATCGACGAGCGCGCTGCTTCGCAAGTGCCAGAGCCTCAATTCAGAGCGCCCAGCACTCTTGCTCGGCCTGCGTCAAGGTAGTTGGTGCGTCGGATCATGTTGGCTGCTCATGATCGCGACGATGGCCACAGTGGACCGCTTTGCGCTCCCGCTCGCCGTAGGTATCGCGGTCATGGTGGGAGTGGCGGCATTCATCATGTGGCAGAAGTCGCCGAGGGCCTCGACGCAGTCGATCCGAATGGTCGGCGTGGCAGTCGTCGTTGCGACCGTGGTGCTGTACGCGACGGGGATGGCAGACGGTGGTGCTGTGCACGACATGCTGACGATGTCGTCTCCAGCGCACTTCTAACCTCAATCTGAGGTGATCCCGCGTGCCAGCCATTCCTCTGCGGATGGCGAGCGAGCGATGGGACGTTCCAGCCACGCGGTGAGCGCTTCGGTGAGCGGATGTGGGTTTCTCCGTGACCGGGGGAAACTTCGACTACTGGTAAGCAGGAGGTTTACAAACGGATGGTCGTCAGCCTGCGCTGCCACAAGAAGCGGTCTGAAGTCCTTGACGTTCTCGGTGAGGAGCCACTCGCTGTTGCCGGCGGCCCACTCGAATAGGGCCGGGTCGTTCATGGCTCGCAGCGCAAGCGTCTCGGCGACCGCCGTCACGCGGTGACCTCGACGGCGTAACTCTGAGGCCAGTTCCGGCGCGAACATCTGATCGAGAAGGAGTCGATTGGGCGGTACCGGCGAACGAACGGTCATGCCAAGAGTTGCAGGCGAGATTGCCAAGCAGCTTCAGCACTCCGCGAAGCTTCGAGTGCTTCGGCAACCTCCTCCGCAATCTCGTCACGGTACGTCGAGTAGTAGTCGAGGGCCGCCTGCACTCGGGCGGACGGAAGGCAGAGCGCCTCTGCAGCTGCCTCGATCGCCAAGTCGCCGCGCT
>CAMCSO010000037.1 GCA_945877545.1 Bifidobacterium breve | reverse complement strand
CGGCTTTCATGACATCCCTCGGACCTACGACGGCCGCCCGATCCACGGCGAGAATGTGCTCGGTTTACCGCTCGGCGCCGGGGGGTGCGTCCGAATGTCGACAGACGCCTCGGAGCGGATGTATGAGTTCGCGGGGATCGGCACCGCGGTCGAGGTTATCGCCTAGACAGGGCCCTAGGCGCACCTTGGTGGCAATCGCTCCCCCGTTTGCGGGGTATGGTGGTCCCACTTCGGGTTTTTGCCGCCTAAGCGGCGCGTGCTCCTTTTCTACAGGTTCGCGGCAACCTGTGAACAGCACGCAATCAAGGGAGTTCCTCATTACCGCAACGAATACTGCCCGGTCGACATCAAGTGACCGAGGTGGCAGGCCCCAGCGCTCGGAACCGTCCGGTCCCCGCCGGCAGGGCGGCTCTTCCGGTCCCCGCCGGCAGAGCAACTCATCCGGCCGCAGCGCCAGCGCCCAGCGCCAAGCGCCAAACGCTCAGCGCCAAGCGCCGGCCAAGCTTCCGGACATGCCGCCGATCACCGCACCCTCAACTACATCGGCCGCCGTCGCGGCATCTGGCACCGGCTTCTCGGCGCTCGGAGTACCAGCGCCGCTCGTCGCGCTCCTGACCGCCCAACAGGTCACCGAGCCAGTCCCCATCCAGGAGGCAACCCTCCCGGATTCACTCGCCGGTCGCGATGTTCTCGGCCAGGGGCGTACCGGGTCGGGCAAGACCCTCGCATTTGCACTGCCGATTGTGGCTCGCCTCGCAGCGGATCCAATGGCACCGATGCGCGGGCGCCCGCGGGCCCTTGTGCTCGTACCGACCCGCGAGCTCGCCACTCAGGTTGCAGCTGTCATCGAGCCCCTAGCAGCCGCCTACGGGATGAAGACCGCAACCGTTTTCGGTGGCGTCACCCACGCTGCCCAGCGCAAGGCTTTCGCCACGGGCGTCGAAATCGTCGTTGCCTGTCCCGGACGCCTCTTGGACCACATGCAGGCTGGCGACGTCTCACTCGACCGAATCGAGGTGTGCGTCCTTGATGAAGCCGACCACATGGCCGATCAGGGCTTCCTGCCCATGGTGAAGCGGATCCTCGATCACACACCCGGAAACGGTCAACGACTGCTGTTCTCCGCAACCCTCGCTGGCGGAGTTGACACCCTCATCGACCGGTACCTCACCAACCCGGTTTCGCATGCAGCTGGCGTCGAGGCACCGGTGCTCCTCGAGCATCGCGTCATCGTTGTCGAGGAGGCGGATCGCGTCGAAGAGATCGCTCGAATGGCCCGCGAGGGCCGGGTGGTTGTCTTCACGCGCACGAAGCACCGCGCAAAGCAGCTCGCTCGCAAGCTCGACGCCATCGGAGTCGGTGCAGTCGAGTTGCACGGCAACCTTTCCCAGAATGCACGCGAGCGCAACCTCGCGGCCTTCTCAGACGGCACCGCAACCGCACTCGTTGCCACCGACATCGCCGCCAGAGGCATCCATGTCGACGACGTGCCCCTCGTCGTCCATGCCGACCCGCCGGTTGAGCACAAGGCATACACCCACCGGTCTGGCCGAACCGCCCGAGCGGGCGCCGCCGGACAGGTCGTGACGATCGCGACTCCCGACCAGGTGGGCGAGGTACGCGACCTCCTTCGCAAGGCGGAGGTCACCGCTCGATGGGAGGGCATCGCGGTTGCCGCAGGATCCCGTGCTTCCGCACCACGATCCTCAGCGGGCACTGCGACGTCACGTTCTGCCTCATCCACCACCCGTCGTTCAGGTCGGCCTCCAGCGCAGCGGTCCGGTGGTAGCCGTCCGCGCTGAGTCGGCATCCCTTCAGGAATCCACAAGAATTTCGTCGTGTCGCGAGCCTGATTCCCGAACTATGAGTCTTAGGGGGCATAGCCTGCTTCTACGCGTTCCTGCTCAGCGGTAGATCTTCCCGACCAAAGGGGTTCGAAATGACACGACCGTCAACGAGGGTCATGGCCTTCGCAGCCTTCGGCTTGCTCGCGGCCACCACACTCGGCGCATGCAGCGATTCGGCCGAGACCGTGCCCACGGTAACCCCTTCAGTTGCGATGTCCGCGCTGTCGGAGCCCTCGATCGAGGCAACGGAAGACATCATGGTTGGCGCGGATCCCGCCACGTGGTCGCCTGTCATCGTGAAGCCGAAGAAGAAGAAGATCGAGCTCATTCCGAGCCAGATTGCCGTGTTCCCTGACTTCGAGTACTCAAAGAAGACTGAGTATGTGGCCGTCTCGTCGGATCCCGCGATCATCGAGATCCTCCCTGCTGGAATCGGTACGGCCGTCGGATTCCGCGCCCTCGGACCCGGCACTGCGGTCGTGAAGGTGTACGACGGCCCAGTCGACGCCAAGGGCAAGGTCATCCAGAGGGTTAAGGTCACCGTTAATCCGTAGCTCGGGGCGGTCGTTGCTGTTCACTACCGCTGCTCAGGTAGGCTCACGTAATGTCCAAGCGTTTTTGGCAGATTGCGGTCGCGACGTCGATCGTTGTCATCATTGGTGCCTTGTTGACCGTGAGCCTATGGAGAACCCTGAACCCCATCGTCGTTGGGGTTCGAGAGGGTTCGAAGTTCCAGGCTGACACCGCTGCCAGCATCGTCGCCGGACTGAAAGCGGATACCTACTCCAGCGAGACGATGACGATCAGCGCCGACCAAAGCCAAGGTAGGTCTGCGGAGAGCCCAGACAGTGCCGTAGACATCGAAATCACGGGGAGTCCCCTCACCGCAAGCGATCACCCTGACCTCGTGAGCCTCGGTGTCATCATCGAGTTGCCGATCCTCCTCGTTGTTCACGCAGACCGCACCGACATCAGCAACCCCCGTGACCTCAAGGGCAAGAGAATCGAGGTCGGCGTCGACGGCACCACCATCGCATCGGTGGCCGAGGAGATCCTCGCCAATTACGGCGTCACCGCGACGAACTCGACCTTCAGCCACGATTCCGATGGCGAGGCCTTAACCTCATTCGCAGCAAGGCGGGCAGACGCCGCCTTCGTCTACTTCAACCCCGGGCTCGATCAATTCGGACGCCTCGCCGCCAGCGGCGACTTCCAGATACTCGACCTTCCCGAGAACATTGCACTCGCCGGCCAGATCGGGACCGTTGTTCCGACAACCGTGCCTCGCGGAGCCTTCAATGTCGAATACTCGCTACCAGACCGCAATATTCCGACCGTCGCAGTGCCCGTTACTGTCGTTGCAAACAAAATGATCCGCGACGGAGCGGCCTATGCCATCGTCCAAGCTCTCACCACTCAATTCAGCCGAGGGACCGTCCTTGCCCCACCGGGAACCTTCCCAAAGTTTGGCGGCTCACTGCCCATTCATGCCGCGGCACTCGAATATGCCTCCACAGGAAGTGTCCCGTGGCAGTACGAGGCCCTCCCCGGATTCATTGCCGAACAATGGACCGCACTTCTCGTCCTCGGTTCGATCCTCCTGCTCGTCGCGACGATCTATTCAGTGTTCTTCCCCGACGTCTACGGAGTGTGGACCGGTATCCTGCGACCGAAGTTTGACCGAATGGACCGGGACATGTTGCAGGCGGCGCTACAGAGCGGAAAGGAACTTAGCCCTCGGCAGCGAGCCAGACTCATGAAACTGCTGGACGACACCGCCACGACATCCTGACCAAGACGCAGGTTTTGCCCCACGTGCCCGACCCACGTTTCGCAGGCAGACGTGGTCAATCATTCGTACACATTTTCGCTGGATTATGGCATAATTATGGCGTTCGAGCAGCGAGACGACCGTCCACCGGGAACACACCCGCACGGGAATCGATGCCATGGCCGCAACAGTTGAGGAGACATGACCACCCCCACGCTCATGGATCCGTCAGCCGAGCCACCGCTCATGAGACCCCTCGTGAACATTCGGGAGGATCATGCACGCGTCTCGCCGGGTGATGCGTTCCGCGCCAACTTTGCCGTTCGCAACGCCGGCACGATTGTCGAAACCTATGACCTCATCGCCCTGGGCCCAGCCTCACCATGGGTGGAGATTGATCCGCCAACCCTTTCCCTTTTTCCCGGAGAGGAGGGGACTTCGATCGTCACACTGAGACCACCGCTTTCCCCCAGCGTCGTCTCCGGTGAATATGCAGTCGGGGTTCAGGCGATGTCGCAGGTCCGCCGAGCCAATGCCTCGTCAGACGAGATGATCGTGTCGGTCGCCCCCTACTACCGTTTTTCGACGGCGATCGGCCGCAATAGCTTCGCCATTCGAACGAAGGCGAAACTGCTCGTCCAAGTGAGCAATGAGGGCAACTCCACCGTCACGTATCAAATCGAAGCGGATGACCCGGAGGGCTACCTCACCGTCAAGCCCGAAGAGCCAACCATCACGCTCGCGCCCGGTGAGTCTCGTTGGTCCGGAGTCCTCGTGAAGGCAGCGCCCCGAGTCATCGGGACGAGCTTTGACACCCGCGCCTTTATCGCAACGATCACCCCTACTCTCAACGTCGATTCCGGGATGCCCATCGTTGATCCTGAGACCCAAGATGCGCGGGGAAGCGTTCTCCACAAGCCCTTCATTCGGGTGCGCCTCGGATTCTTCGGCAAACTCGTCCTGCTGATCGGCCTTCTCGCCCTCCTCGCCGTATTCATTGTCTCCCGGTTCCTAGCCTCCAAACCTCCCGCCACGGCCGGCGCCCCACCCGTCCCAAATAATCTGCAAGCTACTACTGCGGGGCCCGGGCAAGTGGTTCTCACTTGGGAGCAATCACCGGGTGCTACGAATTACACCGTCTACTCCGTAGGCTCGGCCGGTGACCCCGCGGCAAAGAGCAGTTCTGCCACCTCGGTGGTACTCAGAGCAAGTGCAACACCCCGCCCAAGCACCGAAGGGAGTGAGCGTTCGACCCGGTCCTCACCAATATGCGAGGGATGCACGGAGGTCGCCACTGTCGATGGGGGGACCACTCGATACGTCGTCGAGGCAGTCGTTCCCGGAGAGGCGTGCTATCGAGTTGCTGCGAAGGTGGAGACCACCCAATCGCTCTTCAGCCCGCAAGCATGCACCTTCGTTCCGGACCCCAATGGTGTCGATGTCAACGGCGATGGCACCTCGGACGGCATCGACACGAACGGCGACGGTTCGCCTGATTCGCCATTGGCCGGGGCAGGGGCCGGGGCATCACAGGAGCCAACGCCGCCCGCCCCCTGCCCGCCCGTGGACACCCAAGCTCAACCACTTTCTACCACGTCGATGGCGATCCTCTGGGCCGCGGCGACCGCGCCACCCCGGGGCATGAGCGCCCCTCCATTGGCGGTTGAGGCCAGCCCCTCGACGAGAGCCGGGCTGAAACCCACTGTTGATGCCGTCACATCGAAGGTGTGTGATCCGGCGGCAACCATCACCGGTTGGACGATTCAGCGGAAGATCTTCACCGGGTGGTCCGATGTCGCGGTGAGTCCGAAGGCCGCCGACACTGCCGCAGAGGTCCGTGACCTGAGCCCCGGCACCAAATATTGCTTCCGGATGAAGTCGACAAGCGCTCAAGGCGAGTCGGTGTACACGAGGTCGTTCTGCGGAGCCACCGCAGGTTCGACTCCGGAGCAAACCCTGTCACCTTCACCTTCACCATCTAGTTCGGCACCCACCCCGGGGCCCTCGCCCAGCGATACGCCAACTCCCCTAGGTCAGGCAACCCCACCAGCTAGCTAGTGATCGCTCCGAGCGCCGGTCGTCAACTCAGCCGCCAGTCGATCTCGGGATACCGGGGAGTTTTGGCTCCCGCGGGCCGTCCTGAATCCCGATGAGGGGCGGCGCCGCCGGCACTTTGAGGAACTCGGTGCCGCTGATCGCGACCTCGCCGATATCGCCCTCACGTGCACCCAGCGGCGGGTACACGCTGTTGATGGTCAGCGCCACCGTCTGAGTGCCCACCGACGGAAACTCCACGAGCTGCCTCAGGGCCTGTTGATCGTCGACGGGTTGCAGAACGGCGGTCGCTGACGTTCCGTCATCGAATGTTAAGGTAATGTCCTTTGGCGTCGCGAGCGCACGCGTGTCGAACTGCGGACCTTGAATTCCGGGGAAGATCACCAAGCGATTGATGGGGGTGTTGTCGGCGAGGGTGTAGGTGAGAACGGTGCCGATCCCGAAGCCTGGGGTGGTATCGGATGCCCAAAACGTCCTCACATCCGAGCTCGCAATGAGGTCTGCTGATGTGCCGGGCAGGGTCGAGGTCGACGTGACACTTTCAATGTCTTGAGGATCGCCGGTGTAGGGATCAAGCCATTGGCTGATCTGCCGGTATACGGTCGTAATGCCACCCCTCCACCGGAGCGCCCCAGGACCGAAGAATGCAATGAGGAGGGTCGACATGACAATGACGACGACTCCCCCCGCCATGAGAGGTTGACGCCAACTGCGGTTTGGGGACCGCCGACCCCTTCGCTTCTTGCCCTTGCCCGGTTTCTTCTCTTCTTCGGGCGTGGCAACGACAGCCACGGTGCTTGGCGCCACGGTGGCGCCCTCCATGACACCGCCACACCAGTCGCAATAGCGACGCGTGGCACTATTTGGCTTGCCGCAGGTCGCACATGGGGTATCGCCCATTGTCGCCCTAGCGATCGTCGGGCCCCGCGTCTTCACCACCACGGCATCGACAAGTTGCGGTGCTCTCGATTCAAGCCCCCCTGCCTCATCGACGGGAGCCCCATCGACGGCAGCCTCTGACACGTGCTCCTCGTGCACCTCCTCATGCTCGAACTCGACAAAGAACAACAGGCCAGACGCCAGAGCCCACCCCATAATGACCGGAATCGTCACAAGCAGGCTGCTCCAGCCGGCCAACACTGCGATGACGAGAACGATCAACCCTGACAGGAGTCCGGCGGCGATATAACCCCGCCGCTGGGTGGGAGTTGGCTGATGCCAAGGAATCCGGCGAGGACCCGATGGCTCCCGGGTCGTCTCCTGCGTCTGTTGAGGCGATGTCGGGCGTGTAACTGGTGGATTATCGGGAAAAACCGTGAAGTCGCGGGGCTCCTCGGGTTTCGTGGCCTCTGACTCCGACTCAACGCCTTGGCTTGGCTTCGAAATCAACTCGAGAACGTCACCGGGCGCTTGTTCATCGGGCACTGTCTGACTGGGCACTGTCTGTTCAACGACGATGGTTGCTGGCGGTTCTTCTACCGGCGCATCGGGCGACCACGGGGGCTCGCCTGCGAACTCTAGATAGGCGACGCAGTGGGGGCAGTACGGGCCCCACGGAACAACGGTTCCGCAGCGCGTGCAGGTAATGTCCGGGTGCATCGAAACTGTCACGGTTACCTCAGCGCCCCACCGTCACCTTAAGACTGAGATGGGCCGGAACAACGCTCTGCGCGATTCGAGTCACGCGGGCCACCTCTTGCTTGCCCTTGTCTCGCGGGGTGATCGTCAGCGACACCGTCGGTGCAGGAGCCTCGGGCCATGAGGCAGGGTCAGTCGGCACCGTGCTCGTGATCGTGCTGCCCGACTCTTTGATTCGCAACGCCGACACCTCGTGCGGCAGCAGACGATCTCGAATGCCCTTCTCTGTCCCACCCCATTTCGATCTCAGGTGTGCCTCGGCAACATCGCGCCGGATGGAATCCTCACTCCAGGCATCGTCGATCGTCGCGAGCAACCATGCACCCATGTAGAGGACCATGTCGGTTGGTGCGATCAGGGGGTCGAGGTAGGCGTCAAAGCAATCGATGACGCTGATCGCCGGCGCGATGACCTCATCGAGGGATGCCAGGAAACTGCGGACGAAAGGGTCGTCGGCGAGCATCGCCGGCACCTGCATTTCGAGCGGAAATGGGCTGTGCAGTCCCGGGAGCACCCCCCGACCGGCGCCCGGGCTCAGGGTCGAGGTTCGAAGGTCAAGTTCCGTTGTCACGTCACAACCTCTATTTCATTCCCGACGCAGAAGATCAAATCACGTTGGCCAGCCTGAACTTTGTCACCCGGGGCTCCGTGCTCACCGGTCACGATATCCACTGGGACGAGGCGCACAACATCGACGTAGAGAAGACCCGGCACTCGCTGCAGTCGGGCATGGACATCGCCGAGAAGCAGCGGATGGCCAAATGGCCACCCCTTTCCGTCGTAACCGCCCTCAACAGGATGCATGAAGCTTCGAAGCGCTGCGTCGGCCTCCGCGATGACCCTCGCTTGCGACGCCCCCGGCTCCAAAGCGATGCGCGCGACCACTGACACGCCGAGGTACTTAGGCGGCTCGATATGGACAATCGCACCCAGCGGTCGCCGTGGGTCGATGAAGTTTCGGATCTCCTTCAACACCTCCTCGCGCGGTTGGAGTGCCTCAAAATCGGAAACGTCACGCGTGACTCGCGGCACAACCTGAATCAACACGTGCCCAGGTTTTCCTATGCTCGTCGCGTCGATACATGAGACGCGAGCGATCGACGGGGCTGCCATGGCGACGAGCAGTTCATAGTCGCGCGCGGTCACGGCCCGCATCTGGGTCCGGACCGTGATCGCCGCGCGTTCTTTGACATCCTCGAGCGTTTCAGCATCAGAGCCGCCGTGAGCGGCATGCGGGTTCACGACGGTCGACACGAAGGGGATACCCGATCTGAGCACCGAGAGGGTTCGGGCCTCGACGTTTCCGATAAGCCCACCGCCCACGAGGTAACGTGGAATGCGGACCATCGCCTGTGGTTCAGGCGTGGCGCCGTAGCCGCGGGAACCACCTTCGGGAAGCCTGATGACCGGACCAAATCGCAACTGGCCACTCACCTCGTCAAGAACGAAGTGCCGATCCATCGGTCCGGAATCGGCAAAACTCTCGACGCGAGACCACGTGGTCCAGCCACGCGCCCCGCTCACCTCAATCTCCAAGCTCATCTGGCCAGCGACGAGGGGCGTCTGGCTCAGGTGAAGTCGATCCCCCGGGGTCCCCGTGCATGGTCCGAGCAATTCATTCTCAATGGGCTCACAATGCGAAGCATCGATGACTCCACCGAGGGTGTCGGCCTCGATGGAGAGAATTTCCGGCGTGTGGAGATAAGCGGGCTGGTTTCCGACCGTGTCGACGACGATGATTCGCAGCCAGGCCGCCTGGACGCCGCCAATGGTTGACACCACGTGTTCAGCAATGAACAGATCGATGTTCCCCGGGCGATTGAGGCCCCCGGTGTCGTCGGAAAGGATTCGGGACTTCACCCACTTGTGGCCATCCCATGCCTCCACAATGTATGGCGGATTGAGGGGATCGACACCGATGCCCTCGACCTCATCGTCACACGCGAGTATGAGACGTACGAAGCAATCACTCGCCGCGTGTGTAAGGCCGACATACAGTGCATCCCCAACCTGCGGGCGGGGGGAGAACACTTGGAACTCTTCACCGAGAGCACGCTGCTCGTCATGACGCTCGAAACCCCCATCCACAACCTTCGTGAGCGACTGCTTGCAGTCGACCGTAGGAATCGTGAAATCCGCCATCGTCGCGAAGGTGACCGCCCGATCGTTCCCGGTCCTCACCGTGGAGACAAGGGCTCCCCGAGGAATGGAGATGTCAACCTCCTGAGGGACAGAAAGCCAGAATTCGATCCGGGCGACTGCGGCCGACGGTGGGATCATCTTCTCGCCGAGCAGGTCAAGGAACTTCACGTAGTGGAGGTCTGGGACCCGATTCAGTCGATAGATCAACTGATCGGTCATGTACGCGAACGTCTCGATGAGGGTCACGCCGGGATCCGACACGTTGTGATCGGTCCATTCCGGATTGCGGAGCTGCACTAGGCGCTTCGCCTCGTCGACGAGATCCTGGAACCCGCGATCATCGAGATTGGGGGCTGGCAACGTCATGGCGCCTCCTCGGTGGGGATGACGTAGAAGGGGACGAGCAGGTTTCGAGGGTCATAGGTGCCCTTGAGTCGATAGGTGATGGTGATGATCACCCGCGTGGGGTCGCCATCGAAGACTGCTTTCACCTCGAGGATGTCGATGCGGGGCTCCCAGCGCAGGAGGGAATCGTGAACCTCGATCTGAACTCGGGTGAGGAGATCCATCGTGCCCGGCTCGAAGAGCATGTCGTGAATCGAGCAGCCGAACTCTGGGCGCATCGGCCGTTCGCCATACGCGGTCCCGAGGATCAGTCGCATTGCCCGCTCGACGTTCTCGATGCCATTGACCAGGCGGATGCCCCCTTGGGAATTCACCCCGAGCGGGTATGCAAGTCCTCGGCCGGTGAACGCCGAGTCGACATTCGAGGCCATTAGTTGATCTTCACCACCGATCCCTTGAGGGTGAGCATCCCGGAGGCCTCCACATTGACAACGGCACCCTTCAGCTTCAAAGACGACGATGCATCAACTTTAACGCTTGCACCGGACACTGAAACCGCGCCGTTTGCATTGATCTTCGCCTTGCCCTTCGCCTCTACCGTCACATCCTGGCCGGTGACCTTAGCGTTTTTCTTTGCCGTCACATTGACATCGGCGGAGCTATTGATGGTGACCGGACGGTCACCCTTCGTCTCGATCGTGATCCCCTTTTTCGCATCCATGACAATCGAACACGAGTTTCCGTTCGTGGTGTGGATGGTGATGCTCGATTTATCCGACGTGTCGTCGAAGATGATTTGATGACCCGCCTTGGTTGTAAGGGCCGCCTTGACCGGTACCCCCTCCTGAACAAGGTCGGAGTTCTGGATTTTTCCGGCGGAGGCCCCGTAGACGCCACCGAGGACATAGGGCGAATCGAGCTGCCCATTCTCGAAGGCCACAATGACCTCGTCCTTCGGCCGCGGCATCAACTGGAGTCCCACACCTGCTCCTGCCCCGAGTTGCAGGACTCGCGCCCACCCGGTCACGAAGCTGGAATCAAGCCACGGCAGGGTCAGATTGACGCGGCCCTTCTTCTCAGGGTCGTTGATGTCGTTCACAATCGCCGGATACACCCCGTGGAACCTTGGCAGTGGAGTGCCACTGCCTTGAAGTCCGCTCATGGACCGATCCTCAAGGCCTGTGCAGAACACTGATGTCGTGTACCCGTCGAGATCAGGTTCGTAGGTGTGCACAACTGCGCTGACGATCTGAGTCCCTCGCAGCGGGCCGTAGACATCGTCGTCGATCTTGATCGCCTTGTTGATATCGACGAGCGGATTCCCCTTGACCCTCATGTCGAGGTCAACCGTCGCACCTGACTCTCGGACGGCTGCGCCGAGCGCCGCCCGATCGGCCTGGGGCTTGGTCCCTGCGAACAACTCAAGGGAGGTCTTCCGGCCCGCCTTCGAGGAGGTCGCGAACTTGCCGCCGCTGCTGTCGTCCTTCATCGTCCGGCGCATCTTCGAGGACAGCGACTGCTGGCCCGAGGCCGCCGATCCCTTCGCATCATTCCAGCCGGGCACCGACACCTCGCTGGGGGTGCCCGAGGTCGTGAGGATGCCCCGATAGCTGAGGACTCGCATATCGCCAACTTCGAAAGAGACATTCGCATATGCCGACTTCGCCACCTCGACAGGGCCGAAGTACAGGGCGGTCATGCCGCGAGTAAGGAGGGTCCAGACCTTCACATACGCGACGAACCCGAGCTCCCGCGCAAGGCGATTGACGAAATCCCAGTCGGTCTCGTTCGCCTGCACGATGAACTTGTGTTTCACGCCATCGGTAAGGATCTTGCTGCCGAACAGCGGGTCGAGTCCGTACGACTTGGCGATCTGCTTCACGACCTCGCCGTACGTCATGTCCTTGAACCCGCGCGTCTTCGTCGCCGCCGTCATGTCATAGGCCCCGTCGTAGGCCCTGATGACGTTTCGCGACCCGAATGCAGCGTCCATTCTGATCTCGCGGCTCTTGACGATGCCGCGAAAGACGATATCCCCAGTGAGGTTCCCTGGGGCGTAGGCGAAAATCGAAATAATGTCGCCGACCGACCCGACCGGAAATGGAGGTGAGGCCTCGATCTCGCACAGTCTCGGCATCCCGTAGGCCGCCTCCACGCTGATACGGCTCACCCGGTCCTGGAGCGAATCCTTCAGACGCGTGCGATCATCGAGGACCTGAAGGGTCGACGATGACAGGTCGTACGCGAATGCCATCAGTAGTCCTCAAGTACACCGGAGGCGGTGTCGTCATCGTCAATCGTGACGACGGTTCCCCCTTCGCTCCGGAAGGGCAGGTTCTCCGGCGACGGAAGCAGCACCTTTCGGCCGATGCGCATCCGTAGCGGGTCATCGATGCCATTGTGGGCGGCGATATCTCGCCAGCGGTTGGGCTCCTGATAGGTGCGATAGGCCAGGTGCGCGAGCGTGTCACCTTCGAGAAGGGTGTCGGCCATTTCCGGGGCGAGGCCTCCCGAGGTCGGGTTCGTGCTCCCTGAGCTTTCCGGATACTGGCTGAGGGAAATCGAACCCACCGCCTTCGACGGTGAGCCGTCTGCCTCAAACCGGACGATGTTCGCCGATAGGTATGAGACGTAGGACAGGGGCGAGACAAACTCGCCCCAGAACAGCATGACGAGAGGCGGTGAGCTACTACTCGAGAAGATCGACCCGCCGCTGTAGTTTTCGCAGAGCATGATGAGTTTCTTGAGGTCGTCCATCACCTGTCGCGGCTTGCCGTACCCCAGGGAGCCACCACCAACCCCAGCTGCACCCGCAAGCGCACCGAAAAGTCCACCGCCGGACGAGAGCCCACCAATGAGTCCTCCAGCAGACAGGGGATCGGTCTTATTCGTCTTCATGAGGAACTCGAAGGAAATGCCGAGCGGTTGAGTGCCCATCCAACTCACGGGCCCGGCCTGCGTTGAACGGGGAGAGTGGGACTGAGCCCAGCTCGCCCCCTTGTGTATTTGCATCGACGCCGGTGGAAGGTAGAACTCGATTGCGTCGTACTCAGCTGCCATACCCGCGATCATTTTCGTCGCGGCGGCACTCGCCGCCCCGGCGCCAAGGAGGTTGCCCATCATCGACTGGCCGACCGTCCAGGAGCTCATCTTCGCCAGCAACTTGCGAGTGACGCTCCCGGTATTCGGGATGATGACGAGCTTGCAGGGTTCGACCCTCTCCTCGGCCGTGATCGAGGAGTCGACCATCGGCTTGGCTCCACCGAGCGTCTCCACAGAGTATCCCGAGAACGAGAATGTGAGGCTCTCGATGGTTGTCGGCTCCATCTTGCCGCCGGTGAACGCATTCACCACGCCCGCCTGCAGGCTTGGCGCATTCCAGGTGTGTGGGAGGCAGTTGCGGAAGATGATGTTGTACTTTTGCCCGCCCAAGTCTCCGGAAAGTCCCGCGAATGACAGGAGCGACTTGATCGATGCAGGGATGATGTCGGGAGCGCTCGATTGGTTCGGAACCTCGACAGTGATCGCGACCGAGGTCGGTCCGTCCTTGTTCGCCTTGGCGAACCACTCGGTGATGTGCGCGCTCGTACCGGGGACCCACGGCCGGCTCAAGGACACTTCACCATAGGAGATGCGCTCGATCTCGCGGAAGGTGGTCCTCCGGTATCCCCCGGCCGGAAGGTCGTTGGTATTCATGGTCATCGAGCCCAGCGACATTGACTGCCAACCGCCGCCGAGGCTGGTGTCGGTAACGGCATCGACCGACAGCGTGAAACCGCGAAAGTAGCCGGCCGGGTACCCGGCGTCGTACTTCGTGCTGCCAAATCCACCGAGGGAACTGAAATCCGGGAGTCCGAACATCAACTAGCCCCACTCTCTGGACATGCGACCGCGTCGCTCCTTGTCGCGCACGAGTTCGGCGCGTAACCGTTGGCGAATCAATGGGTAAAGCTCATGCGCCTGCCGTTCGAGGTCACGGAGTCTGCCCGACTTCTCATCCTTCGTGATGGGCGGTGGGGCACTTGACAGGGCCAGCTCGGATTGGCTCATCGAACTCGTCGGTGTGCCATCGGGACGCTGACCCACCTCAACACGCCAATTCTCGTCGAGGAAATTCACCGGCTGCGGCCCGCCTCGGCTCAGCGCGGGAGAGGAGTCGATCGGCGTAGGGCTTCCGGCCGGCTGATTCACCGGACGTGCGCTGCGTTGGACCCCCTCCCCTGCGGCCATCTGCGGAACGGCCTGAGCATTCAACATGCTGCCTCGATGATGCAACTGCGAAGGGCCTTCACGCCGGGACTCAACAAGACTTTCGGCTCGGCGTGCACCCGCCTCGAGGCTCTGCCCCTCAGAGGTGTGCTCGGCTGGCATCCGCTCAGTGCCGCCCTTCTGCTGCACCACGTGGGTGAGCTCATGGGCGAGCAACTGCTGTCCGCGCTTACTGTCGAGCGGCGCATCGGCGGCGAGGAAGATCTCGCCATCGCGGGTGAATGCCTCAGCATTCACCGAGCGAGTGAGAGCCTCGGCACGGCCCCCCTCATGGACAGTCACGTGCGACGGCGCCGTCCCCACAGAGTCACGGACCGCTTGGCGCACCTGTTCAGGAACCGCGATGCTCCGGGACCCGCCCGACGCCGGGCGCTCGATTGGGGCAGCCAACCGAGAACCGGCACCCGGCACCGTTGCCCGAAGGCCCGTCGAAGTCGCGTCCCGCCTTCCCCCGGATTCATCCCGAGCACGGCGCTGGATCCCGGTGGTTCCGGCCGACACCAACGAAGGCCGGGAAGCCAGGGTCGGACGCGAGGCCTCACTTCGAGCCGGTGCCTGGGCCACCGGCGCCTGGACACCGTCCGATTGAACGACCGGCTCGTTCAGCGGCGCAGCACGGCTGACGCCGCGCTGCATGGGGTCCATCGGGAAGGAGATGGAGTCCGCAGGTTGGGTGGATCGTTCTGGCTGAGCCGCGGCGCTTGCTGGCCCCGGAAGTGTCTCGCTGATGAACCCTCCGGTCTCGAGGCTTGATTGACCTTCACGCGCAGGGACTGCCTCTGGTGGCGCCGAGCCTCGAACGCGTGCTTTACCGAGCAGCGGCGGGGCAGCCACGACACCACCGACATCAGGCATCCGATGTTCAGCGACAGCATTCTCCACGCCGATGCTCTCGGCGAGGGCCTGTTCGACAAGGGCGTCGTCCGGATCCTCAGGCTCGATCGGCGTATTGACTCGGCCACGTGAGGCGCGCCGACGCAGCACGGGAACCGAGTCAGGGGCAGAGGCAAGTGTCGATGGTGGCATCTGAGGGGCGGCCATAGGTAGTTGATCACCGGGTTCGAGAACCGTGCCAACAAGAACTCCTGGAGCCTCACCCGCGCGACCTGCAGGGCGTCGCTCCACCGCGCCCCTCACCGCCCGACCTACCTCCGCGCGAGAGGGGAGGAGCGGAGTTGCCACCGAGGGTGCCGGGGCAATCGGAGTGTTTGGAGGGTCCCCTGCTGATTGCTGCCCCGGCGGTGAAACTAGGACAGGCTTCACTGTTGCTGCAAGCCTGCGAGGTGCCGCTCTCGGTGGCAAAGAAACCTCGGTCTGATCCTCAGGAGGTTCATCGGACTCGAATGCATCAACATCCCGGCTTCGATGCACGAGAGCATCACGCTGAGTCCTAGACGCAGGTCGGCGTGGCCGGCGGCGGGCTCGAGCGGCGATGAGTCCCATCGCATCGGCATCGAACCCGTGCGTCAACGGCTCAGTCGTCACTGTTGTTGGCCGATGGGTAACAAGGAAGTCGCCAATCGGGTGCTGCAGTCGCGCAATGGATCCGAAGGTCTGGCCCAGGGGCGGGAGCATCATGAAGTCACCGCGCTGTTCGCCAACTCTGCCAGGCCCCGCAGCGGTTTCAGTTCGGTCCAGCACGCTGCCCGGTTGGCCTGCTGCGCTTCGCGGCCTCGTTGCGTTTTGCGCAAGCGCGCGCAGACGGTCGATCACACCCACCTGATCGCCCTCCGCTCATGCTTGATTGAAATTCGACACCATGCGTGCCATTCGCTGACGCACCTCGTGGGTCAGGTCCAGGAGGTCATCAAGCGACCAGTGCAGGTAGTAGGCCAGAAACCCGATCTCCTCCCAGAGGCGATCGGTCCCGACCGTCGCTATTCCCCCAGCGCACCACCACCGCCCACATCGACCATGACCGTCTCGCCGCAATGCGGGCAGATGACCTCGGCCATTGTGGTGCCCTCAGTGTTGATACGCCGGTAGAGATCCTGAAGGAATGCCAAATCCGTCGCCCACATCCCGCCGATGACTTGGTCATCAACTCCCGGCAAGGTTCCGAGTCGGGTCACGACACGGGCGAGCAGCACGAGGGTCATAAACGCCTCATGCTCCTTGACCTTCGGGTCGAGAAGCGGCATCAATTCATCACGAGCAGTCGCAAGTCGCATCGTTCCATCGCGATGCACGATCCCCTCGCGATCGACGAATCCTCGCGGGAGGACGAACTCGAAGGTGGTTTGCAGCGATGTCATCCGATGGTCATGTCGGTGAAGGTCATGCTGAGCGTCATGTTGATGCCCGAAGCCTCACCGGCCTTCAGCGCTCCATAGGAAACACCGGTGACCATGACATTTTGGAACTCGACCGTCTGCACGGGGGCGCCGTAGGTATCGAGGTACACGAGTTGGGCGGTCTTTCGCGCCCCCTTGAAGTCGCCCGAGAGCCCCGACATGAACCACTCGGTCACCGCGGGGTCACCGGAGGCGAGCACGGTTACCTGCAGGTTGCCCGATTGCCGCGGACCGAGCATCTGCTGAATTACGTACTGGCCACCCGGTGTCATCGACTTCGTCTCGATGGTCGAGGTCTGCTGCTGAATATTGTTCACCTCAACGACGTTGGCGATGGTCTGCCCGTCGATCGAGAACTGGAACGAATACGAGGTGAGAACCTCACCGTCCGAAAGTGCCATGGTCTAACTCCCTGCCTGCTAGTGGACGAACAACTCGTAGACGATGCATCAGTCGGCGATGGAGGTGCCGCCGGAGAACTGCGAGAGGCGGAAGATCACGAACTCCGCCGGCTTCACGGGTGCGACACCGACCTCGACAATCACCATGCCCAGATCGATGCTCTCGGCGGTGTTGTTCTCCCCGTCGCACTTGACGAAGTACGCCTGTTGCGGACTTGCCCCGAACAGGGCACCCGAACGCCATTCGTTCACGAGGAAAGCAGAGATAGTTCGACGGATGCGACCCCAGAGGCGCTCGTCATTGGGCTCGAACACGCACCACTGGGTGCCCTGCAGGATCGACTCCTCGAGGTAGTTGAAGTAGCGACGCACGTTCACGTAGCGCCACTCAGCGTCGCTCGAAAGGGTTCGGGCGCCCCACACCCGAATGCCTCGTCCCGGGAAGGACTTGATGGAGTTGACGCCCATCGGGTTGAGCATGTCCATCTCGCCACGGGTCACCGCGTAGTCGACCCCAACGGCACCGAGGAGAACCTCATTGGCAGGTGCCTTGAACACCCCACGGGTATCGTCGTTACGGCTCCAGACTCCTGCCAGCGCACCACTGGGAGGCAGTGATGCATTCTTTCCAAGGGTGGGATCGAACACCTGCACCCAGGGCCAGTACATGACCCCGAACTTCGAGTCGAAGTTCGTCGTGTTCATCCGCCAGTTCGAGGCCTGCTGAGCATTGAACCCGGTGGGGGTGTCAAGGATCGCCATGCGGTTGCCCATGAGTTCACAATGGTTGAGCATGCCCGTCTGGATCGCCTTGACCGCATCTAGGTCAAT
>CAMCSO010000036.1 GCA_945877545.1 Bifidobacterium breve | reverse complement strand
ACTGAGCTAACGGTCCGGATTCACAGTGCAACGCTCACAAACGATACAGGATGCCCCGATGTCGACTACGACTGGCTTACCGGTTCGTCATCGCTTGATCCCTCGCTCGTGGCTCGATTGATACGGTTGACGTGGGAGACGATGCCGCCGATGAGGGCGATCTGGGAGGTCTGGTCTGCATTTCGCACTGCTTCATGCGCCTTGGTCGCACCCAGCGAGGTCGCAGGATCTTCGGCGGCCATGTTCTCAGCGGCGAGGGCGATGAGGTCAGCGAGTGGGCTGAGCACAGCGGGTGGCAAGGCTGACGCTCCGGAACCACCGGCCGCGTGTGTGAGGTCCGATGCGATGGACAGAACCCTGGTAGAGGTGACGCGTCCGGCGTCAAGCCCTCGGCGGAGTTGCTCAAGGTCGTCGGGGTCAATCCGCGGGCTCCAGCGCCGATGTGATTTGAGGTCCTCGAAGGTAGCGTCAAGCCCGAGGGCGCGATTTCGAAGTTCGATCGCCTGATCGAGCCACCAGGATGCCTCGTCGGATGTTGGCGTATCACGCAGGCCGGTCGCCACATTGGCGAGGAGTAGTCCGAGGTCCCGCTGGAGGTCACTGATTTGGGTCCGCAACAGCCGGGTGTTCTTCGTCGAGGTTGCAAAGTAACTCGCTGCCAACGAGCAGAGCGCCCCGATCGCCACCCCGTTGAAACGCTCAAGAGCGAGCTCATTCGTGAAGTGGGTTCCGACAACGAGGATCATTGTGACGGCAATGCTTGCTGCTACGAATGGTGATTCGTCCGGCGTCGAGAGGTGTAAGACGCGGGCTAGGGCAAATGCGAGTAGAACGAGTAGGAACAAGACGAACGGGCCGGTTCCGATGATCGAGACGAACGCGAGTGCGACGAGCGCGCCGAGGAGGGCGCCGAGTATTTGGAACGCTGTTTCCTTGGCCGCATGATGGAAGGCTGCCCTCGTCGCGACGGCCGCCGTGATGGCGGCGGGAATCGGATCGGCAAACGGGAGGGCCTCGGCAATGATGTAGGCCGCCAGCACCGCGAGCGATGTGAGCAGGGCGAGCCGGGTGTAGCTGCGCTGCCACCACCGGCGCGGCTCAGACGATTCAGACGTATCCACCTCTTCCATCGACGCTGACGCTACCCGAACTACACGCCGTTCCACAGCCAGTCGCGGGGGCTCAGTCGGCGGTGATCTCCTCGAGGGCTCCGGCGCTGACATGCCAGCGCCGGGTCAACTGCACCGTGTCAAGCATGCGCCGGTCATGCGTCACGAGGATGAGCGTGCCATCGAAGGTGTCGAGCGCCTCCTCGAGTTGCTCAATCGCCGGAAGGTCTAGATGGTTCGTTGGCTCGTCCAGGACGAGGAGATTGACGCCCCTCGCCTGAAGAAGTGCGAGGCTGGCTCTCGTACGCTCACCGGGTGACAGCGAGGTGGCTGGGCGAGTCACCTGGTGAACTCCGAGGCCGAACTTGGCCAGCAGGGTGCGCACTTCAGCCGTGGGCCACCTGGGCACCTCCCTTGCGAATGCCACGACGAGTGGGTCATCGCCCTCGAACAGTGCGCGCGCTTGGTCGACCTCGCCTACGACCACTCCCTGCCCCATGGTCACGAGGCCGCTGCTCGGTGGGATCCGGCCGAGTAGGAGCCCAAGGAGCGTGCTCTTGCCACCACCGTTGGGGCCGGTCACCGCTACTCGATCGCGCAGATTGAGCTGCACATCGATCGGACCGAGGGTGAAGTCCCCGCGGCTTAGGCTTGCGGCTCGGGCGACGCTGACGATCTCACCCGAGCGTGGAGCGGAAGCGATGGAGAACTGCAACTGCCACTCCTTTCGCGGCTCATCGACGATCTCGAGGCGCTCGATGAGCCGCTCGGACTGACGGGCCTTGGCCGCTTGCTTCTCCGTTGCCTCCGAACGGAATTTCCGTCCGATCTTGTCGTTGTCCTTGGCCTTGCGGCGGGCGTTCTTCACCCCCTTCTCCATCCAGGCCCTCTGGGAGCGAGCCCGCGCCTCGAGTTCGGCGCGACGGCCGGCGTACTGCTCGTACGAATGGCGTGCGTGCTGCCGGGCGACGGATCGCTCCTCGAGGTAGGCGTCGTAGCCGCCTCCATAGGTGGTGATGCGCTGGAGGCTTTGGTCGATCTCCAGAACGGTTGTGACGGTTCGGGAGAGAAACTCTCGGTCGTGGCTCACGACGACGATGGGCGCCTTAGCGTTCTCGACGAACTCCTCGAGCAGGTCCAATCCCTCGGTGTCTAGGTCATTCGTGGGCTCGTCGAGCAGGTAGACGTCGTATCGGGACAGGAGGAGGGCCGCAAGACCAACCCGCGCCGCCTGGCCTCCGGAGAGCGCCGACATGTCGAGGTCAAGGTCGATGTTGAGCCCGATCTCGCGGATGACCGCATCGAGGCGCTCGTCGAAGTCGGCCCCGCCGAGCGAGAGCCAGGCCTCGAGGGCATCGGAGTAGCCATCGCCTGCGTTCGGGTCGCCGCTCGCGAGGAGGCCAGCCTGATGATCAAGCTCCGACTGGGCGGCCTCGACGTCGGTACGCCGCGCGAGGTTCGCCCGCACGGACTCGCCCCTGAGCCGATCCGGCTCCTGGCTGAGATAGCCAATGTTGGCGTTGGGAGGGGATAGCCGAACGGAACCGGAGTCTGGTAAGCGTTTGCCGGCAAGGACGCGGAGCAGGGTCGACTTGCCGGCGCCGTTTGGTCCGACGAGGCCGACGACGTCGCCGGGGGCCACGACGAGGTCGAGTCCGCTAAAGAGTTGCCGATCTCCGTGGCCTGCCGAGACTTCCTTTACCTGCACCGTCGCCGACATGAGTCCATCCTTTCTTGCACCGGGGCACCGTGGCATCGCGGCATCGCGGCATCGCGGCGCGGTGAGCGGAGCCCTCCGCTACACGTAAATATTCGTCATGTCGGAGTACCGGGGCCCTGCGACTGCATCACGGGGGAAGACTTCCTCGATGCGAGCGAGGTCCTCTGGGGTCAGGTCAATGTCGCCGGCAGCGATGTTCTGCTCGATGTATCCGGTGCGCTTTGTCCCGGGTATCGGGACGATGTCCGGGCCCTGGGCCATGACCCAAGCGAGCGCCAGTTGAATCGGGCGCACGCCAAGATCAGCGGCAATGGACTCGAGGCCGCGAACAAGTGTGAGATTTTCGTCGAGGTTATCGCCCTGGAAACGGGGATTACTGCGACGGTGGTCCGTCGCGGGCAGTTGGTCGACACTGGTGATCGTCCCAGAAAAGATGCCTCGGCCCATGGGGGAGAAGGGCACGAACCCGATGCTCAGCTCCCGTGCGACCTCCAGAACGCCGTTGTCTTCGACATCACGAGTCCACAGTGAGTACTCACTTTGGATGGCCGTCACCGGATGAATGGCATGGGCCCGGCGAATCGTGTCCGGTGCGGCCTCGCAAATCCCTAGGAATCGCACCTTGCCTGCGTCGACGAGCCCGCGCATCGCGCCCCACGTCTCCTCAATGGGGATGGTCCGGTCAACTCGATGCTGGTAGTACAGATCGATACATTCGACGCCAAGTCGGGTGAGCGATGCCTCGCAGGCGGCGCGGACGTAGTCCGGATGGCCGTTGATACGGACACCGCCAGCTTCGACGGGCTCGTGACCGAATTTTGTCGCGATGATGACCTCGTCCCTGACGCGGGAGAGTTCGGGTGCCAGCAGTTCTTCGTTGGCGCCGAATCCGTAGATGTCGGCAGTATCAAAGAAGGTGATCCCGAGGTCTAGTGCGCGATGAATGGTCGCGCGCGACTCGACATCGTCGGCCACCCCGTAGGAATGACTCATGCCCATGCAGCCGAGCCCCTGCTCAGAGACGATAAGCGATCTTCCTAGGCTGCGTGTGCGCATATGGTGCCCCGTTCTTGTGTTCGACTCGAAAAATTCCATTCACGTCGTTAAACGAAGGTCTCGAATCAGCCGATGACCCGGCCCACACCAGAGAACCTCTCGCGGTACCAAGGACCGAGGAAGTCGATGATCTCGACGCCATCGTCAGGGTTTGATGCGCTGACCATTTTTCCATTGCCGATGTACATGGCGACGTGGTGCGCGCCCTTGCCGAAGTAGAAGACGAGGTCTCCGGGGCGAATCTGCGACACGGGCACCCGACGTGTCTGGTCCCACTGCCGGTAGCTCAACGGAGTGAGTCCGACCCCGGACTGGCCCCATGCGGCCGTGGTGAGCTTGGAGCAGTCCCAGGATCGAGGTGGATTGGCGCTGTAGGAATATGGATCCCCCACCTGGGAGAGCATGTAGCGGACGGCCGCTGCCGCCCGACCCGAGCCGGGTGATCCGCCACCTCCGGAGCCTGCGGACTGGCTATTGATCTGCTTGGCAGCTGCTGCCGCCTGCGCTGCTTGTTGCCGCCGTTGTTCGGCGCGCTCAACTGCGAGGATCCGTCGCTGCTCTGCGGAGAGGCTGCCCAGCACGTTCTCGGCCTGCCGCACCTTGTCGTCGACCTCGGACTTTCGGTCAGCCATGGATCGGCTCAGGGTCTTCGCCGCCCTCTCACGATCGGCAAGCACTGCTTCCGACTGGGCGAGTGCGAGGCCCGCTGTCTGCCATTTGCGCAGCGTCGACTGTTGCGACTGCGACAGTTGCTCCATCGCTGAAGCCTGCGCAAGGAAGGCGGATGGATCCTCGGCCAGCAGGATCTGCAGTGTCGGATCAATCGAGCCCATCATGTAGAGGGAGCGGGCCAGACTGTTCACTGCCTGCGCCTGCTCGCGCCGTGCCGCTTTGTTGCGTGCGATCTTGGCATTGATGCTGTCGATTTCTGTTCGAACGTCAGAGAGGTTCGCCCGGACCTCGTAGTAATTCTCATTGGCGGACTCGGCCTGGCTACGCAATTCGCGGACCTTGGCCTGCACGGCTTTGAGGTCGGACTGAGGCGAGGCCTGCCCGGGCGAGGGCGCCCCGATCCCCATCGCGACCCCGGTGAGGATCGCAAGGACGAAAACTACCCGGGTTCTCCGATTCGCGAGCCCCACAGCTCCGACCCTCCTTCTGACAAGGCCTCGGGGGGCTTCGTCTGACGATTGCTTGAAATATGAGGTTACATGCTCCAAGCCACAGGATCGACGAGTGAGGCGGACGGGTTCATGAAGTTCCTGTAAAGGTGCGAGGCATCGCTCATTGCGTCTGTCCGACCGGCAAGCAGCAGTGACGGCACTTCCAAAACCGTGAGTCGCTATTGAGGTGGAGACGGGATTTGAACCCGTGTACGCGGCTTTGCAGGCCGCTACCTCGCCTCTCGGTCACTCCACCGTGGACCAGTGTACTTCCTTGCCTGCACATGGCCATTCATGCGAGCGGACGACGGGATTCGAACCCGCGACCCTCACCTTGGCAAGGTGATGCGCTACCAGCTGCGCTACGTCCGCATGTCCCATTCAGGCCAAGAGACCCAAGTGGTTCGAGAAGGAACAGTATCTGACGAGGTGGGTCCACCGCGAACGCGGGCACCTAATCGTGCGTTTCGAGGCATGATTACATCGTGAATGATGCCCTTGCCTACCTCGGCGGCAAGTGGGCCTGGGGGGTCGAAGACGTGACGTCGGACGTCGCGGCCCTCGACACATCGGGCCGATGGGCGGTCGTGTTGCCGTACGACGGGTTGCCGACCTGCGTTCGTTTCCGGCACTGGTCGCCTGGTCTGGCATGCGCATCTTCCATTGGTGCGTGGTCGGGTCCGGCGGTGAATTCATGGACGTCATCCATGGACGCAGAGCAGTATCGGGAGGCTGTTGCAAGAACTCGCGTCGAGATCGAACGCGGGGAGGTGTACCAAGCAAATATCTGCAGGGTGCTGCGAGCTGCGATGCCAGATCCGCACCAACAGGATGTTGCGGCCTTGTTCACTCTGCTGCAGCAGGGAAATCCAGCGCCGTACAGTGGTTTCCTGCGAGTCCCGTCAATCGGTATGCACCTTGCGTCGGCAAGTCCTGAGCTCTTCCTCGAGAGGAACGGCAACACCCTGAAGTCGGGTCCGATCAAGGGCACGGGCCGGACCGCGGCAGACCTGCTACCCAAGGACGAGGCCGAGAATGTGATGATCGTCGACCTTATGCGCAACGACCTGGCGAGAATCTGCGAGACAGGGTCGGTAACAGTTCCCGCGCTCCTGCGCCTCGAGCGACACCCGGGCCTGGTGCATCTCGTGTCCGATGTCGTCGGGGAATTGGTGGCCGGCACCAGTTGGCCGACGGTCATCGACGCGACCTTCCCGCCCGGCTCGGTAACGGGAGCGCCAAAGTCGAGTGCCCTTCGACTTATCGCCGAACTCGAGACGGCCTCACGGGGCCCTTACTGCGGCGGCTTTGGTTGGGTCGATGCCGATGCGCGAACGGCCAGCCTCGCGGTAACGATTCGAACCTTCTGGCTCGAGGGCGCTGACGTGCTCTTTGGCACAGGGGCGGGCATCACGTGGGGCTCTGATCCGGTTGGCGAATGGCGGGAAACGGAACTGAAGGCCCAACGGCTAATGTCGCTGGCGTCGGGAATCTGGCAGGGTGAGGTCCCATGATGATCTGGCTGGGGGATCGCGAGATCGGCAGTATCGTTCCCGCTGACGAGGCGCTCGTGAGCGTGCTCGATCACGGGTTCACGGTCGCCGATGGTGTGTTCGAGACGCTCAAGGTGGCCCATGGGCGTCCGTTCGCCCTGACGAGGCACCTGAGGCGGCTCGCTCGATCAGCGGCCGCTCTCGGCCTGCAGGCGCCCGATGAGGGGGTGGTCCGTGACGCGGTGGGCGAAGTGATATTCGCGAATGCGCCGATCATGGGGGGTCTTGGGAGGCTTCGCATCACCTACACGGCGGGTGAAGCGCCGCTTGGGAGTGATCGCGGCGACGCGGCGCCGACCCTTGTCGTTGCAATGGCGAAAGGCTTGGCTTGGCCGGAGGCGACCACATGTTCGACTGTTCCATGGGTTCGTAATGAGCGTTCGCCGATTACCGGGGTGAAGAGCACGTCATACGCGGAGAACGTCGTGGCGTTGCGGTACGCGCACGACAGGGGAGCGAGTGAGGCATTGATGGCGAACACGCAAGATGAGCTGTGCGAGGGCACTGGCACCAATGTCTTCGTTGTCATCGAGGGCCGGGTGCTGACCCCGCCGATCTCAAGTGGATGCCTCGCGGGCATCACACGGGAGTTGGTCATTGACTGGTTCGGTGCTGTCGAGGAGACCGTGCCCTACGGGGCCTTGCATACTGCTGACGAGGTATTCCTCACGTCGTCGACCCGCGATGTTCACCCGGTCATCCGGATTGACGAGCGCACGTGGGATGAGCCGGGACCGATCTCCTCGCGACTTCGCGAGGAGTTCATTGCCAAATCGGCGGTCAATGACGACCCTTGAACTCCAATGCCGGAGCGAACAAATGGGTGGACCCCCTGCCGAGGCAGGGGGTCCACTGTTCGGTCAGGGGTTACTTGCCCCGGTACGAGCGGGTGACCACGTACGGCGCCCAGACGTTCGGCACGCCCGGCGCATCGCCGCGGACATTGCACTGCCCGCGCTTTTTGATTTTCAGGGTGACGGCACCACTAGAGGGGAAGCCGAGGGTGCAGATCTTGCCCTTGCCCTTCGTGATCCGCCACACGATGTTCTGACCCGCGTTCGTGTCGCCCTGCTGGGCGGATTCCATCGTGAGTGTCTTGCCCACATTCACCGGGCCTGACTGTGGGGCCGCAAGGACCGCAGTTTGCTGCCCGAGCCCGGTCGACACGGTGTAGCCGTACTTGGTCGGCGCATAGCCGTTGCCTCCGGGGCTACTCGCGGTGAGGTTGCAGGTCGCGTTCGACGCGTCAACGACGAGGGTGAGGCCCGATACCTGGCAGGGCCCGGTTTCCGAGAGCGTGACCGCCGCCCCGGAGAGGGTTGAAGCCGTGAAGTTGATCGTCGTGCCGTTGCTCACCGGGTAGGTGCCGTTGGGCGCCCACGTGCCGAAGCCCGGTTGGGTGAGCGTGATGACGTCGGTTGAGACCGGCCCAGCGATGATGGTCACGGGGTTGCTCGTCGAGCCGGTGCCACCGCCGTTGGTCGTGTAGTTCGCACCGATCGTGACGTTTCCTGCGACGGTCGGCGTCCACTGGTATTTAGCCACGCCATTGACGATCGGGATGGACGCGCTGATCGGAGCGCCGTTCAAGGTGAAGCCGACCGAGCCTTGAACGTTCGCCGGGTAGACATTCGCCTGGAGGGTGGTCGGGACCCCCACGGTCATGGTCGGCGGGAGACTGAGTGCGATCGGCACCCCGCTGGTCGTGGCAATGACCACGTCTTGTGCTGAGGTCGAGGCGAGCGCGTTCGAATCTCCCGAGTAGGTCGATTGGAAAGTGAAACTTCCCGAGGTGGTGGGGGTCCAGCGCCAGTAGGCGTAGGAGGATCCGCCTCCAGCGTTCGGGGTTAGTCCCATCGTCTGGATGGTGGCGCCGTTGGCGTCCTTCACAACCACGCTCCCGGTGGGCGCATAGGCGCTACGTGACTGCGACTGAACCGTGACCGTGATCTGAGTTGCCACACCGACGGTGACCGAGTTCGGTGCCGAGAGGACCGAGTTCGTCCCCACCTGCGAGATCGCGACGTTCGGGAGTGGGATGGTCCCGCAGGGGGATCCGATGAGTGACGACTGGACCTGGGCATTCGTGACGGAGCCGACGCTCGCTGGAGTCCACAGGATGGTTGCATTTCCGTTTCCATCGGAGGATGCAGCGGGTGAGGTGATGACGCTGCCATTCACCGTTGCCTGGAGCTGGACGTTTCCGCTGGGGCAGAAATCCGTGACGGCGATGGACTGTGTCACGCCCACGTAGCCGTTGGCGAGACCTGATGCGCTGGTCGCGTTGGCGGGGGCCGCAGCAATCGCAATGGATCCGAGTAGGAGGGCCGAGGCGGCAGTCGCCCGGGCGAGAGTGCCGGCGAAGCGGCGGGTTGCGCGCATGAATGAACTCCTTCTGCTTGTAGTCCTCTCAACGGTACCTTCAGAACACCGAAAAGCCCTGCATTCGCCGAGGCAAACCGGAGGTAGTGCGGCGTAAAGCCCGGCGCAGGTGGTCTGAACCTGATCAAATGGAAGCTGGGGTAACATAACGGGATCCGGGCGATTGGCTCAGCGGTTAGAGCACTCGCTTCACACGCGAGGGGTCACTGGTTCGAATCCAGTATCGCCCACCGGAACGAAAACAACGGCCTTCCTGAGATGGGATGGTCGCTGTCACGAGATCAAATCAAGGAGATTCTGGTGCCCACTACTGCTTTCGACCTGGTGGGAGCCGACAAGTCCGTTGTCGTGGCGCGCATCAACGGTGAACTGCGCGACCTCGCGACCGAGGTTTCCGACACCGATGTGGTCGAGGCAGTCTCGGTGCACACGCCGGAAGGGCTCGCGGTGCTGCGCCACTCGACCGCCCACGTGCTCGCGCAGGCGGTTCAGGACACCTTCCCCGAGGCGAAGCTCGGCATCGGGCCGCCGATCAAAGACGGCTTCTACTACGACTTCGATGTGGCGAGGCCATTCACGCCGGAAGATCTCGAGGTCCTCGAGAAGCGCATGGTCGCGATCGTGAAGTCCGGGCAGCGGTTCTCCCGACGCGTCGTAGAAGAGGGCCCCGCTGCAATCGAACTGAGTGACGAGCCCTTCAAGCTTCGGCTGATCGGCAGTGAAGGCGGAGCCGATGTCATGGAGGTCGGCGGCGCCGAGCTCACCATCTACGACAACATCGATCCCAAGACCGGCGAGCGCTGCTGGGGCGACCTATGCCGGGGGCCGCATGTGCCCGATACGCGCTACATCGTTCCGAATGCCTTCAAGCTCATGCGGACTGCCGCAGCTTACTGGCTCGGTGACCAGAAGAATGAGTCGCTGCAACGGGTGTACGGCACCTGCTGGCCGAGCAAGGACGAGCTGAAGGCGCACCTGACCTTGCTCGAGGAAGCTGAACGCCGCGACCATCGGCGACTCGGAGCCGAACTCGATCTCTTCTCATTTCCAGAGCAGATCGGCTCAGGGCTCGCGGTCTTCCACCCGAAGGGCGGGGTGGTCCGCCGGGTGATGGAGGACTACTCGCGCAGGCGGCACGAGGAGGGCGGCTACGAGTTCGTCAACACCCCGCACATCACGAAGGGCGCCCTCGTTGAGCAGTCGGGACACCTGCAGTGGTACGCCGAGGGTATGTATCCGCCCATGCACCTCGACGCCGAGGTCGACGCCGAGGGTCATGTGCGCAAGCAGGGGGTCGACTACTACCTGAAGCCGATGAACTGCCCGATGCACAACCTCATCTACTCGGCGCGGGGCAGGTCGTACCGCGAGCTGCCAATGAGGCTTTTCGAGTTCGGCACCGTCTACCGCTACGAGAAGTCCGGCGTAGTCCAGGGTCTCACCCGAGCCCGCGGGTTCACCCAGGACGATGCCCACATCTACTGCACGAAGGAGCAGATGGGCGACGAACTCGACCGCCTCCTCACCTTCGTTCTTAACCTCCTTCGCGACTATGGACTTGAGGACTTCTACCTTGAGCTCTCCACCCGCGACCCCATCAAGAGTGTTGGCACAGATGAGGAGTGGGCGGAGGCCACCGAGGCGCTGCGCCTCGCGGCCGAGAAGCAGGGCCTTGAACTCGTCCTGGACGAAGGAGGCGCTGCCTTCTACGGCCCCAAGGTCTCGGTGCAGGCCAAGGACGCCATCGGACGTACCTGGCAGATGTCGACCATTCAGGTCGACTTCCAATTGCCGCAGCGCTTCGATCTGGAGTACCAGTCGGGCGACGGCACCCGTCAGCGGCCGATCATGATTCACCGCGCGCTGTTTGGCTCGATCGAGCGATTCTTTGCCGTGCTGCTCGAGCACTACGGGGGCGCCTTCCCTCCCTGGCTCGCCCCCGTGCAGGTGATCGGTATCCCGATCACCGACGAGCACAATCCCTATCTCGAGCAGATCGCTGGCCGGTTGCGCGACCGTGGGGTGAGGATCGAGATCGACACTTCGGACGACCGGATGCAGAAGAAGATCAGGACCGCTCAAAGGAGCAAGGTGCCGTTCATGCTCATTGCAGGTGACGAGGATGTCGCGGCCGGGGCCGTGTCGTTCCGCTACCGCGACGGCACACAGAAGAACGGCGTGCTCATCGACGACGCCTTGGCCGAGATCATTTCGGCCATCGATTCACGCGCGCAGGTCTGACCGTGAGCGAAGCATGGGATCGACTCTGGACGCCGCATCGGATGTCGTACCTCAAGGGCGAGAGCCGACCAAAGCACACTGAGGCTGGGGATGAGTGCCCGTTCTGCCGGGCGCCGTCTGACCCCTTGGATGACACGCTTGTCGTAGCGCGGGGCACATACGTGTTTGCGATCCTGAACTTGTTCCCCTACAACTCGGGTCATCTCATGGTTTGCCCGGTTCGCCACGTCGCGGACTACCCGGACCTCACCCTTGACGAGGTTGCCGAACTCGGCTCGTTCACGCAGCGGGCAATGACGGTTCTTCGCAACGTGTCGGGCGCCCAAGGGTTCAACATTGGAATGAACCAAGGCTCGGTAGCGGGCGCAGGAATCGCCGGGCATCTCCACCAGCATGTTGTGCCGCGCTGGGGCGGCGACACGAACTTCCTTCCCGTCATTGGTGCGACGAAGACTATTCCGCAACTGCTCGAGGACACCAGGGTGATGCTGACGGAGGCCTGGGGTCATTGACGTGTGAGTTGATTGCCTCACCGGACTTGCACACCGGCAGGAAGGTGCCGCTTAGCGGCCGATGATCCTCTTGGCAGCGGCCGGGGGCATCGGGGCATAGCCGCAGGGCGTTCGTTGGTACTGACCGGTGCCGTGAGCGATCGAGCGGATGTCGATCGCGTACCGGGAAACTTCAGCCTCGGGCACAAGCGCCGTGACAAGGGTCTGTCCTATGGGGGTCGATTCGGTGCCGGTCACCTTTGCGCGGCGGTGGCCGAGGTCGGACAGGATTGCGCCGACGTGCTCGTCAGGTACGTCGACGGTGAGGGTCACCATCGGTTCGAGGAGCGTGATGCCGGCCGTGGCTGCGGCGTCCTTTAACGCGAGCGCACCTGCCGCCTCGAAAGCGATGTCCGATGAGTCGACGCCATGCGCCTCACCGTCGGTGACGGCCACCCGGATATCGACCACCGGGTACCCCGCGACAAGGCCCTTCGCGAGCTGCTGCCGGATGCCCCTCTCGACGGAGGCGATGAACGACCGCGGGATTGCCCCTCCGACAACGCGGTCGAGGAATTCGAATCCCGAGCCGATGGGCAGTGGCTCGACCTCGATCTCGCAGACGGCGTACCGGCCATGGCCGCCCGACTGCTTCGCCACGCGACCGGTGCCGCTCGCGCCCGCGGCGAAGGTCTCGCGAAGGGTCAGGCGCATCTCCTGCGGATCGACCGCGACCCCGAATCTCGTGCGCAGTCGATCGACGACGAGCATGCCATGCGCCTCGCCTAGGCACCACACGATCATCTGGCCAGAGGCCGCATCGTGCTCGAGGCGTAGGGTCGGGTCCTGCGCGAGCAATCGAGTGAGCGCTGGGCGGAGCTTGTCCATGTCGCCCGCCGAGTGCGCCACCATGGCGATGGGCACGAGTGGCTCCGGCATGGCCCACGGCTCCATGAGGAACGGTGCGCTGATCGACGACAGTGTGTCGCCGGTCTCGGCGTACTTGAGCCGACTTAGCGCGACGATGCTTCCTGCGACAGCCCCGGAGACCGGTCGAAGGACGTCACCAAGCGGTGAGGATATCCGCCCCACTCGTTCGTCGAGTTCGTGGTCCTCGAGGACGTGGCCGACCGCGAAGTGCCCGGTCACATGGACCCGATCATCGGCGCCGATGGAACCTGAGAAAACTCGCACGATCGAGATACGTCCGTCGTAAGGGTCCGACGACGTCTTGATGACCTCCGCGCACAGGGGCCCGTCGGGGTCGGCCGTGAGTGGAGGCTGCGGCTCTCCGCCTGGCGAGGTTACCGGAGGAATGTCGCGTTCGAGGGGGGACGGGAAGGCTCGGACGATCGTCGACAGGACATAGCGTGAGCCGACGGCAGCCGCACCCGACACGTGGGCAAGCACGGGATGAAAGTGACCCCGTGCGACGGCCCTTTCGAGATCGGCCGTGAGCGTTTTCACGTCGATCGCCTCGCCATCGACGAAGCGATCCATGAGGGTCTCATCCTCGGACTCGGTGATAATCCCCTCGATGAGCTCAGTGCGGGCCCGGTCAATGAGCTCCCGGTGCTCGGGGTCGCTGTCGTGCTCCTGCTCTGATCCGCTCGTCCATTCGTGGATGCGGGTCGTGAGCAGGTCGATGAACCCCACGACCTCGCTTGCACCCGGGCGATTGGGGCGCGCATCACCATGGATCGGTAGGACGAGGGGGAGGACCCCGCCCCCGCCGGTGAAGACACGGTGGCAGACGGACACCGTCTCGTCGAAGTCGGCTCGCTCGTGGTCCAGATTCGTCACAACGACCGCGCGGGGCAGGCCGAGCGACTCGCACTCGTTCCAGAGTTGCTGGGCGGCTGCATCGATGCCATCGACTGCTGAGACGACGAATAGCGCTGCATCGGCCGCGCGCATGCCGGCTCGAACCTCTCCGATGAAGTCCGCGTAGCCGGGAGTATCAATGAGGTTCACCGCGACTGACTCCCACATGATTGACGCCACAGCCAAACTGACAGAGCGCTGGTGGCTGATCGCGGCGGGATCGCGGTCGCAGCTGGTGCTCCCGCCTGCAACGGAGCCCGGACGCTCGATGGCCGCGGACTCTGCGATGAGGTGCTCGATGAGGGAAGTCTTGCCGGAGCCTGATGGTCCGACGATCACCACATTGCGAATGAGGCTGGGATCAGGCGGTTGAGCGGCAGTCGCCTGCTTCACTGTCACGATTGACCCCTCTATGGTGGTGGTGGTGCCGTCGTTCTTGTCTGGCTCTCGGACGTCACCGCGCCCAGCCTCCCGCGTAGAGGTTGCTCGAAGCAACCGGGTGGGACATGAACCCCTGCACGGGCTTCATGGCTCAAGCGACCGGATAGCATCGTGGCATCGAGTCCGGATCACGGACCATCGGCGAGGAGAGCAATGCTCAACAATCCGGCGGCTCGCCGAATGGCAAGCGGACTGATCGAGCCTCCTGCGAGGTTCCTGCTGCGCTTGCATGTCTCGCCCGATGCGGTGACCGTCTTCGGGACCGTCGGTGCAGTTGTGTCGGCACTCGCGTGCTTCCCGTCCGGGCGGTTTGGGCTCGGAGTCCTCCTGATCGCTGTATTCGCGTTGAGCGACCTCATCGACGGCACGATGGCGCGGATGCAGGGCACGAGCGGGCCGTGGGGCAACTTCCTCGACGCCACGCTTGACCGCGTTGCCGATGGCGCCATTTTCGGCGGGCTCCTGATGTGGGGAGTGTTCCAGGGCGACGCCGGTACGGCGGCGGCTGCAACACTTGCGCTTGTCACCGGGCAGGTCACTTCCTACGCCAAGGCCCGAGCGGAGGCGGTGGGGGCCACGGCCAATGTCGGGATTGCCGAGCGGGCCGAGCGTCTCATCATCGCCCTGGTTGCGGCGTTTCTCACCGGGTTGGGTGTGCCGTACGTACTTCCCGCGGCCCTGTGGCTCATCGGCGGACTGGGCGTCGTAACGATCGTCCAGCGGATGGTCGAAGTCCGTCGGCAGCTCCGCCCATGAGCGGCGTCGCCGACGCCGTGACCGAATGGGGATTCGAGGCCGGTTGGAGCATCACGAAGCGCTTGCCCGAACGGGCCTCGCGCCGTTCGTTTGAGTTCATGGCGGATCAAATGTGGCGGCGTCGAGGACCCTCGGTCGTGCAACTCGAACGAAACCTCGAGCGCATCGACCCCGCATGGACGCCGGACGAGATCCGCGAGCTGAGCCGTGAGACCCTGCGCGGATACCTGCGCTACTGGAACGAGGCCTTTCGGCTTCCGTCTTGGTCGCCTGAGCGGATCCGCGATACGTTCGATCTGGAGAACAAGGAATGGATGGACGAGGCCGTCCGGGCGGGTACTGGTGCGATCCTCGTACCGGGGCACATGGCGAACTGGGACCACGCGGGTGCTTGGGCCGCCCAGCGCTACGGCGGCATCACGACGGTCGCGGAACGACTGAAGCCCGAGGGGCTGTTCGACCAGTTCCTCGCCTATCGGCGCACCCTTGGCATGGAGGTCTTTCCGATCGGTCATCCGGACCTTGTCCGCGACCTAGCCCGACGCGTCAACGAGGGCCGGATCGTCGCGCTCCTCGGCGATCGGGATATCAGCCGCAACGGCATCGAGGTGTTGTTCTTCGGTCAGCCTGCAAAAATGCCCGCCGGTCCGGCGATCCTGAGCCTCATGACGGACGCCCCGCTGTATCCGGTTTCGATGTGGTTTGACGGCGATCGCGTCGATGGCCATATTTACGAGCGAGTTGTCGCCCCGGTTGGGGTGGACCGCAGTGAGCAGATCAGGCAAATGACCCAGCAGGTCGCGAACTGCTTCGAGGATGGCATCCGCAAGCGACCGACCTCGTGGCACATGCTGCAGAAGGTCTGGCTCGCGGATCTCACCCCCCGGAATATATGAAGGCCGGGTATTGATGAAGGTCGGAATCGTTTGCCCGTATTCCTGGGACGCTCCAGGTGGCGTGCGCTCGCACGTTGCAGACCTCGCTCTCGCCCTCATGGGACACGGTCACGAAGTGAGCGTGCTTGCGCCTGTCGACGACGGCATCGATCTCCCTGAGTGGGTCGTCAACGGGGGGCGGCCCGTGGCTGTGCCGTACAACGGGTCAGTTGCGCGGGTCAACTTTGGCTTCGGTGCCACCATGGCGGTCCGCCGCTGGATCCAGGAGGGCGACTTCGACGTGCTCCACGTTCACGAGCCGGTTGCACCGGGGTTGTCGATGCTCGCCTGCTGGGTGGCCCGCGGCCCGATGGTTGCCACCTGGCACTCATCGCACGCCCGCTCCAGAATCCTGTCGGCCGGCTACTACATCGCCCAAACGGCGATGGAAAAACTCAGCGGACGCATCGCAGTGAGTGAACAGGCGCGTCGCACGCTCGTCGGGCACCTCGGCGGGGATGCGGTGCTCATTCCCAACGGGGTGCAAGTCGCTCACTACTCGACAGGGGCCCGTCTGGACCTCGTCGATCCGACCCGCCCGTCCATCATGTTCCTTGGCCGTGTCGACGAGCCGCGCAAGGGTTTCGCCGTCCTGCTTTCTGCCCTGCCCACCCTTCTCGAGGCGGTGCCCAATCTCCAGGTGCTTGTCGTCGGACCAGGAGATATCGATGGGTTGCGCTCGGAGCTCGACCCGCGCATGGCCGCGCATATCGAGTTCCTCGGCCGGGTGTCTGACGAGGTGAAGGCGGCTGCCCTTCGATCGGTCGACGTCTACGTCGCGCCTCACACCGGAGGGGAGTCGTTCGGTATCGTCCTCATCGAAGCAATGGCCGCTCGCACGGCCGTCGTCGCATCCGACATTCCAGCGTTTCGACAGGTGCTCGAAGAGGGGGTGTCGGGCGCGCTGTTCGAAAGCGAGAATCCGCAGGCCCTTGCGGCGCAGGTGATCCGAGTTCTCGTCGATCCGGCTGCTCGCGCCGAGCTGGAGGCGCAGGGCTGGCGCCGGGTTCAGGAGTATGACTGGAACGTCGTCGTCGACGACGTCATCGCCGTCTATGAAAGCGTGACGGTCGGTGGCGAGAAGGTCACGACAGACTTGCGCGGTCAGATCGTCGGTCGCCTCGGCGGGCGGAGCACCTAGGTGAATGTGGTCATTTTGGGTGCCATCGGTCTGTTTCTCCTACTCCTGGCCTGGTACCTGAGCAACACTGCGGGCCGCCTTGACCGCCTTCATCGAAAGATCGACATCTCCAGGCTCGCCCTTGACGCGCAACTGCTCCGACGGTCATCAGTAGCCATTGAGCTTTCGTCCTCTGGCATCTTTGACCCGGCGACGAGCATGCTGCTCGCCGATGCAGCTCATCACGCTCGGACCGCGAGCGATGCAGACGATGCCGCCCGCTCACGGGCGGAGTCAGACCTCACGGCTGCACTTGATGCTGCTCTCCAATACCCACAGGACGTCGCCGAGGTGCGGAGAGATCCAGCGGGCGCGGAACTCCTCGACGAGCTGGAGGCCTCGATTCGCCGAGTCGAGATTTCGCGTCGTTTCCTGAACGATGCCGTGCGTGCCTGCCGCCAGTTGCGGGGCCAACGGGCGGCTCGCTGGTTTTGGCTCGCTGGTCGCACGGCACTGCCGCAATCCTGGGAGATGGACGACACCCCACCGCTGGGGTTGGGCCCACGGTCGTCGCAATGATGCCCCACCGAATGGCTCCACGGTGCGAAGGGTCGTAATATTTACTTATCGAGTCCGGGGCCGTGCCTGACGTCTCTGGCAAGACAACTCTGAGGGGTTCCTGTGTCGAATATGCCTGCAGTTGGAACTGAGCGCGTCAAGCGAGGGATGGCCGAGATGCTCAAGGGCGGCGTCATTATGGACGTCGTGAACGTGGAGCAGGCGAAGATCGCTGAGGATGCGGGTGCTGTCGCGGTCATGGCCCTCGAACGTGTCCCGGCTGATATCAGGGCTGAGGGTGGCGTGTCACGAATGTCCGACCCGGACATGATCGATGCAATCACCGCTGCGGTAAGCATTCCCGTTATGGCGAAGGCGCGCATCGGGCACTTCGCGGAGGCTCAGGTTTTGCAGTCGCTCGGCGTCG
>CAMCSO010000035.1 GCA_945877545.1 Bifidobacterium breve | reverse complement strand
CGCACGCGGCCGGACGGCCAATGAGGTGCGCGCGGACGGCACCCCCGAGGAGCTCGTCGCTCACAAGGTCATGCCCGGCGACCGGCCCACCTCCGTCCTCATGGTCGAGGAGCTCAATCCGTACACGCTTGGGGCGCTCGTCGCGCTCTACGAGCACAGCGTGTTCGTGCAGGGTGCCGTGTGGGGGATCAACTCATTCGACCAGTGGGGGGTCGAGCTCGGCAAAAAGGTTGCGCTCGGGATCCTCGACGCCATTGAGACGGGCAGGCCGACTGCGCTCAGCGACCCAGCCTCGGTGCGGTCGATCGAGCGGTACCTCGCCCTCAGGTAGCCGCCTACGTGTCGTCAGCGCGGCGTCGCAGGTATCGCTCGAACTCGCGGGCGATAGCCTCCCCGCTCGCCTCAGGCAGATCGGCGGTGTCGCGGGCCTCTTCGAGTTGGTGTACGTAGTCGGCGACTTCATCGTCCTCCAACGCGAGCTCATCGACGCCTGTCTCCCAGGCCCGTGACTCCTCGACGAGGTCGGCGAGTGGGACCGGCACGTCCAGCAGGTCCTCCACCCGACGGATAAGGGCCAAGGTTGCCTTAGGGCAGGGCGGCTGCGCGACATAGTGGGGGACCGAGGCCCATAGCGAGATGGCCGGGATCCCGAACTGGCCGCAGGCATCCTGAATGACGCCAACGATGCCGGTCGGTCCTTCGTACTGGGGGGTCTCCAGATCCATCGAGGCGATGAGCGCGAGGTCAGTCGTCGTGCCGATGATCGGAACGGGCCGGGTATGTGGAGTGTCGGAGAGCAGTGCCCCGAGCGTGATGACCATCCGGACATCGAGCTCGGCGGCAAGGCCGAGGATCTCGCGCACGAACTGCTGCCACTTCATATTCGGCTCGATGCCCTGGACAAGAACGATGTCGCGTGGGTAGAGCGGTATCCGCGCAATGTAGACCCTCGTGCTCGGCCAAGTGAGTTGCCGTGTTCCATCCACGCTGATCGCGATGTTTGGCCGATTCACCTGATAGTCGTAGTACTCCTCGGAGTCGAGATCCACGAGGGGCTGCGCATCCCAGATGTCACGCAGATGAGCAATGGCCCCCGACGCAGCCTCGCCCGCGTCGTTCCAGCCTTCGAATGCTGCGATGAGCACGGGGTCAACCAACTCCGGCAGGCCATCCACCTCGATCAAGCGCTGACCCCCAACATGTCGGTGCCGTTCGGCATTTGGCTGGTCCGCGTCAGATCACCCGAGGAGGACTCTACGAGGGTATCGATGAGCCCTGCGACGAGCGCTGGCCACTGCAAGGGAACATCGTGCAAGGCTCCATGCCAACGCTGTACGAGTGCACTCTGCAGTCGCTGCGCCCGCTCGATAACCCGAAGTCGCGACTCATCGGCCTGCACCCCGCGCGGCTCGCAGAAAACCGCCCACAGGGGCCCGCGAACGCTCTCGGCGTCAGGCCACGGGTCGTAGTCGAGGAGGCCTTCAAGTACGGCCATATGACGATCAACGCCAATCACGGTGCGCGCCGTGCCGTCAGGCTTCACAAAGTACGTCGGGCCGAGGGCTTGCCTTGCCTCATCTGACCAGGCATCGCCCATGCCGCGGGCGAGGATGGCCCAAATCTCCTCGATCGCAATGCCAAGGTCCGGGGGCCGCAGACGCTCCAAAAGAGCCTCTCGAATGGCCGGGTCCGAGCCCGGCAGGGCTGGGGCACTCGGCGTCGACAGCCCGCCATCGATGAGACAACAGGACTCGACGAGGTCCGGGGCGGCGGCCGTGACACGCAGTGCGACGGCGCCTCCCCACGAGTGTCCGACGACGTTGATGCTCGGGTAAGAAAGTGACTCCGCGAGCTCGATCACATCGCGGGCACACCGATCGATCGAGTAGTCGGCCCCCGGCCCAGCCGTTGACGCTCCATGCCCGCGCTGATCGAGGGTCACGACCGGTGCGTAGCGCATCCGCGCGACCACAGGATCCCAGAACCGGCGCTGCTGAGAAAGGCCGTGCAGGAGAATGACCGGCACGCTAGTCGCACCCCCCGACATGTGGACTGTCGCGGCGCTCACGAGTCCATCGGACGTCCGGAGTATGACCTCCGTCATTGCGGGCGCCTCGTCGAGGTGTGGGCCGATTCTGCGCTCAATTGCTCAGCCCGTGTCACGTGGATCACGCTATCGCGTGAGCAGGCGACAGGTGGGTCCCTCGGTAGACTTGGCTCACTATGACCTCGCAGACTACGTCGCTCCGCACGGCCCTATCCACCCGAGTCGTGGTCGCTGATGGCGCCATGGGCACAATGCTCCAGGCAGCAGACCCCTCCCTCGACGACTTTGAGGGTTACGAGGGTTGCAACGAAATCCTCAACGTCACAAGGCCAGACATCGTCGCGTCCGTCCACGATGCCTACTTCGAGGTCGGGGTCGACTGCGTCGAGACGAACACCTTCGGGGCGAACTTCGCGAACCTCGCCGAGTACGACATCGAGGACCGCATCTTCGAACTCGCACGTGCCGGCGCCGTCATCGCCCGAACGTCGGCCGACGCCTGGTCGACGACGGAGCGCCCGCGATGGGTGCTCGGGTCGGTCGGCCCCGGGACAAAACTGCCCTCGCTCGGCCACGCCCCATTCGCCCACCTGCGCGATGCCTATGAGGTGCAGGTCGCCGGCATGATTGAGGGGGGCGTCGATGCCATCCTCGTCGAGACCGCCCAGGACCTCCTCCAAGCGAAGGCGGCGCTCCTTGGTGCTCGGCGGGCACTCACCGCAGCCGGCGCCGACCTCCCGCTCATCGCCCAAGTGACCGTCGAGACAACCGGGACCATGCTCCTCGGCACCGAAATTGGTGCGGCGCTCACGGCGCTCGAGCCTCTCGGTATCGACATGATCGGTCTTAACTGTGCAACCGGGCCGAGCGAGATGAGCGAGCATCTGCGCACGCTTTCGCGTACCGCCCGGATCGGCATTTCTGCGATGCCGAACGCCGGCCTGCCGATCCTCACTTCCGACGGCGCCTACTACCCGCTCAGCGCCGACGAACTCGCCGACGCGCATGAGGCCTTCGTTCGCGACTACGGACTCGGCCTCGTCGGCGGCTGCTGTGGCACCACGCCAGCCCACCTCAAGGCCGTCGTTGACCGGGTCCGCGGCCGAGAGATCTCGCCGCGCTCTCCGCAGTCGGATGCCTCCGCAGCCTCGCTCTACCAAGCGGTGCCATTTCGGCAGGACACCACGTACCTGTCGATCGGCGAGCGGACGAACGCGAACGGGTCGCGGGCCTTCCGCGATGCCATGCTCGAGCAGCGCTGGGATGACTGCGTCGAAATCGCCCGCGCGCAGATACGCGACGGCTCTCACCTGCTCGACGTGTGCATCGACTATGTCGGGCGCGACGGCGTGAACGACATGAAGGAGATCGCCAGTCGGTTCGCTACCGCATCCACCCTTCCGCTCGTCCTCGACTCCACCGAGCCGGCTGTGCTCCAGGCGGGCCTAGAGATGCTCGGCGGGCGTGCGGTTATCAACTCGGTGAACTACGAGGACGGCGATGGTCCCGAGTCGCGTTTCGCGCGCATCATGGCGCTCGTGCAGGAGCACGGTGCGGCGGTTGTCGCGCTCACGATCGACGAGGAGGGCCAGGCTCGCACCGCGGAATGGAAGGTGCGGGTCGCCGACCGACTCATCCGTGATCTCACGACGAACTACGGCATGAACGTCGAGGACATCCTCGTCGACACCCTTACCTTTCCGATCGCCACCGGTCAGGAGGAGACGAGGCGCGACGGCATCGAGACCATCGAGGCGATCCGGCAGCTTAAGGCCCTGCACCCGACCGTCCAGACCACCCTCGGGCTGTCGAATGTTTCGTTCGGGCTCAACCCTGCCGCCCGCCAGGTGCTCAACTCGGTGTTCCTGAATGAGTGTGTTCAGGCGGGCCTCGACTCCGCGATCGTCCATGCATCGAAGATCCTGCCAATGAGCCGCATCCCGGATGACCAGCGCGAGGTGGCCCTCGACCTCGTCTACGACCGCCGGCGTCTCAACGCAGAGGGCTTCGTTGAATACGACCCTCTGCAGGTCTACCTCCAACTCTTCGAAGGTGTCGAAGCGAAATCCCTGTCGGCGACCCGCGCACAGGAACTCGCTGGCCTTCCGCTGTTTGAGCGACTTGAACGTCGAATCGTTGACGGCGAGCGACAGGGCCTAGAGGCGGACCTCGACGAGGCGCTCAGCGAGAAGCCAGCCCTAGCAATCGTGAACGACACCCTGCTTTCGGGGATGAAGGTCGTAGGCGATCTCTTCGGCTCGGGCCAGATGCAATTGCCGTTCGTCCTGCAAAGTGCCGAGGTCATGAAGACCGCCGTCGCCTACCTCGAGCCCCATATGGAGCGCACCGACGAGGCAGGCAAGGGCACTATGGTCCTCGCAACCGTGAAGGGCGATGTCCACGACATCGGCAAGAACCTCGTTGACATCATCCTGAGCAACAACGGCTACACCGTCGTAAACATTGGCATCAAGCAACCGATTTCGGCGATCATCGAGGCCGCGGAGAGCAGCAACGCCGACGCCATCGGTATGAGCGGCCTGCTCGTCAAGAGCACGGTCATCATGAAGGAGAATCTCGAGGAGCTCAACACCCGAGGGATTGCCGAGCGCTATCCGGTCCTCCTCGGTGGGGCCGCGCTCACCCGCGCCTTCGTCGAGCAGGACCTCGCCGACATCTACGACGGCGACGTCCGATACGCGCGTGACGCCTTTGAGGGCCTTCGACTAATGGACACTGTCATGGCAATCAAGCGAGGGGAGCCCGGGGCGGTCCTGCCAGAACGCCGGGCACGCCGCGTGAAGTCGGTGGCCGCGACCCTCGCCGTCACCGAGCCCCAGGACATGCCGGCGCGCTCTGATGTTGCCGAGAATGTGCCGGTGCCCGAGGCACCCTTCCTCGGCGAACGGGTCGTGAGAGGAATCTCCCTGGCCGAGTACACGCCGTACCTCGACGAACGTGCCCTGTTCCTTGGTCAGTGGGGCCTTAAGCCAACCCGGGGCGATGGAGCCTCGTACGAGCAGTTGGTTGAGGAGGAGGGCCGTCCGCGTCTTCGGATGTGGCTCGATCGGATCCACACCGAGGGCCTCATCGAACCTGCGGTCGTTTACGGCTACTTCCCGTGTCACTCTGAGGGTGACGACCTCGTCATCGAGTGGCACGACGGCCCAGATACCGGCAAGGAGCGGGCGCGCTTCGCCTTCCCACGCCAGCGGCGTGACCGGCACCTGTGCCTCTCCGACTTCTTCCGCGGCAAGGAATCGGGCGAGACCGATGTCGTGGCCTTCACCATCGTGACAATGGGACAGGCTGCATCAGCGGCCACCGCGAAGCTATTCGAGGCCGATGCCTACCGCGACTACCTCGAACTTCACGGGCTCTCGGTGCAGCTCACCGAGGCCCTCGCCGAGTACTGGCATGCGCGGGTCCGCGAGGAGCTTGGCCTTGGCCTTGAGGACAACCCAGACATGGAGTCCCTCATCGCCAAGCAGGGCTACCGCGGGTCGCGGTACTCCTTCGGCTACCCGGCCTGCCCGGACCTCGAGCAGCAGGTGATGCTGTGCGACCTGCTCCACCCCGATCGGATCGGCGTCGAGCTCTCCGAGGAGTTCCAACTCCACCCGGAGCAGTCGACCAGCGCGATCATCGTCCATCACCCGGAGGCGAAGTATTTCAACGCCGGATGAGCAACCCGCGCTGCCAGATCTGCCAGATCTGCCAGATCTGCCAGCCTCCCTGCCCGCAGCAGTGCTGTTCGATATGGACGGAACCCTCGTCGACACCGAGCACCTGTGGCTGCGCGCCGAACTTCTCACGATGCTGCGCCTCGGTGGTGAATGGACGCCCGCTGACCAGCAGCACTGCCTCGGTGGTCCGCTCGAACGGGTTGTCGAATACATGGCAGAAAAGGGCGACCCGAATATCGTTAGCGAACTCAAGGAGCAGGGGGTCGGGGAGTTCCTCATTGCGACGATCGAGGGGCTCCTCCTCGCGGAGAAGGCTGCATGGCAGCCAGGTGCCCGGGACCTGGTGTGTCAGGTGGTTGCCCGTGGAATCCCGACCGGTCTTGTCACGGCATCATGGCGACGCCTCATTGACGCCGTCCACGTGAGCATTGCAGGCGACCTCGGCTTCGAGCCATTCACGGTGATCGTCGGCGGCGACGAGGTGCCGCAGAGCAAGCCGCACCCGGCCCCCTACCTGCAGGCGGCAGCCCTGCTCGGGGTCACTCCGGCAGACTGCCTCGTGATCGAGGATTCGCCGACTGGAGTGGCATCGGGCCTTGCCGCCGGCTGCCATGTCGTGGGTGTGCCGCATATGGCACCGATCGCGGCTGCCGAGCGGCTCACCATCATCGACGGACTAGACGGCTGGTCAATCGAGAGCCTTTGGCAGGCCGCTCTCACTCCTGGGGCAGCGCGCTAGCGGTTCGCTCGAATGGCGAATCGACCCGCGACGCTGGCGATAGCCACAGATCTGGTGACGGCATCGGGGGGAGCACTCCGCCCTTGGCCGGGCAGGAGGACTGATGTGCACACCAGTCGCACAGTCTCGACGTGGTCGGGGCAAAATCCCCTGACCGGGCGGCCTTGTTGATCGCCTCCCGGAGGGCGAGGATCCTTCGCTCCGTCGACACTAAATCCTGCTCGGTCGGCTCGTAGCGCAGGACCTCGCTACTACCGAGGTACATGAGTTGCAGCCTTCGCGGTATGTTACCGGTCATGCGCCACCAGGCGAGCGCGTAGAACCGCATCTGGAACATGGCCTTGGCTTCGTATCGCGACCCGGGAGCCTTACCGGTCTTGTAGTCGACGATCCTGATCTCGCCTGCCGGCGAGCGGTCGATCCGGTCAACGAACCCACGAATCGTGAAGGCTTCGGCAATCTCGACCGAGACGGCCAACTCGCGCGCATACGGCTCGAGGCGGCTCGGATCCTCAAGCGCGAAGTAGGTATCGAGGAGTGGAAGCGCACTCGCAAGCACCCGGTCAGCGACCTCAGCAGGATCAGCAGTGCCGTCAAGTCCGAGCTCTTCCTGAAGGATCCGGGCCGAATAAACGTCGCTTGCCGCGAGCTCGAGCCAAGCCTGCGTGAGGAGAGCCCTGGTCTGCACCACGGTTCGTTCACCAGCGGGGAGGTCGAAGAGATGCTCGAGTGCCGTATGGACGAGCGTGCCCCGAAGTGCTGCGGGGGATGAGGGCTCGGGAAGGCGGTCGATAGTACGGAAACGGAAGAGGAGGGGACAGGTGAGGAAGTCATTGGCTCGTGATGGTGACAGGGAGCCGGGGAATGCTGCGAAGGGATCGAGTGCTGCCGCGTCATCGTTCACATTTCACACCCTAGGTCAACGGTCCGACGATCGGACTCGGATGAACGGACTACTGTTGTTCAGATGGCTGAACCGACCTACACCCGCCGAGGTGCATTCGCATACGGCGACCTCGTCCAGCTCACTGACGCAAAGGGCAAGCTCTACACGGTCACCCTCGTTGAGGGGAAGTCCTTTCACACGCACCGGGGCGCGATCGATCATGATTCCATCGTGGGGCTGCCTCAGGGCTCAGTGGTCATGGGTTCGGGGGGCACCGCCTTCCTTGTACTCAAGCCCCTCCTTGATGACTTCGTCCTCTCGATGCCACGCGGGGCCGCCGTTATCTACCCCAAGGACTCAGCGCGCATTGTCGGACTCGCGGGCCTCGGACCCGGGTCCCGCGTCGCGGAGGCAGGAGTCGGATCCGGCGCCCTTACCTGCTCACTCCTGCGGGCTGTCGGCCCGACCGGGCACATCAGCAGCTATGAGCGTCGCGAGGAGTTCGCTGCCGTCGCACGCAAGAATGTCGACCGCTGGTTCGGCACGACCCCGGAGCACTGGTCATTGACTCTCGGCGACCTCGCAGACTCCCTCGACGAGCGCGAACTCGACGCCGTCATCCTTGACATGCTTGCGCCCTGGGAGTGTCTCGCCGCCGTCGCAGCATCACTCGCCCCCGGTGGCGTCCTCATCGGATATGTGGCGACGACAACCCAGATGTCCAAATTCGTCGAGTTCATGCGCGTTTCCGGCGACTGGACCGAGCCGCGAGCAGAGGAGTCACTCATTCGGACGTGGCACCTCGACGGACTCGCGGTGCGGCCCGATCACCGAATGATTGGGCACTCCGGCTTCCTCGTGGCCGCCCGCAGGCTCGCCCCGGGGGCGGTCCTGCCCACTCGCCGGCGCAGGCCGGCTCCTGGCGCCTATGGCGAGGATTACAGAGGTCCGGGCGCGGCACCTGCCCTCGCCGCGACCATCGAAGATCCGGTCGAACACGCCGCCCGCCGTGCGCTCGAACACGCCGAGACAACCGAATCGGGTTAGAGTCGTCGGAACTGCTCAAAGGAGGATCCGTGGACACGCCCCAGATGCCAAACGCCAGCACGGGTGACCGTCGTGACGACCCGGCGAACGAGCGGGGTGCCCAGCAGTTGCGCGGAGAACTAGCAGCGCAGAAGGACCACAACGCTCGGCTCATCGCCACACTTCGTGACGCCCGCGAGCAGATCGTGACCCTCAAGGCCGAGGTCGACCGGCTCGGCGAGCCGCCGAGTGGCTACGGCACCTTCCTCGAACTTCATGACGACGGCAGCGTTGACATCATGGCGAGCGGCAAGAAGATGCGCGTGGCCGTCAGCCCCTCGGTGGATGCGTCATCGCTGCGGCCAGGTCAAGAACTCATGCTCAATGAGGCCCTCAACGTGGTGGCTGATCAAGCCTTCGAGGTGGTCGGTGAAATCGTCACCCTCAAGGAGGTGCTGAGCGACCGAGTTCGCGCCCTCGTCGTGGCAGGCGGCGATGAGGAGCGTGTCGTGCGGCTAGCTGAGCCGCTCCTCACCTCCCGGCTGCGCTCCGGCGATGCGCTCCTGTTGGACTCACGCTCCGGATATGTCATCGAGAAGATCCCCAAGTCGGAGGTCGAGGAGCTCATCCTTGAGGAGGTTCCCGACATCGACTACGCCGACATCGGTGGCCTGCGAGACCAGATCGAGAGTATTCGCGATGCCGTCGAACTGCCGTTCCTGCACCCTGAGCTCTACGCCGAGCATGCCCTCATGCCGCCGAAGGGCATCCTGCTCTACGGCCCGCCCGGGTGTGGCAAGACACTCATTGCGAAGGCGGTTGCGAACTCGCTTGCAAAGAAGGTTGCCGAGCGAAATGGCTTAGAGGAGGGCCGAAGCTTCTTCCTCAACATCAAGGGTCCCGAACTGCTGAACAAGTACGTCGGTGAGACCGAGCGCCATATCCGACTGGTCTTCCAGCGGGCTAGGGAGAAGGCCTCGGAGGGCATGCCGGTCATCGTGTTCTTCGATGAGATGGACTCGCTGTTCCGCACCAGGGGATCGGGCGTTTCGAGCGACGTCGAGAACACTATCGTTCCGCAACTGCTGAGCGAGATCGACGGTGTCGAGGCGCTGGAGAATGTCATCGTCATCGGGGCCTCGAATCGCGAGGACATGATCGACCCCGCGATTCTGCGGCCGGGCCGACTCGACGTGAAGATCAAGATCGAGCGACCTGATGCGGAGGCCGCCCGAGAGATCTTCAGCAAGTACCTCGTCCCGACACTTCCGCTGCACCAAAGTGACCTCGCCGAGAACGCCGGCGATGCGGTGCTCACCTGCCACGCGATGATTCAGCGCGCCGTCGAACTCATGTACTCAGAGGCTGAGGAGAACCGGTTCCTCGAGGTCACCTACGCAAACGGCGACAAGGAAATCCTCTACTTCAAGGACTTCAACTCCGGTGCGATGATCGAGAACATCGTGTCGCGTGCGAAGAAGTCGGCGATCAAGGCCTTCCTTGACTCCGGTGAGCGGGGGATCAGGGTGCAGCACCTGCTCGACGCATGCCTCGATGAGTTCCGCGAAAACGAGGACCTCCCCAATACAACGAATCCTGACGACTGGGCGCGGATATCAGGCAAGAAGGGGGAGCGCATCGTGTTCATCCGGACCCTCATCCACGGCAAGAAGGGGAGCGAGGCCGGCCGATCGATCGCGACGGTCGCCAACACCGGTCAGTACCTGTGACCACCAGCTCCCTGCGACATCCGGCGGTGTGCGCCCGGTGAGCGTCCACCGTGTCATGGGGATCGAGACCGAGTACGGGATCACCGTGCCGGGTCATCCCACGATGAATGCGATGGTCTCCTCCACGCATATCGTGAATGCGTACGCGCAGGAGGTCATCGCGTCCGGGCGACGCAAGGCCCGCTGGGACTACGACCTCGAGTCGCCATTGCGCGATGCCCGCGGGTTCGACATGTCTCGGGCCGATGCCGATCCCAGCCAGCTCACCGACGATGACCTCGGCCTCGCCAACGTAGTCCTCACCAACGGGGCGCGCCTTTATGTCGATCATGCACATCCCGAGTTTTCCGCACCGGAGGTGACAAACCCCCGTGACGCCGCCCTCTGGGATAGGGCGGGGGTCCAAATCATGGAGCGCGCCGCTGCGCTCGCCTCCCGCAGCGGCGCCATTCCGCCGATTTTGCTGTACAAGAACAACACCGATAACAAGGGCGCCTCGTACGGCACGCACGAGAACTACCTCATGCGCCGGCAGACACCATTCGCAGACATCGTCCGCCACCTCACGCCGTTCTTCATCACCCGCCAGGTCTTCACCGGGTCGGGCCGGCTTGGCGTAGGGCAGGACGGACACTCAATGCGCTACCAGTTGAGCCAGCGCGCGGACTTCTTCGAGGTCGAGGTAGGCCTCGAGACAACGCTGAAAAGACCGATCATCAACACTAGGGATGAGCCGCACGCCGACCCGGAAAAGTACCGCAGGCTCCACGTCATCGTCGGCGATGCGAACCTCTGCGATGTCGCGACCTATCTGAAGATGGGCACGACCGCCATCGTCCTATCGATGATCGAGGACGGCGTGCTTGATCGCGTCGATCTCATGCCACGCTTTCCTGTCCGCGAGATGCACGCCGTCAGCCACGACACCACGCTCCAGCACTCACTCGTCATGCAGGACGGGACTAGGCGCACCGCAATCGACATTCAAATGCAGCTATGTTCGCTCGCGCACGCCTACTGCGAGGAAAGTGCGGCCGGCGACATCGATGCACAAACCCTCGACATTCTGAACCGATGGGGCCAGACCCTTACCGCTCTCGCTGCCGACCCGATGACCTGTACGACGACGATCGACTGGGTCTCGAAGCTCGCCCTCCTCGAGGAGTACCGGGCGCGCGACGACCTCGAGTGGTCAGCGCACCGGCTCCAAGCAATCGACCTGCAGTACTCCGACGTACGTCGTGACAAGGGCCTCGCCGCCCGGCTCGAGGCACGGGGCCGGCTGACCAGGCTCTTTACCGATGATGAGGTTGATCGGGCCATGACGAACCCGCCACTCGACACCCGCGCCTACTTTCGCGGGGAGTGTCTTCGCAGGTACCCCGATCAGGTGGCCGCAGCATCGTGGGACTCGGTCGTGTTCGACATCCCGGGGCAGGAGAGCCTGCTGAGGGTTCCGACACTCGAGCCACTTCGGGGCACCCACGAGCACGTCGGTGCCCTACTTGACGCATCACCGACACCACAGGAACTCATTGCAGCCCTGAGCGCTTCGACCTGAATCCCAGTACCCTGTGCTCATGTCACAGCAGGAGAGTTCCGAGCGTCGAACCTCAAAGCCAAGCGATACCGACGAGGCGGCCGTTGCCCAGACCGAATCGGCCACCGCCTCGGATCTTGATGCGGACGTCGACTCCATCCTCGACGAGATCGACAGCGTTCTTGAGGAGAATGCCGAGGACTTCGTCAAGTCCTTCGTCCAGAAGGGCGGACAGTGAGCTTCGAACACCGCGCCCTGCAGGTCGCCTTCACCGCCCCACGATCAGCATCCTTCGCTGAATTCCTTGCGACCGTTGCTCCCACTGCCCTCCCGTCCATGCAAGTGGGCCACGATCAGGCATTGCAGGCGCCCCACGGCACCACCATCGTTGCCCTGCGCGGTGACTTCGGCGCTGTCATGGCCGGTGATCGGCGGGCAACCATGGGCAACGTCATCGCCCAACGCGACATCGAGAAGGTGTTCGCCGCTGACGAGCATTCACTCATCGGCATCGCCGGCACCGCGGGCATCGCCATCGAACTCGTCCGGCTCTTCCAGGTGGAACTTGAGCACTACGAGAAAATCGAGGGAGTGCCCCTCTCCTTGGACGGCAAGGCGAACAGGCTCGCGAGCCTCCTGCGCGGCAACCTTGGCCTCGCGATGCAGGGCCTGTCGGTCGTCCCGCTCTTTGCGGGCTATGACATCGACCGACAGCGCGGGCGCATCTTCTCCTACGACGTCACGGGTGGGCGGTACGAGGAGCATGATTTCTACGCCGTCGGTTCCGGATCCTTCTTCGCGAGGGGCTCGCTGAAAAAGCTCTACCGGCCGGACGCCGACACCGACCTCGCCATCGACACGGCCCTCGAGGCCCTTTACGACGCTGCTGACGACGACAGTGCGACTGCTGGGCCCGACATGGCCCGCCGCATCTTCCCGATTGTTGGTATCGCGACAGAAGAGGGAGTCCGGATGCTCGGCTCAGTCGAGGTTGAGGCGCGGGTCGCCCCACTCGTCGCGAGAAGAATGACCCGACCGAATGGCCCCTTTGCAGGAACGTCGGAAGGCAGGTCGAACCCATGAGCATGCCGTTCTACGTCTCGCCAGAGCAGATCATCAAGGACAAGGCGGACTACGCCCGCAAGGGGATCGCGCGCGGCCGGTCGGTCATCGTCGAGGAATATGACGAGGGAATCCTGTTCGTGGCGGAGAACCCATCGCGTGCCCTGCACAAAATCAGCGAGATCTACGACCGCATCGCCTTCGCCGCCGTCGGCAAGTACAACGAGTTTGAGAACCTCAGGGTTGCGGGAGTGCGCCTGGCCGACATGCGCGGCTACTCCTATGACCGGCGCGATGTGACCGGGCGTAGCCTTGCCAATGCCTATGCCCAGACCCTCGGCACCATTTTCACCGAGACTCCCAAGCCGTACGAGGTCGAGATCGTCGTGGCAGAGGTGGGCGATTCCGCCGATGGTGATCAGCTGTACCGGCTGACCTTCGACGGCTCGGTCGCAGACGAACACGGCTACGTCGCGATGGGCGGCTCCGCTGAGGCCATTACCGCCGCACTATCGACGAATTGGCGCGAAGGCATGACCCTCATCGAGGCACTGCGTCTCGCGGTCGACCTGCTTGGCAAGCACGGGGGAGATGAGGAACGGCAACTGGGGCCGGGTGAGCTTGAGGTGGCCCTGCTCGAGCGCAGCAAGTCCCGGCGGACCTTCTCCCGAATCAACCGGGGACGGCTCGCAGAACTGCTCGGCTGAGCGCGGCGGTAGGGCTGATGGAGCGGCGCATCTTCGGGATCGAGACCGAGTACGGGGTTACGTGCACCTTCCATGGCCAGCGACGCCTGAGCCCAGACGAGGTAGCCCGCTACCTGTTTCGCAAGGTTGTCGCATGGGGTCGAAGCAGCAACGTCTTCCTTCGTAATGGTTCACGGCTGTATCTCGATGTCGGCAGCCACCCTGAGTATGCAACCGCAGAGTGCGACTCCGTTCCGCAACTGGTGGCCCACGACCGAGCCGGCGAGCGGATTCTTGAGGGCCTTGTTCTCGATGCGGAGCAGCGCCTGGTGGAGGAGGGTATCAACGGTGATGTGTACCTATTCAAGAACAACACCGACTCGGCCGGCAACTCGTACGGATGCCACGAGAACTTCCTCATTGAACGGCAGGGTGATTTTGCGCGCATCTCGGACGGCCTCGTGCCCTTCCTCATCTCACGACAGGTCATCGCCGGAGCAGGCAAGGTCCTCCAGACGCCGCGGGGCGCCGTTTACTGTCTGAGTCAGCGAGCCGACCACATCTGGGAGGGCGTCTCAAGCGCGACCACCCGATCACGTCCGATCATCAACACCCGAGATGAACCGCACGCGGATGCCGATCTCTACCGAAGGCTCCACGTCATCGTCGGCGACTCGAATATGAGCGAGACCACCACCATGCTCAAGGTGGGTTCCGCCGACCTCGTTCTGCAGATGCTCGAGGCGGGGGTCGTCATGCGAGATATGTCACTTGAAAACCCGATTCGGGCAATCCGGGAGATGAGCCATGACGTCTCCGGGCGCAAGACCGTGAAGTTGAGCACCGGGCGCGAGCTCTCGGCAATCGATATGCAATGGGAGTACTTCGAGAAGGCATCCGACTTCGCGGAGCGCCGCGGATTGACTGACAACCCGATCCACCGCAGGGTACTTGAGCTTTGGGGTCGGGCGCTCAAGGCGATCGAGGCTGACGACCTCACCCTCATTGATCGCGAGATCGACTGGGCAATCAAACGGCGGCTGCTCGAGCGGTACATGCTCAAGCATTCGCTCGATCTCAATTCACCGCGGATTGCGCAGCTTGATCTCGCCTACCACGACATTTCTCGAAACCGTGGGGTCTTCTACCTGATGGAGGCAAAAGGCCTCGTCGATCGCGTGACCACTGACCTTGCGGTTTTCGAAGCCAAGTCAGTTCCGCCGCAGACGACGAGAGCCAAGCTGCGAGGGGATTTTGTGCGCAGGGCTCAAGAGCGGCAACGCGACTTTACCGTTGACTGGGTGCACCTGAAGCTCAATGATCAGGCACAGCGAACGGTCCTGTGCAAGGACCCGTTCCTGTCGGTCGATGAGCGCGTCGAGCGCCTCATCGCGAGCATGTAGCGACCGACTAGGCTTCAACAATGACATCACGACGACGCACGATCCCCCTCAAGACCGCCCTCATCACGGCTCTGAGCACCGCGGTCCTCGTTGCAGGGCTTGCCGGCTGCTCGAGTTCCAGCGGCTCAAGTTCGAGTGATCAAAGTGCTGCGGCCTCCGCACTCGCATCCGCCGCCGTCACCGGCGCGCCGTCAGAAGCAGTCCCTGCCGCGTCGGCGCCCGCCGCCTCAAATGGCGTGACCGATCCGTCAATCCCCTTCGTCACCACTGACTGCGCGCTGGGGGAGCCGGTCCCCTCTGCTGAGCCGGTCGCCGGTGGCACCACATTCGGCAGCATCACCGTTGCGGTCGCTGACACGGGGGTCCCGACCGTCTCGATCGGCGCGGATGCTCAGAATGCAACTGAACTTGGGATTGAGGACCTCGTTGAGGGAACCGGGCCCGCGGTCATGGCTGGCGACACACTCACCGTCAATTACTGCGGTGTCGGCATGCAGTCCCGCCAGATGTTCGACTCCTCCTGGACGCGTGGGGAGCCCATCAGCTTTCCGCTCGACGGCCTCATTCAAGGTTGGATCCAAGGCCTGCCGGGCATGAAGGTCGGCGGCCAGCGACTCCTCGTTATTCCGGGCGATCTCGGCTACGGGCCGCAGGGTCAGGGCACCATCTTGCCGAATGAAACCCTCGTCTTCGTCGTCGAACTCGTGAGCATTCCGTAGTTGAGGGATCAACCGAACACTTAAGCAACCAACGAACAGGAGTAGGACCGTGGCAGACAAGCCCGAAATCGACTTCATCGAAGGCCCCCCGCCCACCTCACTCGTCATCACCGACCTCATCATCGGCGAGGGCGCGGAGGCGGTGGCAGGCGGTCGCGTTGAGGTGCACTATCTCGGTGTCGACTTTGAGACCGGCGACCAGTTCGACGCCTCATGGGACCGCGGGGAGTCCATCACCTTCCCGCTGTCTGGCCTGATCGCTGGCTGGCAGGAAGGGATTCCCGGCATGCGGGTCGGCGGTCGACGCCAACTCGTCATTCCTCCGGCCCTCGCCTACGGTGAGGCCGGATCAGGCCATCGGCTTGCTGGCCGCACCCTCGTTTTCGTCATCGACCTCATCAACGTCCTCTAGCCGACGATGACCGGCGAGAGCCGACGATGACCGGTGACCCGGTGCGCGCCGACCGCACGGAGCGACTGCTCAACCTCGTGCTGTGCCTATTGGCCACGCGCCGGGCCGTCTCGCGGGCGGATATCCACTCGAGTGTGCCGGGCTACGGACCGGTCTCGAGCGGTGCCGCGTTCGAGCGGATGTTCGAGCGGGATAAAGATGAACTCCGCGGCATGGGGATCCCGGTCGAGACGGTGATCGACGCGCACGGCGATGTTGAGGGCTACCGCATCGCACGCGATGAGTACGCACTACCGCCATTGAATTTCAGCTCCGCCGAACTCGCCGTCATCGCCCTGGCAGCACGGGTCTGGGATGAGGCAATTCTCGGGCCCTCCGCCACGACTGCGCTTCGCAAGATCGAGGCAGTGCAGGGGCAGCCGGCGCGGGCAGTCGAGGAGAGCCTCGTCCGTGTGCAGGTCTCAGCCGCCGACGCCGCGCTGCTGCCACTTATGGCGGCCCTGCGCGAGCGGCGCGTTGCGACCTTCGACTATCGGCCAGCGGCGACGAGCGAGGTCGCTCGCAGGCGAGTCGATCCCTGGGGAGTGATCTCAAGGGATGGTCGTTGGTACCTCGTCGCGTTTGATCATGATCGCCTGGCTACCCGGGTGTTCCGGCTCTCACGGATCGTCGGCTCGGTGAACGTCACCGCCCAACCGCAGGCGCACCCGGCTGATCCCGAGGTTGATCTCGTGTCACTCGTCACGCAGTCCGAGCCCGATTCCGAAGCCCGCGCGCAGGTACGTGTTCAGGCAGGTGCCGGTGCGCACCTTCGTCGAATGGCCGACGCGCCACTTGATCCATTCACGCCCCTCGATCCATTCGCAACGGGTGTCATCAATGTCACGGCACCGAATCTGATGCACTTGGTAGCGGCGCTCTGCTCGGCGGGGGAGCATGCCGTAGTTCAAGGTCCGCCGGAGATTCGCGGCGATGTCGTGGCTCGACTGCGGGCCGTGGCACGTAGGCACGCAGGGCGACCATGAGCTCGGCAGCGCGACTTTCGCGACTTCTGGCTCTCGTCCCGTGGCTGGTCGTGAACGACGGCATCACGATCACCGAGGCAGCCGCTCACTTCGGAGTGTCACCCGAGCAGCTTGAGAAGGACCTGTGGCTCCTCATCGTCTGCGGGCTGCCGGGCCATGGCCCAGACCAGCTCGTCGACATCCAGTTCTGGGAGGAAGCGCGCATCCATGTGCTTGACGCCCAAACGATGAGCGCCCCGCTGCGTCTCTCCGGTGACGAGATCGTCGCCCTCCTCGTGGGACTGCGGCTTCTCGCGCAGATCCCTGGCGATCACGATCGGGTGGCCCTGCTGCGGGCAACCCACCGGCTTCAGGACGCGGTGGGCGACCTCGGTGACAGGTCGAACGTCGTCGTCGACATCGCTGGTGATTCCTCCGTTGTCGATGTCTTGAACGAGGCGATCATCGGGGGTCGTCACGTGCACATCGTGTATGGCTCCGCAACCCGCGACGAGGTCACCGAACGCGACATCGAACCCCTGCGCATCACCTCCGATGACGGCCGGACGTATGTCGAGGCAATGTGCAGGCGGGCGGGCGCTGTTCGGACCTTTCGACTCGACCGGATCCTGAAAGCGACACTGCCTGACCCGCGTTCGGATGGCGGCATCGCCGATGAACCTACAGACGCAACAAGCGATGAGGTCCCTCGCGACGCTGGCTTCGCCATGACTGCGGCAGCGACGCCGTTCTCTTCGGCCAGAATCAAGGTCGATGGCGATGCCCGGTGGGTGCTCGACGTCCTTGCCCTCGAAGACATTGAGGAGGGGGCTGATGGCTCACTATCCGCCACTGTGCTCGTTTATGATCCGGAATGGCTCGTTCGCACTATGCTGTCGCTCGGCGGAATCGCGGAGGTCACCACGCCCGAAAGCCTTCGAATAGCGGTGGCAAATGCGGCCGAGCGTGCGCTGAGGGCGTACGCTGTCGAGGTGTGACTCAGACTCGCAAGCAGGGTCCGGCGCAATCACACCGTGTTAACCACCTGAATGACATCCCCACCAAGCGAAGGGTGCACCATGCTACCGAATA
>CAMCSO010000034.1 GCA_945877545.1 Bifidobacterium breve | reverse complement strand
ATGGTCACCACAGGTGGTGGGTGCCCCGTCGGCGCCCCTGATGACACCGGGCTGAGGATGCACCCATGGTGGACCGTTGGGGTCGAGGCTGATGGCCGGGTGATCTTCCCCGGCTACATCATCGATGCAGAGAATGTCCCGGCTTGGGCTTGGCAGCAGAACCCCACCATCGTGTCTTGGAAGCCTAGCTACCTCTGGAGCGGCCGCACGCTTGCAACCACCGGCATGTACTTCGATGCCGCAACCGGCGGCTTCGGACCTCGCATAGCCACCGGTGGATCGATCTCGGCTGCCTCCCTCGCCAGCCAGGCTGGCCTCGCCGGCTGCTCCGGAAATGCCACGGTCGATGTCGTAGTCCCGCCATCGTCGGGTGACGTCTGCCGGGGGACCTCGTCTGGCGTCACCGGTGTATCCACCGGTGGCTGCGAGGTGTACATCACCGCAACACGATCCGGGCAGACGGTCACGCGCTCGGCGGTCGTCATGGTGGCTCCGGGCTCGTCCAGCGGCGGAGGTGGTGGCGGCGGAGGCGGCGGCGGCGCGGGTGGCAGTGCCGCGGGTGCCATTGGGAGTGGAGGCATCTCACCGGGAACGAACCCCGTCTCGGCCGTGGCAGGCCCACCGCCCGCCGGCACCATCGCTAATCCCGCCCTTCCGTCTTGGCTACCAAATCCGGCGGCCATGACCTCACAAGGGATGGCGGGCATCACTCCTTCGCAGCTCAGCACGCTCAACTCCTCAGTGTTCGCTCAGTTGCCCCCCGCCGCACTGTCAGCGCTCAGTCCAAGTCAGGCGCGGGCAATTCGACCCCAGCAACTCGCTCTGCTACCAGCAGCTTCAGTGTCCGCGCTCCGGCCAGCAACGATCGCTGCCTTCGATCCCGAGCAGTTCCGTGGCTTCATGCCCTCCGCCGCACGCGGCATCACTCCCTCGGCGATCGCCCAACTCTCCGGCGATCAACTTGCCGGGCTTCGGCCAACTGCTCTGGCCAGGCTCCTGCCCAGTCAGGCCCGCGCAATTACCCCGGATGCGGCGGCTGAGCTTCCGGCTGCAGCACTCAGGGCTCTGGCACCTGCGGCCATAGCGGGTCTGCGGCCGAGCGCGCTGGCAGCAATGAGCACCCGCCAGTTGTCGGCATTCAGTCCCCTGCAGATCAGTCGGCTTACCCCAAGCCAGTTGAGGGCACTGTCACCAGCGCAGCGGGCCGCATTCACTCGTCGCTCGTGACAAGGCCAGAGCGCCGATCAAGGCCGCTACTTGCTCGTCGTCCGACTGAACTTGCGTACCGAGAGCGTCGCGAAGATCGCGATGATCAGCGCGCACGCCATGACGGTGTAGGGGATCGGGTGCTGCAGCGGCCAGTAGTCGGGCTGAATACCCGTCGGGTTGCCAAACAGCTCACGTGTCGCGAGCACGAGGGTCGAGACCGGATTGAACGCAGCGAATGCCTGCAGCCAATCGGGCATCGACGAGATGGGCACGAAGGCATTCGACAGGAAGGTCAGGGGGAAGAGCCAAGCGAGCCCAGCCGTGCTCGCAGTCTCCGGATTCGGCATCGCCAGGCCGATCGTCGAGCCCACCCATGACACCGTGTAGGCGAACAGCAGGAGGAGCAGGTAGGCGTAGATCGCGTTCAGCAGTCCCCCGGTGATGCGCCAGCCGATGACAAACCCGGTGATGCTCAGAACCGCGAGGACGAGAATCTGTCGCGCTGCGTCAGCAAAGGTGCGGCCGATGAGCACCGCGCCGTGCGCCATCGGCAACGCCCTGAAACGGTCTATGAGGCCCTTGCGCATGTCCTCCGCGATGCCGACAGTGCTGGCAGCCGCGGCAAACGCCACCGTCTGCCCGAAGATCCCGGGCATGAGGTAGTTGCGATATGCATTGGCCGCCTCCTCCGGATTCGCCCCATCCCCGGGGATGGGGATCGCCCCGCCGAAGACGTAGGCGAAGAGGAGTACGAAGATGACCGGCTGGACGAGGGAAAAGAACAGCGACTCAGGTACCCGGATCGACTGGATGAGGTTGCGGCGCGCGACAACAATTCCATCGTGGACGGCCCAGCCCACGATTGGCCGGCTCCGCACCGGTGCAACGGTGCTCATGACTGACGTCCCCTTCGGCCGCGCTTGGCTAGGACTGGTGTTTCTTCCTCGGCGGCATGGCCGGTGAGCGTCATGAAGACATCATCGAGGGTGGGCCGGCGAAGCAGGAGGTCACTCACCTCAATGCCCGCGACGTCAAGGGCTCGAATCGCATTCACGAGAACCGTCGAGCCACCGGAGACAGGCGCCGAGACCCGCCCCTCCTCGATTGCGGGCTCACCGGTGCTCACCGTTCGCAGGACATCTGCTGCGGCGCTAGCTTGACCGGCGTTCACGACCGTGACCTCGATGCGATCACCACCGATCTGGTCCTTGAGAGCCTCGGCCGTGCCGTGCGCAATGACACGTCCGTGATCGATGACGACGATGTCCTGAGCAAGCTGATCTGCCTCCTCGAGGTACTGGGTTGTGAGGAGCACTGTCGTGCCCTCGGCAACGAGGCCCTCGATCACCGCCCACATTCCAAGCCGCGATCGCGGATCAAGGCCGGTGGTCGGCTCGTCGAGGAAGAGGATGGACGGCCGCGCGATGAGGCTTGAGGCGAGGTCGAGCCTTCGTCGCATACCACCGGAGTAGGTGCGGACGGATCTATCGGCGGCCTCCGAGAGATCGAACGAGTCGAGGAGTTCCTGGGAACGGCGCTTCACGTACTTGGGTTCGAGGTGGTAAAGATCGCCGAACATTCGAAGGTTCTCACGGCCGGTGAGGTACTCGTCGACCGCTGCGTACTGCCCGGTGAGGCCGATCGCACGGCGGACCTCATCCGGCTGCGTCACGACATCGAAGCCGGAGACTCGAGCAATGCCCGAGGTGGGGGTGAGGAGGGTCGAGAGGATCCGGACCATCGTGGTCTTGCCGGCACCATTCGGGCCGAGCAATCCGACCACCTGACCCCGCTCGACCGTGAGATCCATCCCATCGAGCGCGACAACGTCGCCGAACTTCTTCACCACGCCTTCGGCGAAGACCGCCTGCTCAAAAGCCATGTGGGGACCCTACCGAAAGCACGCGACTCAGCCGAAATCGCGGCTGATCAACTGCGAGACGACGCGATACTCCGCGGCGAGGACCCCAAGCACCTCGTCGCAGTGCTCCGGGCCGCGTGTCTCCACCTGAATCACGATGTCGACCTCATCAACTCCAAGGCCCACGTCGAGGCGATCGTGTCGAACCTCGAGCACATTGGCCCGCAGGTCCTTCACCTCCGCGAGGAGCCGGGCCAGGGAACCGGGTCTGTCCGGTACCCGCACGGTGACCGAAAGGTACCGGCCCGCGGCTGCGAGACCATGACGGATAATCCGCAAAAGGAGAAGTGAGTCGACATTGCCACCCGAGATCACGACGGCAACGGGCGGCTCGAAGGCCCGCGGGTTCGCAAGGACTGCAGCAGTCGCCACCGCTCCCGCCGGCTCGACGAGCAACTTTGCACGCTCAAGAAGGAGGAGGACCGCCCGCGAGATCTCCACCTCCGAGACCGTCTCAATGTCATCGACATAGCCCTGAACGATGGCGAACGGCACGGCACCGGGTCGTCCGACAGCGATGCCATCCGCCATCGTCGCCATGCGATCGAGGTGCACCGGTTTTCCCGCGGCCAGCGACGCCGGGTAGGCAGCGGCCTCCTGCGCCTGAACCCCGACAATTCGCACATCGGGACGCTTAGACTTCACCGCAATTGCGATGCCAGCGAGCAGGCCACCCCCGCCCGTACACACAACGATCGTGCGGACGTCAGGGACCTTTTGAAGGATCTCAAGCCCGACCGTGCCCTGACCCGCGACGATATCGACATGATCGAATGGATGGATGAGGACGGCGCCGGTCTCCTCGCCGAAGGTAATCGCCGCTGACAGCGCCTCGTCGATCGTCGATCCTGCGAACCGAACCTCGGCCCCATAGGCACGTGTCGCCTGCACCTTTGGGATAGTTGCACCCTCCGGCATGAACACGGTCGCCCGGACACCAAGGAGTTGGGCAGCCAGCGCAACCCCCTGGGCGTGGTTGCCTGCACTCGCAGCCACGACACCTCGCCCTCGCTCCTCCTCCGACAGGAGCGAGATCCGGTTATAGGCGCCCCGGATCTTGAAGGAGCCCGCGCGTTGCAGGTTCTCGGTGATGAGATGCACCCGGCCGCCCACCCGGTCATCGAGCCATCTGGCCCCGGCCATCGGCAACTCTCGAATCACCCCCGACAGGCGCTCGGCCGCAGCTTCAATGTCGCCGACCGTCACGGTGCTTGCGCTCATTGGCCCGATCCTTGTACCGGCCTCTTGCCGGGGAGTGCCTGCTGCGCCGCGAGTCTCGCCAAGGAGGCGGCCCTTCGGCCGGCATTGCCCGATGATCCGCCGTCACCTCGCACTCCACCCGTATAGCCGGCCCACGACCCGCGAGCCCTCGAGGTGCTGCGATGGAAGTCGCCGATCTCCTCCGACTTTTGGCGCAGCACGAGCGACCGATCGATCCCATCGGGCTCCGCCGGTGCCCGATACGCCTGCTCCGTGGCCGCGACACGAGCCTCGGTCAGGCGCTCATGAATCCTTGGGACGAACGCCTGATAAAAGGCCACCCTCGCCGTCTGGGCGGTGTGCTGCTTGAGGACCTGACGGGAGCGGGCACCCTCCTTGACGACGGCGACGTATGTTTCCCGCCGCCACGGGCCAACCGCAAGCCAGGTCTGTGCCGCTGCCGTCATCTGCACTGCTAGCGATGAGAACAGCGCATTCACCACGTCTAGGTCGGAGGGCATTCCGTAGGCGATAACGAAGGTTGAATCTGACGCAATGTCGACCTTGACGTCATTCGCCTGCGACACCGCGATGAACAACGAGATGAGGTGACGGTTGGCACGTTTGCCCTTCTCGCCGATGATGACAGTTCGCATCTCGGGCTGCTCCCGCTGCTCCTTCTTCGCCGTGCGCGACCTCGCCATCGCCAGATCGATGCTCGCAGCGGTCGCCAGGGACTGTGCCTTCATCAGGTAGGCATCGGCCTCCTCTGCGTTGTCGGTGCGCTCCGCCTTGGCGAGCAGGGCAGCGATTCGGTCAATCGACATGGGCAGGAACCACCAGTCCCTTCGACTCAAAGCAGCTCCGCAGGAGGAGTGCTGACTCTAGCGTCTGGGCGCGGCCGACGAGCTCCACCATCAAGGCGCGAAATCGAGTGCCGTGCGCCGGCTGAGGAGCATGCGAGCCCTCGCAGGAGCCCGAATTCAGGTGATGGGCGAACTCGTGTAGCAGGACCGACTCGCGGCAGGCCCAGGTCGCAGCCATCGGAATGGCGATCACCCCGCTTGAATAGTGCGCTCGGGTATCGCCGCGTCGATGCCGAGCCGAGACCGGTGGGACATCGGGATACATCGTCACAAGGTGCTCGACGTACTGCTGAACCGCGGGCAACGATCCGAACCGGGTCTGTACTGGCAACTGCAGACGAGAGCCGAAGAAGTCGATGACTCCGCCTCGATCAATCGCCGCGGACCATTGGTCCTCGGCCGCGTAGACCGCCGCGCGATCGACATCCCGACTCATCGTGGCCCCTGCCATCCAACCTCCCCCGAATGTATCGAGGATAAGGTCACAGGGTGGGTCCTGTTACTCGCCTACAGGGCGCAATCCGAAGCACGCCGATGCTTCGTGATCTCCCGCGCGAGGTCGCAGTGCTATCCGCCGTGGCGTTCTGCGTGGCCCTCGGGTTCGGAATCCTCGCACCGGCCCTCCCCGTTTTCGCCCGCACCTTCGACGTCACCGCCCTTCAGGCAAGTGCCGTCATCTCGGTGTTCGCTCTCGTCCGCTTCGTCACGTCTCCGATCTCCGGTGTCATGGTCGATCGCTGGGGCGAGCGAGTCGTACTCACGAGCGGGCTGAGCATCGTCGCTGTCTCGAGTGCCGCGGCAGGATTCTCTCAGTCGTTCCAACAACTTCTTCTGCTCCGCGGTATCGGTGGCCTTGGATCGTCGATGTTCACGGTCTCGGCTTTGGCACTGCTCCTGCGCGTCGTCCACTCCTCCCAGCGCGGTCGTGCAGCGGGCGCCTTCCAAGGCGGTTTCCTTCTCGGTGGCGTTGCTGGGCCCGCTGTCGGCGGTCTCGTCGTCGCATGGTCGATCAGGGCGCCCTTTTTCGTCTACGCAGCCGCACTCGGACTCGCGGCTGTCGTCGCTGTCGTATTCCTCGCCCAGGCGCACCTCGCAGAGCGCGAACAGGAGGTGTCGCACGGGGAGGCGGGGAAACTTGAGCGACTCCGCGAGGCGCTCCGTGATCGCGGGTACCGGGCAGCCCTCGGTGTGAGTCTCGTCACGGGGTTCGTCGTATTCGGGATGCGAACCTCCATCGTTCCGCTCTTCATAACTGAGGGCATGGGAAAGAGCGCATCCCTCGTCGGCATCGGTTTTCTCATCGCAGCGGCATGTCAGGCTGTTCTCCTGCTACCGGCGGGGCGAATGGCCGATACCGAGGGCCGACGTAAAGCGATGCTCATCGGCACGATCGCTACGGCGATCGGCATGTTGGTGCTCACCGCAGCTGATGTGGCTGCAAACGGCTGGGGCACCGCCGCTGTTGCGGCGACTGCGCTTTTCCTGCTTTCAATGGCGATCCAGGGCGCAGCAGGAGCCTTCCTCGCATCGGCGCCAGCGGCGGTCGTCGGTGACGTCGTCGGCGGACGGAAGGGCGGTGTCGTCGTCGCGACCTTCCAAATGATGTCCGACCTCGGGGCCGTGCTCGGACCCCTCATCGCCGGACTGCTCGTCGACATGTTCGATTTCGACTGGGCCTTTGCAGCGGGTTCGGCTTTGAGCATCGGAGCGGTATTCTTAGTTATCGTCATGCCCGAGACGTTGCATCGCAACACATCAGTTAAAGATCACCCCGAGGAGAACGTTTCGTGACTGCTATGCCCCCACGCAAATTGTGGACAGTCGCCGTGACGGCAGGCGTAACCTCACTAGGGATCATTGCAGCGGCCGGAGTGTTCTCAGCAAGCGCCTGGTCCACACCGCATCGCGAGATCACCGCCGGAAACGGTGCCATGACTGCGCTCAATCCCGGCCTCGATCTGGTACCGCAGCAGGCCGTTGTCACCGATGAGCAATTCCAGTCCACGGTCGATAACATCGTCTTTATCCTTGCTGATGATCTCGACTGGGCCACCTTCCGCCAAGTCCCGCGACTCAATGCCCTGCAGGCCAAGGCGACTACCTTCACGAATGCCACGGTGACCGACTCGCTCTGCTGCCCGTCGCGCGTCTCGATCCTGCGAGGGCAGTATGTCCACAATCACAAGGTTGTCTCCAATGAGTCAGCCTCCGGAGGCGGCTGGCCCACCTTCTATCGTCTAGGCGAGGAGAAGGACTGCCTGCCGGTCTGGCTCTCGGCCGTCGGTGTGCAGACAGCATTCATGGGCAAATACCTCAATGCCTACCCCGATGGCGCGAGGAACCCCGCGTACGTCCCACCGGGCTGGGATCGCTGGGTCGTTCCGGTGACCCAGCCGGAGATGTACCGCGGCTACGGGTACACGCTTAACGTCGATGGAAGCTTGAAGACCTATGGCACCAATTCCAAGGACTTCCTGAGTGACGTGCTCGTCGGCGAGGCCGCCAAATACATCGTTTCCGCGCGGGAGCCCTTCTACCTGCAGCTAAGCCTCACGAACCCGCACCGGCCATCCCCGATCGCCACCCGGCACCTCGCGAGCAGTAAGTCCGCGACCGTACCGAGGTCAAAGGGCTACAACGCGAAGGGGCTGAACGAGCCCGCATGGCGCAGCAACCTGCCAACGATCAACCCTCGACGACTTGCCACCTATGACAGGCGCTGGCGCGAGCGCGTTCAGTCCTCCGAGACAATCGCCGACGCCTACGACTCCGTCGTAGCTGCCCTAGCGAAGGCCGGCAAGCTCGATACGACCCTCATCGTGATCGGATCCGACAATGGATACCACTCGGTCGTTCGACGACTCCCCCCGGGTAAGCGCACCCCGTACCTTGAGGACACCGTCGTGCCCTACCTGTTCATCGGGCCGGGCGTGGAGGCGGGGGCCAAGGTGGCCTCCATGACCTCGACGATCGACCTCGCGCCGACCTTCGCTGCGCTCCTTAATGCCAAGGCCCCCGAGTGGACCGACGGCCGCTCCCTCGTGCCCTTCCTCGCCCGCGGCACGGTCGAGGACTGGCGCACCGGGGTCATCTCCGAGAGCCTGTCTCAGGCGCGGCCTGGCGACCCGGATTACGAGACCCTCAAGCCGCCTCGGTTCACGGCCCTGCGGACCGAGCAGTGGGTGTACATCGAGTACGAGGACGGCGCGTTGGAGCTCTACAACCGCGTCACCGACCCGGACGAGCTCAACAACATCCTGTCGACTGCTGATCCGGACCTCGTCAAGTCCCTCAATCGTCAACTCCTCGCCCTGCGCACCTGCGTTGGCCCCACCTGCCGAGTAGCAGACTCACTCCCCGACTAACCCACCCCACCAAAGAACCCACCCCTTCATCTGGCCCGGAATCCGGGCCAGATGAACAAATCAGCGCGAAATACTGTTCAGTTCGTTCATCTCACCCAGATTGTGGGCCAGATGCGAAGGGGGTTAAGTGAGGGCTTGTTGGAGGTCGGCTGCCAGGTCTTCGAGGGTTTCTATCCCGACCGAGAGCCGGATGAGGTCTGACGGTACTTCTAGCGGACTGCCAGCCACCGCCGCGTGCGTCATCCGCCCGGGGTGCTCGATGAGCGACTCGACCCCGCCGAGCGACTCGCCGAGGGTGAACACCTTGGTGCGCCCGCACACATCGACCGCGTGCTGCTCCCCCCCACTCACCCGGAACGAGATCATGCCGCCGAAGTCGCGCATCTGCCGCTTCGCGACCTCATGTCCCGGATGCATGGCCAAGCCCGGCCACATGACCTGAACCACTGAAGGGTGGGCGAGGAGCAGGTCGACTATCGCCCGCGCGTTGGCGCAATGACGGTCCATACGGACGCCCAGGGTCTTGATACCGCGCAGGACGAGCCAGCTGTCGAACGGACCGGCGATGGCACCCATGGCGTTCTGGTGGAATCGCAGCCGCTCCACAAGGGCCGCGTCTGTAGCCACGAGGGCGCCCCCGATGACGTCGCTGTGTCCGCCGAGATACTTCGTCGTGCTGTGCACCACGATGTCGGCCCCCAGCGCGATCGGCTGCTGCAGGTACGGCGAGGCGAAGGTGCTGTCGACCACGAGCAGCGCGCCCGCAGCGTGCGCCACCCCGGCCAGCGCGGCGATATCGGCGATATTGAGGAGCGGATTGGTCGGCGTCTCGATCCAGACGAGCTTGGTACGCCCAGGGACGATGGCCGCTGCAACGGCAGCAGGATCGGTGACATCAGCCGGAGTGTGATCGACCCCCCACGGACCGGCCACCTTCGAAAAGAGCCGGTAGGTGCCGCCGTAGGCGTCGTTGGGGATGACCGCGTGGTCGCCGGGTCGGCAGACGGTACGGATGACGGTGTCCTCGGCTGCGAGGCCCGAGGCGAATGCCAGACCGGCAGCGCCGAGCACCCCGGGCGCCTCCAGCGCTGCAAGGCACTCCTCGAGCGCCGTACGGGTCGGATTGCCGCTGCGCGAGTACTCATAGCCCCCGCGAAGTCCACCAACACCGTCCTGGGCGTAGGTCGAAACCTGGTAGATCGGGGGCACGACCGCCCCGGTCAGCGGGTCTGGCTCCTGGCCGGCATGTATCGCGCGTGTGTCGAATCCACTCATGCGTCGTACCCTACGGGGATGAACATGTTCGGATTTTCGAAGTCGTCAATGATCACCCCCGACAAGGCCCTTCCGGGCCATGCGACTCGGCCATTCACGGTCGGCGACACCCACGCGGTTCTCGGCAGTTCGCTGACGGGCCCGTGGCCTGACACGTCCGTCTCGATCTACCTCGCGATGGGCTGCTTTTGGGGCGCCGAGGAGATTTACTGGCGAATGCCCGGCGTCGTGTCGACAAGTGTCGGCTACATGGGTGGATTCAGCCCGAACCCCACCTACGAGGAGGTCTGCACCGGCCTCACCGGTCACACCGAGGCCGTGCGCGTCGTCTACGAGCCAGTGAAGCTCACCACCTACGACGTCCTGAAGACCTTCTGGGAGAACCACGATCCGACCCAGGGCTACCGACAGGGCAACGACATGGGGACGCAGTACCGAAGTGCCCTGCTCTACACGACCGACGAGCAACGCGACATGGCTGAGCTGACCAGTAAGGCCTACCAGAGCGTCATCTCCGAGCGCGGCTACGGCGACATCACTACCCAGATCGCCCCGGCATCAGACTTCGAGTACTTCTACGCGGAGGATCACCACCAGCAGTACCTCTACAAGGTGCCCAATGGGTACCGCTGCCACGCAAACACCGGCCTAGCACTCCCCGCACTGGCGGTCTAGTTACCTCGAGAGGTAGCCGAGGACATCTTGGCGGGTGATGACCCCGGTCGGTTTGCCGTCATCAACAACGACCGCGGCGTCGGACGCCTCGAGGGCTGCCACGGCAACCTTGATCGGCTCACCGGCCCCAATCATCGGCAGCGCAGCCGACATGTGGGCCGACACCGGGTCAGCCAATTGCGCCTTCCCCGAGAAGAGCGCATCGAGGAGATCCCGCTCAACGACAGCCCCGACAACCTCAGCGGCCATCACCGGCGGCTCGGCGCGCACGACCGGCATCTGCGACACCCCGTACTCGCGCAGGATGTCGATTGCATCGCGAACGGTCTCGGTCGGGTGGGTGTGGACGAGCCTGGGCATCGCACCCGACTTGCCAAGGAGGACGTCGCCGACGGTGCGCTCGGTGTCTGCCTGCAGGAATCCGTAGGAACTCATCCACTCATCATTGAAGACCTTCGAAAGGTAGCCACGACCGCTGTCTGGTAGCAGCACGACGATGACGGCGTCGGGGCCGGCGGTCTCTGCCACGCGCAGGGCAGCCACCATCGCCATGCCGCATGAGCCACCAACGAGGAGTCCCTCCTCCTTGGCCAGACGCCTGGTCATGGCGAATGAGTCCTTGTCGGAGACGGCGATGATCTCATCGCACACGGTCGGGTCATAGGCGGTTGGCCAGAAGTCCTCACCGACGCCCTCGACGAGATAGGGCCGGCCGGTGCCCCCCGAGTAGACCGAACCTTCCGGATCGGCGCCGATGACACGAACCGCTCCGTTGCTCATCTCCTTGAGGTAACGCCCCGTGCCGGAGATCGTCCCACCGGTACCCACACCAGCGACGAAGTGCGTGACTCGGCCATCGGTCTGCTTCCAGATCTCCGGACCGGTGGTCTCGTAGTGTGCTCGAGGATTGTTCATGTTGGAGTACTGATCGGGCTTCCAGGCGCTTGGGATTTCGCGTGCGAGCCGGTCGCTCACCGAGTAGTAGGAACGCGGGTCCTCCGGGTCAACGGCGGTAGGGCAGACGACGACATCGGCGCCGTAGGCCTTGAGCACATTGCGCTTGTCCTCGCTCACCTTGTCGGGGCACACGAAAACGCAGCGATAGCCGCGCTGCTGGGCGACGAGCGCAAGCCCAACGCCGGTGTTGCCGCTTGTCGGCTCGACGATGGTCCCCCCTGGCTTGAGTGAGCCGTCAGCCTCCGCAGCGTCGATCATCCGCGACGCGATTCGATCCTTGACCGAGCCCCCCGGATTGAAGTACTCGACCTTGGCGACGAGCAGGGGACCCGGCTCAGGCACCACACCCCGCGTCACCGCCTGGATGCGGACGAGCGGAGTATTGCCGATGAGGTCGGTCACGGAATTATGTATGTCCACAGTCCGACCCTAAGACCTCGTAGGCTCAAGCCATGGGGAACCCTGCCGTCGTGCTCGCCCCAGGGGTCGTTCGCATCCCCACCCTCGGCGACTTCATCAACTCGTTCGCCTTCACCGATTTGGACGGATCAGTGACCCTCGTCGACTGCGGGCTGAAGCGCGCGCCTGCCCGGATCGTCGCTGGCCTCGCCCACATCGGCAAGCACCCCCACGACGTGACGCGAATAATCCTCACCCACGCGCACCCTGACCATGCCGGTGGCGCGAGCGCGATGCTCGACGCGACAGGCGTGGCAGGTATCGACGCCCACGAGGCTGACGCCGAGTACCTGAGGCAGGGGTCACCCCCGCCTCGCGATACGAGCACGAAAGGCGGACGCATCTTCGATCGGCTGCCGGCCAGCGGATTCAGCCCGGTCCCGGTGGCATCTGAGCTCAAGCACGGCGACCTCATCCCGGTGGCAGGGGGTATCCGGGTCGTCCATACCCCGGGCCACACCCCCGGCCACGTCTCCCTGCTCCACGAAGCGAGCGGGGTGCTCATTACCGGCGACTCCATCTTTAATATTGCCTCCCGCCGAACCTGGCCGCTCGCGGGGTTCTGCACATCATTCGCTCAGAGCAAAGCCACCGCCGTCATCCTCGCAGACCTCGACTACGGCATCGCTGCGTTCACGCACGGCCCCGAGCTCCGCGAGCGCGCCCGGGAGCGGATCCGCGACTTCCTTCGCGCGAAGGGCGACCATGGATGACGGCGCCGCCGAGTTCGACAGGGAACTAGGCCGGGTCGTCGACCGCCTTCGTAGCATGCCACTCACCAAACTCGCCGCCAGCGCAGAACTCGCATTCAGGGCGTGCGAGCGCCTGCTCTCGATGGCCATCGCAGCAGGTGACCGCGTGCCCATCCACCTGCCCCGAATCGGCGCCCATGCCGCGGGCGACCAGCTTGCGGTCATCGGCCATGACTTCGCGTCACTTGAACCCGGTGTCGTCGCGTACGCGCAGGCAACTGAGATCCTCGTCGGGTTACGCCGCGCGCTTCCCTGACCCCCACAGCAACGACAAACGCACCCCGAATCCCGATGATGGGGCCTCGACGGGCTCGTTCATCGGCATTCAAGGTGCGTTTGTCCGCCGCGTTGCAGCGACTGCGTACTAGTTGCGGCTGAAGATCGCGATTAGCCGCAGGAACTCGAGGTAGATCCACACGAGGGTGACGAGTAGGCCGAACGCCATCCGCCACGACTCTCGCTCCGGCGCTCCGAGCGCGATGCCCTGCTTGATGGCCTCGAAGTCGAGCATGAGGAAGAAGGCCGCGAGGAGGACGCCGAACACGCAGATGAGCAGGCCGATCATGCCGACTCCGTAGAAGCCCCATCCACCGCCGACGCCGAACATGGAGGCGACGAATGATGCGAGGCCGAGCACGAGATAGGAGACCATTGCCACCATCAGGACGCTCTGGAACTTCTTCGTGACCTTCACGATCCCCGTGAGGTACAGGGTGAGCATGACGGCGAACGTGGTCATCGTCGCGACGACCGCCTGGAGCACGATGCCGTTGTAGTCCGACGACTGCGCGTACTGGTCAAAGATGTTGCTAATCGCACCGAGGAACACGCCCTCGAAGACTGCGTAGAGGATCATCAGCGGTGGCGAGACGCGCCTCTTCAAGGCGTTGACGAAGGCGAGGACGACCGCCACAATGGCCGCCGGCAGGATGATGATCGGCGCTGCATCAACGACGTTCCAGCCGAGGATCGCGAAGACGACGACCACCACGAACATCATCATCGTCTTGACGATGACGTCGTTGATCGTCACTCGCACGCCACCGGCGGCCGTGATCGCCTGGAATTCAGCGTTCGTATCTGCTGGCGGGGCACCGACTGGTGCGGTTGCGACAGGGGTCGCACCGCTGGCTGACGCATAGGCCGTGCGGCCTTCGTCAAAGGCGAAGCCGGCCTCGCCAGGCTTCTTCTCGTAGCGGGCAAGGACAGGGTTATTTGACTGCATGGAAACACGTTAACCGACATGAGGCGATTCGACAATCGCGAATTGCAACTTGGTGCCCCCGATGGGATTTGAACCCATACTGTGCCGGGTTTAAGCCGGGTGTCTCTGCCAGTTGGACTACGGGGGCGAGAGCCCAACCCTAGGCGTTTCGAGGGTCAATCTCCCAAGGACGGGCACCCACGTATGTGGTCGCACGTGCGCCGCCACGCCGCTACTGCGTTCGTCTCCTGAAAGACCTCAGGCCGGTCGTCATTGAAGAATGCGTGAACAGAGCCCGGGTACTCAATGACCGTGACGGCTCCACCGTGCTCAGTGATGGCTTCCGCGTAGGTAGCGATCACCGGACCGGCCCAGGACTCATCAGATTCAGCCTTGTGGATGAGCGCAGACTTCCCGGCATACCGCGACCAGTCCGGTGCGAAGTCGGGCCACGGCATGGCCGGATAGAACGCGACGGAGCAGCAGACGTCAGCGCTCACCGTCGGAGCAAGGAGCGCGAGGCCCCCGCCCATGCAGAAGCCAACGACCGCGATCCCATCTCCCTCGACCTCGGGAAGCTCCGCCAGGGTTCGGGCTGCATATGCAAGGTCATCTGCAACTCGTTCGATATTCAGGCCGAGCATGAGCTTTTGCGCCTCGTCCGGTTCCGTCGTCTCGACTCCCCGATAGTGGTCGACGGCCATGGCAACGAAGCCCTCATCTGCGAACCGCTGGAGGACGTCGCGAATATGTGGGACAAGGCCCCACCACTCCTGCACGACGATAACCCCGGGACCGCCACCGGAGGCGGGACGGGAGATCAGGGCCGGGACTAGGTCGCCGCGGATATCTATCGAGATGCGCTCCATCGGCCAAGTGTGCACCACCGTGCCCAGATCCACCGCCCCTTCGGACACGATGGAGTCAGGTCACCCGGTCGCGGCAGCCGTCGATCCGCGAACGAAGAGTCGGGTCGGCAACTGGCATGACGGCACTGCCGCAGCCACCGTCCCTGCAGTGATCTGCTCCAGCAGGGTCTCCGCAGCGATCCGGCCAAGTTCGACGACCGGCTGGGCAACCGTCGTCAGGTCAAGAAGTTCGGACATGTCGTGGCCATCGACACCAATGAGGGAGAGGTCTGTGCCGGCCACCAATCCGTGGCTGCGGAGCGAACGCATCGCGCCGAAGGCCATCTCATCGGACATCGCAAAGACCGCGGTGGGTCGGTTGCGTTGGGTGAGGAGCGACGTCATCGCCTGCTCGCCGCCAGCGACCGTAAAGTGTCCGATCGACTCTAGACGTGGATCGACCTCGAGGCCCGCCTCGGACATGACCGCGCGAAAACCTCGCTGACGATCCTGATCCGCCGTGGACGGGGAGTTCGTCGCTGACCCTCCGATGATGCCGATGCGCCGGTGGCCGAGATTGACGAGGTGCTGGGTCGCAATGCGCGCGGCAAGAACGTCGTCGATCGTCACGCTTGGCACACCCTCCAACGAGACCCCGATGAGACTGGTCGGCATTCCGAGGTCGATCACCTCGCGGAGTTCCGGTTCGCTCGGCGGTACCGCGATGACAAGCACACCATCGACCCGGCGTCTGAGCCTCGGTGCAGGAGGTTGCCTGAGCTGAGCGTCGGGGTTCGAGACGCTCATGAGGAGCAGGTCCATGCCCGCGCTCTGGAGCACTGACTCGATCCCAGATATGACGGTCGAGAAGAACCACCGGGCAATGTAGGGGGTGATGACCGCGACGCTTCCGGTTCGGCCACTCGCGAGCCGTGATGCGCTCGGCGAAATCACGTAGTCGAGGTTGCCCGCGATTCGCTGCACGCGCAACCTGGTCTGCTCGTCGACATTCGGCAGTCCTCGCAGCGCCCGGGAGACGGTTGCTGTCGAGACGCCGGCGGCTTGGGCGACGTCGCGGATCGTAATGCCCATCCTAGGGAGTGTAGACAGGCTCCCCCGCCTTCCACAATCGGTCACATTGTGAGTCGCCGGTGCTGCTAGAAACTCCGCGAGGCCAGCCTGTACACGATGCCGTCAAGGATATCGGTCTCGCTCGCGATGACCTCTTGCTGCGCGAAGGCCCGCATGAGCGCCCGGAGCACCATCGCTCCGCCAGCGATGACATCGACCCTTCCCTCATGCATAAAGGGCAGCTTTGCCCGCTCTGCCCGTGTCATCGCGAGCAGTTGCCCGGTGATGCGCTCCACCTCGTCCCGGGTCACGACCGCGCCATGCAATCGGGCCGGATCATATTCCTTGAGGTCGAGCGCCATCGCAGCAACCGTGGTGACCGACCCGGCTACTCCGACGAGGGTGCGAGCCTCGCCCACCGGAACTCGGCTCACGACCGTCGTCAGGGCATCAGCCAGGTCTGCCTCGACCAGGTTGATCTCGTGGGTGCTCGGTGGATCTGAATGCAGGTGACGCTCAGTCATCCGAACGCATCCGATGTTCACGCTGATGCTATGACTCGGGACTCCGTCGCCGAGGACAATTTCTGTCGAGCCACCGCCGATGTCGACGACAAGAATGGGGTCGGTCAGAAGGCTCTGTGGGAGACCACGCACTGCACCGAGAAATGAGAGTTCCGCCTCCTCTGCGCCGGAGATGACATCGGGTTCGACCCCGAGCCTGGCCCGCACCCCGGCCACAAATTCGGCACGATTGGCGGCATCGCGGGTTGCTGAGGTGGCGACGAACCGCAGTGGCGGATTGCCGTGCTCCGACAACAAGTCGGCGTACTCATCGCACGCCGCGAAGGTCCTTGTAAGCGCCCCCTGCGAAAACTCGCCGGTACTGTCGATTCCTTCACCGAGGCGCACGACCCGCATGGTGCGAACAACGTCGCTCAACTCGTCCGTCGCTTGATCGACGTCAGCGATGAGGAGCCTGATCGAGTTGGTCCCGCAGTCGATCGCCGCCACCCGCGTCACGTCGCTTCGTCCTCCGGTGAGACGGAGCAGGGGTTGGTAGCCCACCATGTGCCGAGCGCCGCGACCACCTCATCACCGAGCGGGTTGACCCCGGGGCCACACGCCAAGGCATGAGCGGCAAGGACATGCAGGCACTTCACCCGGTTCGGCATGCCACCGGCGCTGATGCCCTCAATCTCCGAGACCTCGCCGAGGGTGCCACGATCGGCGAGATAGGCCTCATGCGCGGCCCCGTAGGCGGCTGCAAGATCCTCATCATTACCGAGCCTGGACTCCATGTCGCGCATGAGCCCACTCGCCTCAAGCGTGCCAATGGCACCGTTGACCCTCGGGCACGTGAGGTAGAAGGTCGTTGGGAACGGGGTTCCGTCGGGAAGCCGGGGGAGAGTCCGGACGACATCGGGGGCGCCGCATGCGCACCGGTGGGCAACCGCCACCATCGCCCGCGGGGCACGGCCGAGTTGTCGCTCCACGCACGCGACGTCGGTAGGTGAAAACGCTGCGTCGCTCACTGACCATCCTCGGCGTTCACCACGGCCTTGTCACCGGCAGTTGCGCCCTTCTTCTTCTTGCCTTGATCGGGGACTCCATCCGCTTCAGCTGTCGCCTGCCAGAGCCGCTCGTACCACAACTGCGGGGCGATCTCCTTTACTTCGGCTACAGCGAGTTCCTCGGGGAGATCCTCCGTCCCGATGGTCGTGTAGCCGATCTCACCCGGACGCACGAAGTGCAGCCGACGTCGGGCCTGCGCCGCGATGAACGCCGGATCGGCCCAGCGCAATTTCTCGATGCGCAACTCCTCGACGAGCAGTTGCCCGGACTCCACCTGAGCCTCAAGCCCGGCAATCTCATCACGCTGATCCAACCAAGCACGCACGGGGACCGCCAAGGTCGCTACGAGAATCGCTGCAACAACAGTGACCACCGCGGCGCGCCCGGTGTGCGAGCCGCCGCGCTTCGGCGTGATCAGCAGCGGGGTCTCACTCACATGGCCGATCGTCCCACGGATGGTCAGCCAGACGAGCGACCGAAACGCGGGAACGCCGATGCCCCTGCGTAGCGGGCAGCGTCGTCGAGCTCCTCCTCGATGCGTAGCAGCTGGTTGTACTTGGCCACGCGCTCGGAGCGCGCCGGGGCGCCCGTCTTGATCTGCCCGCAGTTCGTTGCAACGGCAAGATCGGCGATCGTGGTGTCTTCGGTCTCACCGGAGCGGTGCGACATCATCGACGAGAAGCCGTTTCGGGTGGCGAGGCTCACTGCATCGAGGGTCTCGGTCAGGGAGCCGATCTGGTTCACCTTGACGAGGAGGGCATTCGCGGCGCTCTCGTCGATACCGCGCTGCAGGCGGGTAGGGTTCGTGACGAACAGGTCATCGCCGACGATCTGGACGCGGTCGCCGAGGCTGCTCGTCAGATGAATCCAGCCGGCCCAGTCATCCTCCGACATCGGATCCTCGATCGAGACAAGCGGGAAATCTGCGAGCAGGGACTCGTAGTAGGCGGTCATCCATTCGGAGGAGCGGGCTGCGCCCTCAAAGGAGTATGCTCCGCCAGCGTAGAACTCGGTCGAGGCGACATCAAGCGCGAGCGCGATGTCGGAGCCAAGCCGCAACCCAGTCGCACCGATGGCAGTCGCGATGAGTTCGAGGGCTGCACGGTTGCTTGCCAGCGCCGGCGCGAAGCCTCCCTCATCGCCGAGTCCAGTCGAAAGACCCTGCTTCTTCAGCACAGACTTCAGCGAGTGATAGACCTCGGTGCCCTGCTGCAGTGCCTCGCTGAAGGTGGTCGCGCCGATCGGGGCGATCATGAACTCCTGGATGTCGACACCGGTATCGGCGTGGGCGCCCCCGTTGAGGATGTTCATGATCGGGACCGGAAGCACGTGGGCATTGGGCCCGCCGATGTATCGGAAGAGGGGCAGCTCGGCCGAGAGTGCTGCTGCCTTTGCGACCGCGAGCGA
>CAMCSO010000033.1 GCA_945877545.1 Bifidobacterium breve | reverse complement strand
AGGCTCGCATCCACAAGGTGGCACGCATGATGCCAAAGCAGATTGTCAGCCCACGTCCGCGTTCCAGTGAACCCCTCATTGTTTCGCCTGGGAATCGCGAAGAATCCAACGATCTGAGAGATGGTGTCTTCACCGGATGCAAGGAGGTTTCGCATGTATCTGATGCCGTCGAAGGACCGCATCGTATGAAGGGCAAAGAGACGGCGCCTTGTCGCATCAGCGAGTTCCACCAATTCCCGAGCATCCGCACCGCTCATGGCTATCGGAATCTCGAGGAGTACGTCTTTTCCGGCCAGGAGTGCCCCCCGAGCCTGCTCGGCGTGTAGTGCATTTGGGGAGCAGATGAGCACCATGCTCACCTTGGGATCTGCCAGTGCATCCTCGGCCGATTCGCCGAAGTGTGCAAACCCCCAGCGATCAGCAAAGAGTCTGGCGCCTTCCAGAGTCCGACCAACAGACCAGAGCGGCGCGACGCCTCCTATCTGTTCGAACGCCTCTAGGTGTGCATCGGCAATGGATCCCGGGCCGATGACCGCCAAACCGATGGGCTCGGTCACATCACTTCCAGAGTCGCGATGACCTGACCCACCTTGACCGGGTCATCTGCAAGGACGAGCACGGAATCAAGTCGTCCCGATGCCGGAGCCGGGATCTCCACCTGTGCCTTGTCTGCTTCGACGAGGAGAAGCGGCGCCCCCTCGGCCACCTCCTCGCCGATTCCTATCAGCCATTCAACAAGGTAGATGTCCGTTGGATCACCACCGAAAGGAGGAAGCGTTACGTCACGTCGCATTCCTTGTCACTCCCCCGCTGCTGGAAGGCTCATGCCGGTCATGGCTCCCCCATCGACGAAGAACTCCGAACCGGTTGAATAGGTGGCCTCTAAAATGAGGTAACGAATCAGACGTGCCGCCTCGGGAGGATCGCCAATACGCTGAACTGGCTGGGACTTCACCAACTCAGTCAATTCTGCATGGAAAGGTTCGGTCATCGGGGTCGCGAAGGGGCCGGGCACCACCACGTGCACTCGGATGCCATACGGGGCGAGATCAAGTGCGGCCGCCTTTGTCAGGCCTCGCACCGCCCATTTGCTCGCGACATAGGCAGCCTGATCGGCATATCCGATGATTCCGCAGGTCGATGAGATGTTGATGATGACTCCGCCATTTCCAGCGTTCGCCATCGCGGCGCCAACGGTGTTGATACCGAGGAATGCTCCGTTGAGATTGATGTCCTGAACTCGGCGCCAGTTCTCGTAGGTATCGCCGATCACCGTGCCGAATGAGTGCACGCCAGCGTTGTTGATGAGAATGGACGGCACTCCCAATTCCGTGCTTACCTGAGCAACCAATGCCTGCCAGCTTGACTGATCGGTCACGTTCAAGCGCCGGAAGGCTGCTCGCTCGCCGAGATGGTCCACAAGGGCCCTTCCCTCAGTCTCAAGCAAATCAGCCACGACCACTCGCGCGCCCTCTTCAACGAGCATCCGAACGTACGCCTCGCCTAGACCTCTGGATCCACCCGTGACGATGGCGACCCTGCCTGCAAGTGGACCAGCCAACAACTCCAGCTGAGGATTCATTGGACCTCCTTGACGAGGGCACGAGCACTCTTGCGAGCGTCACCATGCTGCTGAGACCAAGCCCGTTCCCACCGACCATTGATGGCCGACTGTCAACAATATAGTGGGTGGATTCCTTGCTAATGCAAACTGTCAGCAGTATGTTGGAATGGCCCGTGAGGTTCGGACGTTCACGGATCCCCTCCGACCGCAAGGAGAATCCTCATGAGTTTTGTCGATCGCGTGGCAGCTGCCCCCATCACTTGGGGTGTCGACGGATCACCGGGATGGGGGTTTCTGGTATCCCGAGAGCGCTACGTCCGTGAGATGACCTCCCTAGGGCTGCGGGCAACTGAACTCGGTCCCGACGGGTATCTGCCCTCCGACCCCGACCAACTCGACTCCTATCTCAAGGAGCACGACCTCACGGTCGTCGGAGGCTGGGTTCCCATGGCCATGGCATTTCAATCCATGTTCGACGAGAGTCTGGAATACCTCCGCCGGGCCTGCCAACAATTCCAGCGCGCCGGCGCCGACGTGCTCGTCCTCGGACCAGTGTGGGACTACCTCGGATACGAGAAGCGCGGAGTCCTTGATGCCGAGCAATGGTCGACGTTCTTCCGAAACCTTGAGATCGTCGACGCCATCGCAACCGAGCACGGCCTAAAGACCGCTCTCCATCAGCACATCGGAACGGTTATCGAAGACCAGTCCGACCTTGATCGCCTCCTCAACAACTCCGGAGTCAAACTCTGTGTCGACACCGGGCACATGTTGTCAGCAGGAATCGATCCATTGACGGTAGTGCGAGCCGACCCATCAAGAGTTGCGCATGTACACCTCAAGGACATCTCCGTCTCGTTGGCCAACCGAATCTCGACCGGGGAGGTGAGTTTCGGGGCAGCGGTCAAGGACGGTCTCTTCCTTCCGCTGGGGACGGGCGACGTCGACCTCGCCGGAGTCATCGGCGCACTGGAAGATGCCGGCTACCGAGGTTGGTACGCCATCGAGCAGGACTGCTTCCTCACCGAGAACCCGCCCGAGGGACAAGGACCTGTCGAGGACTGCCGCATCAGCTACCGATACCTAGTAGAGCTTGCCGACTCACTCGGCTGGTCCTGACGCCTGACGGACCAGATCCGGTCCCTGGCTCGTTTTCGCCCAATCATCTATCGGCTCCGGCCACGGGATGATCAGTGAGGCAATGCTGATCAGGGCAGCGGCAACGGCGGTGACCCAGATGAAGACCGAGCTGTTCATTCCCTGCAGCACATCGAATCCCAATGGGCCAAAGGAAGCAATCATCATCGAGACCGCGCCAAAGGTCCCCCTGATCTCCCCGAGATGCAAGGTGCCGAAGTACCGGGGAAGTGCCGCGAGTACATATCCGAAAATTAGACCAGTCGCCAGCCCGAAGCTCAGCCCAAACAACCACAATGAGCCAAATGATTGCAGGTTAAAACCCCACCAAAGCGTGAAGACGAGTTGCACCATCGAGATGGCCACGATCCCGCGCAAACGATGCCTGTCCACTAGCGAGCTGACAATGAGGATCCCCACTGCATTGCCGACCATCTGCGGCACAAGACTCCGGGCTGCATCCTGGGCTGTCGCCCCCTGTTCGATGAAGATTGTGGCCTCATGGAACAGATAGCCCGTCGTCACGATTGCAGCCAGCGAGCCGGCCGCCACCATCACCAGAGCGAACGGCGTCCGATATGCCTCGCAGGCTCTAACCCCGGTTCGACCCTCATTCGCCGAGGCTGACTCCCCCTGCGAACCTGTCGCTGAAGGCGGCACGCCATCAAGGTGCTGGTGGAGTTCCTCCGGCGTGTCAACAACCCCCCAGATGACCATCGGGGTGATGACAAACAGCGTGAGCGTGGCGAGCACCAGAAAACTTAACGAGACGCCGACATGTTCGATCAGCACGCTGAGGCCGAAGGCTAGGCAGGAGAGTAATGCCGATCCGGCGCCTACAAGGATTCCGAGAGCAAGTCCCCTTCGCCGACTGAACCACCAGGCAACAAGGACCGACGCTCCAAGCCACAGCACGATACTCCCGATAAGTCGCACGGCGAGGAGTGCTCCCATGGCAGCCGCTTTGCTGGGAACCAAAGCGAGCACACCAAAGGCACCTGCGTAGGCCAGGGTCGCGATGATGAGGATGCGCCGAGCCCCCCGCCGATCAAGGAGACGACCGACATATGGCATGAGCAAGGCGCCGCCGAAGGCGCCCACGAGGAAGATCAGGGCAATGTCATGGGATCCGAACGCCATTTCCTTAGTCAGCGGAAGGAGCAGAACCGAGAAGCCCTGGGTCTGGGCCATTGCGGTCCAGGCGAAAATTACGATCGCCATGGCCAGAATCCACCAGCCATAGAAGCGTCCGGCACCACGGGGCCCTCGCCGCTTCGGCACATTGGTATGCCGGCGCGGCCACTCCTCGATCATGGGGACCAGATCACTGGAACCTTCGCAGACGCCTGCCCATTCGCCTCCGGGCCGGCCCCGAGGTAGCCGCCATCGACATTGAGCTCAGCTCCGGTGATGAAGGTGGCCCGCTCTGACAATAGGAAACAAATGGCGTCAGCGATCTCGCTGGGTTCAGCCATCCGCCCGAGGTACTGAAACTCTGAGGCGAATTCATCCGCTCGTTCCCTAGAGCCGTACCGGCGCTCAATATTGCGACTCCATGTCCACCCGGGCAAGACCGCGTTCACGCGGATTCCATCACCGGCCAGAGCCTGAGCCGCATTCCTAGAGAGCCCAAGAAGCGCGGCCTTCGTTGTCGGGTAGAGCACTCGATTCGGTTGGGATCGTCGACCGCTGATCGACGAGACGATAACAACCGAGCCGCCACCGAGCGCCCGCATATGCGGCGCGCACAATCCAAGAAGGCGTGCGACGGAAATGACGTTTATGTCCATAATCGTGCGCCAGTCATCCCACGTTGCATCCAGCGCAGGGTCAGTAAAGATTGCTGCCGATGTCACCATGCCGTTGATTCCGCCAAACACTTGCAGCGTCTGCTCAACGACCCGAATCAGGTACGCATCATCTCGAACGTCACCTGCCACCACCACCAAGGAATCGGGTGCCCCAAAGGACCCAAGGAAATGAGCGCTCTCCTCGGTGTCACACGCCACAACGCGCGCACCCCCATCGAGCAACTCTGTGACGGTCGCCATCCCGATCAGCGACGCCGCACCAGTAACGACCACCACGCGACCTGCGAATGCCCCACTTCCAATGGGATTGCATTCCACCTCGTCAGTCTTGGGAGTCAATGAGTCAGGCAAGTCGCTGGTGTTTCTTCTCGGCGTCCGTCGCTTCTCGCGCCACGCGAACGTCGGCACGCTCACTCACTTCGGGCACCCCGACCTCCCACCACGAACTTCCCTCCAGCCATGAGTACGCCTGCACCGGGATGATCAAGCCATAACTGCGATCACATGCCCTCGCCCGCTCGAATGCCGCGGGAAGGTCACCGATTGAAGCGACCACCTCGCCCTCCGCGCCCATTGACGTGATGTGCTGAAGGAAGTCGACTCGGGCATCGCGCACGCGCCTGCTAGAGGCATAAAGGTTGTTGAACTCAGCTCCGCCAGTACTGACCTGCAATCGGTTGATGACGGCAAAGCCACCGTTATCGCAGACAATGAATATGACCTTGTGACCGCTCAGCACGGTGCTGTACACATCAGAGTTGCCCATGAGGTACGAGCCATCCCCCATGAACGCGAGGACCTCACCCCCCTTGGCCCGCGCGCTTTCCGCCAGGGCCATGCTCGCACCCCACGCTCCGGCAACCTCGTAACCCATCGTCGAGAATCCCCACTCGGAATCGAAGGAGTTCGGGGCTAGAGAATCCCATGCCATCGTGAGCTCACCGAGGATGCCACCGGCGGCACACACCACGTAATCCTCCGGCTTGGCCAGAGCGTTACAGCCTTGAATCACCTGGCCATAAGACGGGGGGTCCAGATCCGTGCGCTCCATCCAGCCACCGAGGTAACGTGACCAATCGGCTACGTGACCTTGCGCGCCCGTCATCCACGATTCTGGAGCGAGGTATTCATCGAGACCCGCATCCAGTGCTTCGATGCAGGTGAGGGCATCGCCAATGACTGCGCAGTCCGTGCGCTTCGTTGCGTCCCACCTGTTGGTGTTCACCAGAATGAATCGTGCATCGGGATCCCGGAACAATGCCCAGGACCCCGTCGTGAAGTCCTGCAACCGGGTCCCGATGGCCACAATGACATCGGCCTCCGCAGCCACCTTATTGGCGGATGAAGCACCGATGATCCCGATGGTTCCGACGGCATTGGGGTGCGAGCCCACAACGGTTGACTTCCCAGCGGCGGTCTCGGCGATAGGAATCCCTCTTCGCTCTGCCAGATCCGCCAAGGCAGCATTGGCACCCGAGTACCTCACTCCGCCCCCTGCAATAATGAGGGGCCGCTTAGCCTGCTTGAGTAACGCAATCGCAGCATCGATATCACGGGGGTCGGGTGCTGGTCGCCGAATGTAGTGCATGCGCGACTCGAAGAAGCTCGCCGGGAAATCGAACGCCTCCGCCTGAACGTCTTGCGGAAGAGCGAAGAACGCTGGACCGCAACTGCCTGGATCGAGCATGGTGGCCAACGCCTGCGGGAGTGATCGAATGATCTGTTCCGGCTTGGTAATGCGATCCCAGTAGCGAACGACCGGTTTGAATGCATCGCAGATGGAAACGGTCGGGTCGGTGAAGGTCTCGATCTGCTGAAGCACCGGGTCGACCGCCCGGTGGGCGAAGTAGTCACCACACAGCATGAGCAGGGGCAGCCGGTTCACCGAAGCCACTGCGGCAGCCGTCAGCAAGTTGCTACAGCCAGGACCGACAGAGGTGGTCGACACCATGATTTGCTTACGCAATCTGGCCTTCGCAAACGCCACCGCTGCCAGAGTCATGTACTGCTCGTTCTGGCCACGCCAGGTGGGAAATTGCTCCTGAACGGGCTCCAGAGCCTCCGCGAGGGCAGTGACGTTACCGTGACCGAAGATGCCGAACGCTCCGGCGAACACCGGAGCCTCCTGGTCATCGATGAGGGTGCGCTGAGCCAGCAACCACCGAACGATCGCCTGATCAGTGGTGAGCCGAACTGTGTGCATCCATCCTCCTCTAGTACAGGTCTCCGGCGGAGATCGCCACCGCGTTGCGTGCCTTAGCCACCTCCTCGGTATAGGCCGCATGCAGCCACACCGAGTCACTCCCAATCGAGCACATCCGATATCCCAGTGCGATCTTCTCCAGGCAGTCCGCTCCTGAAGTCGTGTGGATTGCTGGAATTTTCCCGTGCCCAACACACGCCTCGTGGATACGACGAAGCAGTTCATCGAGTTCGATCGAAGGCTTCCCCACCGCGAGTCCATGGCTCAATGCCAGATCAGCTGGCCCTACATACACGCCATCAACACCCTCGACGGCCAAGATGCTGTCCAGACTGGACATCGACTGCCGGGTCTCAATTTGCACGAGGCACAGGATCTGACTGTTCACCCACGCCGGATCGGTTCCGAGATTGAATTTGGATCGGATCGGCCCGAAGCTTCGTTCTCCCAGCGGTGGGTATCGGCAGCAGTCGACTGCGGTCCGTGCCAATTCCGGGGTATTGACCATCGGAAACACCACACCCATAGCCCCTGCATCGAGTGCTCGCTGGGCCATTCCGTAATCGCCAAATGGGATGCGGACGAGGGGCACCGCCCCCGCAAGGCTGATCGCCTGCAGCATGGAGACTAGGTCCGAGTACCCGGTCAGACCATGCTGCAGGTCAATCACCGCATAATCGACACCGCTACTGGCGACCAGTTCCGCCGCGAAGGAGGTCGGCAGCGTGCACCAACCGCCAAGGAGTTGCTCCGACCCCTCAATTCGGGACCTGAGGGGATTGCGTGTTGGCACAGACATCGACCTGCACACTCCCAACCCTTAGACGGCTCACTCCCCATGTCCAGAGTGAACGCCATCATTTCAGTCGGAAATGACATTGTCAACAGTCTGCATTTTCTCCCTAGGTCGTTAAGGTCTCAGGAAAGGGCTCCGTTGCCCGCCACCGCGCTCGTCGGTAGTGCTCGGCGATAGCGGCCGCTGCTGCGTCTGCATCCCCCGCGACGATCGCGTCGAAAATCGCATGGTGGACCGCGCGCATATCCTTCCAGCCCACGAGAGGCCACCTGCTTGGATCAATGGCACGCACATGATGGCGATTCTGCGAGAGCATCTGACGGTAAATCGCGGTAAAACGGGAGTTTCCAGCAAGATCCACCAGCGCCTGGTGAAAGTCCAGATCATGGTTACGAGCGGCCTCAAGTTGCCCCTGATCCTTCTCCTTGTCGATCTTGTTCAATAGATCGCTCAGGCGGCGTAGCTCAGTTTGTGTTACCCCCTCCCCTAGGTTGCACACATCCATCGCCGAGAAGGTCTCAATCGCCTCGCGCACACTGAGGACCTCCTCAAGGTCCACGATGGACGTGCTGCCAACGACCGTGCCATGACGACGGGTACTCACGACGATGCCTTCGTTCTCGAGCGCCATCAAGGCCTCACGGATCGGCCCTCTGCTCACCCCCCATCGCTCAGCCAAATCGGCTGTGATGAGCCTCGTTCCCGGTGACCTCTCACCGGTGAGGATCGAACTCCTCAGCTCGTCTGCAATCTGCTCCCACAAGTGACGTTGCCTGATAGGGCTAACATTGCGTGCCTGTGCCATTGACTTCTCCCGCGACGTTGCGACCGGACCTCTGTTGTCCGCCATCCAGTAGGGCCAATTATGGTCCTAAAAATGGAACGAAGCCCGGCGTGGATGTGCGGAATCGACGTGCGCCATCACAGATCCGCCAAGCGAACCAAGTGCTCGGCTGGGCCACCATCCAAGGCAAGGCGAACATTGTTTGCCGTAATCTGCGCACGTCTTGCCATTGTGGCGCGGGTGGCTGCCGCCCAGTGGGGGGTTACGACGACGTTCGACATGCCAAGCAGCGGACTCGTCAAGGCTAGGGGCTCCACCTCGAAGACATCGAGTCCGGCGCCACCGAGATGGCCTCTCGTCAGGGCATCGACGAGCGCAACCTCGTCGATGAGCTGCCCTCGCGCCACATTCACCACGATCGCCCCGGCCTTCAGCGCCTGAAATGCGCCCGCGTTCAGCACATGCCGGGTTGCCGAGTTCAGCGGTAGGTGTAACGAGACAACGTCCGCTTCAGCGAGCACCTCGTGCAGTTGTTCAATACCCTCGCATCGCTCAACTCCGATGGCGGCCTGGTCTGCCATCGAGACTGCCGCGACATCTACCCCCAAAACGCGCATCCCGAAAGATCTGGCTCGCTTGGCGAGTTCCCGGCCACTGGCCCCAAGACCGATGATTGCGATTGTTCGCCCGTCAAGTTCAAGTGCATCCCCATCGAAAAAGTGCTGCTCCTTGAGGGCCGGTCGAGCAAGGTTCGCCTGCTTCACTACCGCGAGCAGGAGGTACATGGCATGTTCGGCCAGAGCGATGGCTGTGGAACTTCCAGGGATCCTAGCAAGCGGAATACCCGATGCCATGACCTCGTCGAGGGACAGATGATCAAGGCCGTAGCCGACGACCTGCCACAACTGCACTCCGGCAGCCTTTCCAGCCGCGACATGCTCCGGCCGGCCCCAGCCTCCGATGTCAATGACCACTGTCTTCCCGGCAAATTGATCCTCAAGAGGACGATCCACTGAGAAGAAATCTGAGGCTATGCCCCGTTCATTGAGGGCTCCCACGATCTCGGAATAGATCGGCTCAAGGGCTGAATCCGCCACATGCAGGATAAGGACGTCACTCACGACCGGCCCCTGTCGCCTTGGCTCGAGCCAATTCCGCCTCACCCCCCGACTGCATGAATGCGGTGTCACCGCCCATGCCGATGTAATCGAATCCACACTCCTGTGCACCGGATACCGCAGCTCCGGAACCGACCTGAATCCCGGAGAACTTGCCGTTCCCCTTCGCCACTTGCACGATCTTGCGCAGCGCCTCCGTGAAAGCCGCCGGGATCTTCGCCTCGGCCCCACCAACCGAATAGAGGTTTGCCATGATCGGTCCAGTACCCATGCTGATCGACAAATCATTGGGGCCGACAAATACTCCATCCACTCCGGGAGTTCGGGTGATCTCGTCGACGCGTTCTAGGCCCCCCATGGATTCGATCATCACTAGGCACAGCAGATCATCGTTGGCTGCTTCGAGGTCAGCGCCATAAGGCGCGCGGTAGGGCCCGAAACTCCGAATCCCCTCAGGGGGATAACGACATGAGATTGCCGCAGCGTGCGCCTCAGCGCTGGACTCTATGTAGGGGAAGATTATCCCCTCGGCGCCAGCATCTAACGCACGCTGTGCGCCGGAGTTGTCGCCATATGGCACCCGAACAAGTGGTGTGACCTGATGGGTTCGCAGCACCATGCACAACTCTGGCAGGTCGCGGTACGTAGCCAGCCCATGCTGCAAGTCAATGAACACCCAGTCGAATCCAGACTTGGCGATCTGCTCCATCCCAAAGGGATGTGGAAGTGCTGTCGCCGTGCCGAAGGCCGTCGTGCCGGCTCGAAGCAGTGACCTCAGCCGGCCCCTGTGCTGGCCGGTCATGCGCCCGCACCTTGCAGGTGCCGACCAGGAATCGACGCAATCAACTGCTTGGTGTACGCGTGCTGGGGGTTCTCAAAAACCTCTTGAGTCAGGCCTGATTCCACAAAAGCTCCATCCTTCATAACATAAACGCGATTGGTCAGATACCGAATGACACCGAGGTCGTGCGAGACGAGCGCAATCGACAGGCCGTCACCCAAGAGCCCTTGGAATAGGTTCAGCAACTGTGCCTGGGCACTTTGGTCAATCGCTGAGGTCGGCTCATCGGCGATGAGAATCTCAGGATGGGCGGAAAGCGCTCGAGCCACGCTCACCCGCTGTCGCTGCCCGCCGGACAACTGTCGAGGCTTCTTCGCCGCATCGCGCTCGCTGATACCCATCTGGCCGAGTAGTTCCAGACTCAGGCGATGCGACTCGGATCGCGAGTGCTCCCCATGGAATTTCACGGCCTCCGCGACCGTCGAAAGTGCGGTGATGCGCGGATTGAGGCTGCCATATGGGTCCTGGAACACCATTTGCACCAGTCGCCGCTTGTCGCCGCGATAGGCCCTGCCTCGTTGATAGATCGACTCATCACCGAAGAGCACCTCACCTTGATCTGGTCTCTGCAGACCAGCAAGGACCCTTGCCAGCGTGGATTTTCCGCTGCCGGACTCCCCTACGATGCCGATCGCCTCGCCTGCGTTGATGTGCAAGGACACATCACGGACCGCACGCACGGCGCGGGACCCGGAACCAAAGGTCACACAGACCTGACGAGCTTCAATCAGCGCATCACTCACTTGCTGCTCCTAACTCCCCGGCGTGAATACAGGCACTCCAATGATTCGATTCGACCTCCAAGAGCGGCGGACTCGCGCCGACTCGGCAATCGTCTTGTACGAACTCGCATCGCTCACTGAATCGGCACCCACTCGGCCATTCGCCTACCCCAGGAGGGTTTCCTCTGATGGTGATCAGCTGGGTCCCCGGAGTTGCCAACTCGATACGAGCGCGATTCAGGGCGATCGTGTAGGGATGCTTCGGGTTCTGCGCGACCTCCTTCACCGAGCCCACCTCGACACAGGTGCCCCCATGCATCACCACGAGTCGATCGCAGACATCATCGATCAGCGCCAAATCGTGGGATACAAGCACCACCGACATGTTGAACTCCGTGCGGATTTCCCGCAACAGCTTCATGATCTCCGCCTGTACTGTGACGTCTAGGCCGGTCGTCGGCTCGTCGGCCAAGATGATGTCCGGATCCTGAGCCAGCGCCGCCGCAATCATCACTCGTTGTCGCATACCTCCCGATAGCTGGAAGGGATACTGGTCGTACACCACCTCAGGCCGGCGGATGTGCACCAGATCGAGCAGTTCCATCGCACGCTTGCGTGCGTCACGCTCCGTCCGGTTGCGATTGCATCGAACGGCCTCGACGAGTTGGCCGCCGATCGTCATGACCGGATTCGGCCCTGTTAGCGCGCTCTGGGGCACGTATCCGATTCGGTTGCCGCGCACACTGCGCCAACGACGCTCGTCGATCTTCGCCAGATCCATTCCATCGAACATGATCGTGCCGCCGAAAATTGTTGCGCTTCGACGCTTCAGGGTTCCGATGAGGCTTCGACACACCATCGTCTTGCCAGAACCGGACTCGCCAACGAGTCCAAGGATCTCCCCGCGGCGAATATCGAAGTCGGCAGAGTCGACGAGAATCAATCGATCGGCCCGCGTGCGTTGAATCCCTATCACCAGATCTCGGATTTCAACGAGTACCTCAGACGGTGATTCTGTAACAGTGGCTGTACTCATGACTTCACATCCCGCTCACGCCGCGTGACTCCTTCGGCAATAAAGGACAGTGCTACCCCGGCCCAGCACAGCGCTAGACCCGGGAACACGACCGGCCACCACGCCATCTGCAGTGTCGGCCGACCATCGCTGATCATCGCTCCCCACTCCGGGGTCGGCGGTTGTGCACCAAGCCCAAGGAAGGACAGGCTGGCAATGAGCAGGATGACGAGAATGAGATCGCTCAGCCCGTAGGCGGTGGTTTCTGACGAGACATTCGGCACAAGGTGCTTGAAGAGAATTCGTGGCTTGGAGTAACCCAGAGTCTGCGCCGCTTCTATATAGCCCTGTTGCTTGACCACCTGAGCTCGCGTTCGAGATAGGCGGGCATAGCGAGCCCAGTTCGTCAGCGAAAGCGCAATGACAACACTCTGCAGGCCAGGACCAAGGATCGCGATGAGCGCGATGGCGAGAACCAGGAGCGGAAACGCATTGATGCCATCAATGACTGACCCCACGACTGCATTGAGTTTCTTGCTGCGACTCATTGCAAGGCCTATGCCGATGATGGTCCCCAGCGTGAAGGGGATGATGACTCCAAGAAATGCCACGCCAAGATCGAGGTACACCGACGAGAAGACTCGTAGGAACACGTCCCGGCCCAGACCATCCGAGCCGAAGAGGAACGTGCTCGAAGGTGGCATGAACGGCATGTCGACCGACTGATCGGACTCATACGGGGAGAGAAGCGGCACCAGGATCCCCATGAGGAGCAGGATCCCCAGCATCGCTCCGCCGACGATCATTCCTATGGTGCCGTCCTTCAGACGGCGAGCCTGCTTTCCCTTCGGCGTCGTGCCCTTGACATCAAACCAGTCTGCTGCGCCTGCTTCTACGAGGGTCATGTCAGCTTCACCCTTGGATCAAGAAGGCTGGCCACAATGTCGCCGAGCAGACTGAGGAATACCACGAGCACACCGAACACCAAGATGATGCCCTGAACCACGGGGTAGTCCCGCATACTGACCGCTGTCACCAATTCTCGGCCAATGCCGGGTAGGGCGAAGATCGACTCCAAGATCACGGTGGAGCCGACCATTACACCCATCATGTAACTCAGCAGCACCACGGTCGGGGCCAGTGACGGCCGCAGAACATAAAACCAAAAGAACCGATAGGACTTAACCCCGCGGATTACTCCAGTCTCCACGAACTCCTCGTCCAAGGTGTCCAGGATTGAGCTATAGAGCACACGAGACAACACTGGGACGAGCACCACGCAGTTCACCAGCGCGGGCAGCCAGAGGTAATGAAGATTCGCAGGAAAACCGGGCTCATATCCGAAGATTGGCGCGATTCCCCAGATGAGGCCGAACTGGTAGAGCAGGAGCAGTGCCACCAGGAACGAGGGCAGCGCCAGCCCGATGGCCGTGAGGGTACGGAACACATATGGAAGTGCCGGGATACGCACGAGTGCGATGAAGACTGCTAACGGGATCGAGACGATCATCGTCATGGTCACGGTTATGGCGATGAGCCAGAGCGTCACCGGCAGATTCGTCTTCAGCATCTCCGTCACCGGAACACCGGAGAGCAATGAGGATCCCAGATCACCCTGCGTAAATGCCCAAAGGTACTTCCAGAACTGGGTGATTGGATCCACATCTAGTCCGAGTTGGGTGCGCAACGCTGCAACCGTCTCAGGGCTGGCCTCACCACCAAGAGCGGCTGACACCGGGTCGCCCGGTGCCAGACGAATCAGCATGAAGGCGACGACCATGACCCAGAAGGCGACAATCACCGCGCGACCGGTTCGGCGCAGGATCCGTTCCCAGATGGGCTGAGGCCTAGGACCCGCTTGGGTTGAATCCGCAGCGATATCTGTTACATCCGCTGGTGGCATTGACAACGACACCTGTGTTGTTCCCTTCTCAAATCCGAACATCATCGGTCATTTCAGACGTCGCACCCAACGATGAGGTGTGCGGGTCGGCCTTCACCGACCCGCACACCAGACCGATCACACCGAGAACTAGCCCTTCGCTCCCGTGTTGAAGCCAGCCGGTCCCCGCTGACTACTGATCAGCGGAGTCGTGGCCACGTAGAGCCACTCACCGGGGATGGTCGCCTGGAGCAGTCCAACAGGCAGTCGTGACCCACTGATGACTGCGCGGTCCGCGATCGGAACATGAACCGAATTGCCGTAGGCCGCTCGGTTCGCCGTGGCCAAGAGCGTCTTGGCCGAGGTCGGGTTCATCGCCGAACCCAGCAGATCGATGGCAGCGATCGAGACCGGATCGTTCACCTTCGACCAATTCTGCCAGGCTCCGCCTATGCCAAACCAGTTCGCGAGTTGCAGGTAGGGGGTTGGAGCATTGTTCCCCGAGAACATCATTTCGTACTTCCCTGCATTCATGTCCGCAATAGCAACGGTGTCCTGCTTCACCGTGATGTTCGCGATGATGCCCACCTTCGCGAGATCCTGCGCGATGATCTGTGCCGACTCCGCCCATGCCGGACGAGCCCACACTGTCATGTCAAAGGTGAACCCACTCGGGTTTCCGGCCTCTGTCAGCAGCTTCTTCGCCAGGACGAGATCCTGCTTGCCCTGATTCGGTAGCACGCACTGGTGATACGGGTTGCCCTTGATGAATGTCTGTGAACATGAAGGCAGCACCGTTCCGAAGAACGCAATCTTGGCCACCCTCGTGCGATCAATGGCCGCCGAGATTGCTTGGCGGTTCTTGACGTTCTGCAACGGTGAATCAGTCTTGGCCATGTTCGTTGTCAGTTGGTAGGTGCCCGGGAGGGCATGCGCCCACCACTTGATGGTGTTCTTGTCAAGATCCTGCACACCCTGATAGGCGAGGTCGAACACGTAATCAACCTGCCCCGACTGCAAGGCCAGTTTCCTGGTCGCCGCATCCGGGATCGCAGCGTACGTAATCTGCTTGACCTTCGCCGGTGCCCAGTAGTTCGGGTTCTGAACCTGAACCATGGTGTCCGACCCTGGGGTCCATGAAGAGATCATCATGGGGCCGGCACTCACCGGTGCACTCCAGTAGTTGGCGTCCTTCAACTTCTCAGTCGGGTTCAAGAACATCGACTGATTGGCCATCAGCCAGTTGAAGTCCGGGAACGCGGTCTTCAGTGACCACGTGACCGTGGTCGGACTCGTCGCAACAACGTTCGACACCTTCGCGAAGAAGGACGTCGACTGCTTGGCCTCGATCTGCTTCTGCCAGGCCGTGACAACGTCCTGAGCAACGAGGGCAGTTCCGTCCGAGTACTTCAGCCCCGGCTTGAGCGTCTGGTAGACCGTCAAGCCATCCTTGGAGACATCCTGCTTGGCCAGCAGGTCCATGCGCGGAATCAGATTCTCATCAAACCGCCACAGCAGGCCCTGCATTGGGTAGGCAACTTGGTAGTCCGTGACTGCACGGGCCTTCATTGGATTGAGATTTGCCACCTTCGACACAGTTGCCATGACGACCGCGTCGCACTGTGAGCTTGCAAGTGGTGTCTTTACGGTGCACTTAGCCCCCGTCGCGGCATTAGCCACGGTCTGCGGAAGTCCGAAGCCGAGCAATGCGATCGCCGCACCTGCAGCGGCAATCTTGTGGATTCTTGTACTCATGCAGTTCACCTTTCATTCTTCCTGTGGCAACTGCCACTCCCCCGAGTAAACTGTTAACAATCGGTCATGTCAAGCCCTTTGAATGTATTCGGGCCTTCCGATTTCATGTATGCGCCAGACGTTTTCGCGACGTCCTCCTCGCTAGAGCGCTCGAACGGATATAGACCTGTGCGACGGGTGAGGCTGCCAAAACCGGCTTCGGGGTCCTTCATGGGCAGCAATGCATCACGACAGTCGGGTAATCTTCGAGATCTCAGGTCCTGACCACCGGAATCGCGGGAGAACATGACCAAACAGCGCAGAACTTCGACCGATGAAGTTGTGCGAGAACTCGAACGCCGCATCCACTCCAGCGAACTCACTGCAGACGAGAAACTTCCCAGCGAGGCCGCCTTGGCCATCGAGTTCGCTGTGAGCCGAACGGTCATTCGAGAGTCGCTCGGGTATCTGCGTGAGCGTGGGTACCTCTACACGATCAACGGGCGCGGAACCTTCGTCCGCTACCCCGACGCCCAAACAATGTCGACCGTCATCGAACGCCATTTGCGCTTCTCTCAAGACAACAACATCACCGTTGCGAACCTGTACGAGGCGCGTGCTGTCATCGAGGTAGCTTCGGCGCGATTGGCCGCGAAACGAGCAAGTACCGACGACTTGGCCGCCCTAGCGGACTATCTCGCCGAAATGCAGCGGGGTGCCGGTGACCCTGAACGATATGCAGCCGCCGATATGGGCTTTCATGTTCGTATCGCTCAATCAAGCGGTAACCCGATGCTCCCCGGGTTGCTCGCCCCAATGGCCCGCACCATCATCTCTGGCATGGTTCACACGCATTCAGAACCCGAGGGAGTGCCGTCCGGTCTGGCAATGCACGCGAAAATTCTGGACCGGCTGATTGCGGGCGATGCCGATGGAGCCGCTGAATCGATGGCAGAGCACCTACGGCAGTCGGAAAGCATCTTCCCCAAGGAAATCCTTGAACTCGTCAGTGACCCTGCTCAAAGCAGACTTCCTCCGTTCACCTGAAGGACGGTCCCCGTCACGAATCGCGATGCATCGCTTGCAAGGTAGACCACGGCGCTGGCAATGTCCCTCGGCTCGCCAAGACGACCGACAAGTGTCCTTGCCTCTGCCTCCCGTCGGGCCTCCACACTCGCAGCCTTGAGAGCGGGAGTGTCGATCGGGCCGGGGCTTACCGCATTGACCCTGACTCCAAGGGGTGACACCTCACGGGCCAGTGATTTCGTGAATGCAATGACCCCGCCCTTTGCAGCGGCATACGCGGCCGACGGCCGGATGGAACCATACTCGCCCGCCGTCGAGGCGAAGTTCACGATCACGCCCTCCCCGCGGGCGATCATGCCAGGCAGCACCGCGTGGCAGGTGACCATTGCAGTGAAGAGGTTGCTCGAGATCATCGTCTGCCAGTCATCAACATTGCTGTTCACGAAATCGATGATCTGCCAGTGCCCGGCCACGTTGACCAGCACATCGACCGAAGACAAACTCTCGCACACCGTACCGAAGGCCTTTCGATCAGAGACATCGATGCCGAAGCCCAGAACGGTCGATGTGGCACTGGTGAATTCAGCTGCAACCTCCTCAATACCCGACCCGGGAAGATCCACGATGGCCAGTGGCCCAACGCCCGCATCAAGCAGTTGTCGAACTGTCTGCCTGCCAATCGCTCCCGCCGCTCCGGTCACGATCGCTGTTCGTCCGTCCAACGACGCCATGCTCCCACCCTTCCTTTCCTCACGTAGCGAACGACTCCAACGTCATGCCGTGCTTCTCATCACCTGGACGTCAGATTTACCCTTGAATCCGTCGCTCAATGCAGCTCCGAGACCGGGCCTGGTCGGAAATGTCGCTTGGCCACGGTGAATAGGCAACCGCGAATCAAGAACCTCCGCGTAGTAGCCATCGACAAACCCGCGAACCGTCTCCGTCGTGATGATGTTCGTCTTCGCCGCACATAGGTGCAGGTTTGCAAACGCCGTGACTGGCCCGGTGCAATCATGTGGAGCGACCGGCAGATGGTAGGTGTCGGCGAGATCACAAATGCGAGCGGATTCCGTTATGCCGCCAGTCCATGCCACGTCGAGCATGACGATGCGAGCCGCGTTCATCTCAAGAACATCCCGGTAAGCGTACCTGGTGAAAAGCCGCTCACTCACGGCCTGCGGTACCCGCGACTCCTGAGCAAGCCTGCGCAAATCCCCAACGCTGTCGGGCTGGATGATGTCCTCGACCCACAGGATGTCGTACGGCTCAAGGGCATGGAGGATTCGCAGGGCGGCATTGACATCCCACCGAGAATGACCCTCGATGATGATCTCCATTTCATTGCCGACAGCGTCACGAATCTGCTGAACCCCCGCAATACCCGCCTCGAGGTTTCTCGCTGAGATGTAACTCCCAGGCGGCCCCATCGCCGACCATCCTGCCGGACCGGTCACAAAACCCGCATCGATCTGGGGTGCAAAACGATCAAAGGGCCATATCTTCATGGCGGTGATCCCGGAGGCGAGCAGTTCCCGCGCCAGTCCTGCTGGGTCCTCCCACGATCGGGTGGAGTCCTCGTACGTGCCGGCATCCGCACACGAACTGTAGATCGCGATCGAGTCGCGAACACGGCCACCAAGGAGCGCGTGAATCGGGCGCGAGAGCAGTTGCCCAGCGATATCCCAAAGGGCAATGTCGACTGCGCTGAAGGCTCGCATCTCCGCGCCGGCATAGCCCGAAAAGTTCGCACAGGCGAATAGGTTCCATGCGTGTTTGTTACGCAGTTCAGCCGACTCATTGATGAGGAGTTTCGCGACCATGTCATGGATGACGGACTCGACCGCTCGCGCTTGGTAAAAGGTCTCCCCCAGACCGACAATCCCCGATGCGGTCTCGACCTCTACCCACAGGCAGTTGGGCTGTGCGTCCCAGCGGTAGGTCCTCAGCTCGGTGATTCGGCCTGCCTCAGCGAGGCCTGCCGCGGCACCGCCATCGTTAACGTCCGTGCTCACCTAGACTCCTCCACTTCCGCACTTTGGCCCCCATGCTCAACTTCGCTCCTGAACATCGGCCAGTGCCCTCGCCCAGACCTCGTCACTCGCGCGGACATAATGAGTTCGCTCGAATCCCTCGATGGTCGCTGCACCTTTGCCTGGAACGGTGTCGCAGACGAGCGCATATGGTCGGCTGGACACAGCCCGGGTGGTCGCCAACGCCGCTCTCAGTGCTGGCACATCGTTGGCATCGACGCGAAGGGCCGACCAGCCGAATGCCTCGAGCTTGGCCTCGATCGGTTCCACATTCATGATCTCAACTGTGTCGCCGTCAGCCTGCATG
>CAMCSO010000032.1 GCA_945877545.1 Bifidobacterium breve | reverse complement strand
GACCCCGAGGCCGTCGATATTCACTTCACCATCACCGGCCCGATCGATGGCCCATCTGCTGGCGGCATACTGACCGTCGGATTGCTTGCGGCACTTCGCAATGTGCCACTACTCGCAGGCGTCACCATGACCGGAACGATCTCCCCCGATGGTTCAATCGGGCCGATCAGTGGAACGTCGACGAAGATCAAATCGGCCGCCGCCGCCGGCTATACGACGGTCCTGCTCCCCCTCCGCAACATGATGTCAACGACCACGCCCAATGGCCCAGAGGAGGATATGGTCGCGTTTGGCGCCACCATGGGCGTTACTGTCCGGCCTGTCCTCAACATCGCCGAAGCTTTCGAAACGTTCACCGGAACCCCCTTTGTCCCCCCGGCAACCACCCAATACTCAATCGCACCAGGTGTCGCCACCGAAGGTGCTGACACCGCAGGCGCACTCATCGCAAGGATCGATGACGAGATCAATGGTGCCTCATTGCCCGCCAACCAACGCTCGGTCATCGCCAGCCAGGCCGATCTCGCGCGCACTGCGCTCCTTGCGGGGGATGCAGCGACCGCGTACGGACTCGCTGCAGACGCCTACCAACGGTTGGCAAATGACCTAGGTGAAGCGCAGGCGCGCACGAACCTGCGCGAGGGCGGCCTTGACTCAGCGAAGGCCCTCTTGCTCGCCAGCATCGACCGAACACTTGCCCAGGCCGAGGCCCTGATCGTCACCTCGTCGGATGTCTCCGGCCTCGGGCTCGACCAGCAGTTGAGCATGCCAACTGCCCTAGGTTGGGTCACCTATGCCGAGGCCGTCCTCAAGGCGCTCAAGGAATCCGTAGGGGGCGGATTCGATGAGATTGAGTTGATCTCAGCAGCCCGAGTGGTTGCAGAACAGCAGGCTGCCCTCGACGTATTCTTCCCCGACGCCGTTGCGGTCGTGCGCGCCATGCCGAGCAAGTCCGGCTCCGGGGGTAGCGAAGCGCTGAGTTTCATCTCCGGCTATACGAACTTCCTGGTGCGCGCCGGTGCTGCGAACGAGGCCTATCTCGCGACCGTCCTCGGGCAGCCTGGAGCAGCATCGGATCCGCAGAACGCCCTTCCGGGCGATCTTTCGCTCATCACCAACCAGTTATCCCTCGAGACAGCACTCATCCCCAAGGATGAGCAGACAGCCGACCTCGAAATCACTCAATCAGCACGCGCCATCACCTACTTCGTCGTCAGTTCAACCGCGGTTTCGTCACTCCAGTCCCTCGGCCTTTTCGGGGGTATCGGCATTGGCGTCGACACCATCGAGGCTGGTGATGGGGTCGCCCTCGCCGCGTCGATCACCTCCGGGAAGATGACCGTTGACGAATTCGCCGCCCACCTGCAGGAGGTCGGCCTCGACTCAGGCTATGCCGTCTGGTCAGCAGCATGGGGGGCTGCGGGTGCCAAGGCCCTCGCGAACGGCGAGCGAAGCACGAGTGCTGCGGTTCAGGCACTCAATGAAATCTGGTACGACACGATCAATGTCTTCATGCTCAACGCCGCACACACCCACAGGTGACTCGTGTCGCAGGTGAGTCTGCGCCCCCACGTCAGTCGAATGTCCTTAAAGTCGGTGCAAATACTGCCCTAAATGTCGCGGCAGTCGCCACGTTCGTCCCCTGCCTCTACCTACTGTGGCTGGGCCAAGGCATCCGCGACTGGCGGGAATGGGCGATCTACGCGGTGGCCCTAGGTCTTTGGTGCATCGCCCTACTCCCTGTTGTGCGCCGGTTTCGCGCGGGCATCTCGACAATCGCAGCCTCGCTCATCCTCGCCTCTCCCCTGATCATCGCGCCACTCGGCGGCCCGGGCTGGGTCATCATCGGCGTGGTCTCATTTGCCATCATCGTTGGAGCCATCTTCAACTTCTCCACCCGCCTAGCCCTCATTGTGCTGATCTGCGCCGCCGCACTTGATGCCTACGTCAGGTATAGCGCGCCTCCCGCCGCAGCATTCATTGACACATCTCCCCTGCATGGGCTTATGAGCCCACTTCTGCTCATCCTGAGCGGATCCGGACTGATTCTGGCCCAAGGAGTCTGGGTTCGATTCATCCAAGACGGAGATCGGCTCATCGCGAATTTGCGCGCCGCCGAGGAGCGCGAACGCGGTGAACGGCGAATATTCGCCGCCCAGACTGCCATTGAGCGACGAATCCACGAGACCGTCCTCAATACCCTCGCCGGCATCTCCATGGGAATTCCCGAAACCAGCGCTTCGGTCGCACGGCAGATCTGTCAACGTGATCTGGACGGGATCGGCGCCGGATCGACCTACGCCAATGACACGAGCGCGAGTGCCGTCATCGCGTCCGCCTTGGCGTCCGACGGTGCATCTCGGGTCACCTGCGCGGTCACGATCCATGCGGACCCAATCCTGCCCGCTCACATCGCCGACACGATTCGAGACGCAGTCGTTGAGGCGCTTCGCAACGTCGATCGTCACTCGGGTCAGACCACCGCCAACATCGACGTCGACTGTCTGGACTCAATGACGATCCGAATCCACGACTGCGGCTCGGGGTTTGCCCGAGATGCTGCCGAGAGCTTCGGGATCCGCGAGGGCATGAGGTCCGGTTTAACCCTTGTCGGCGGCACGGTATCCGTTGAGACAAGCGCAATTCAAGGAACGACAGTAACGCTCACCCTGCCGATATCGGCTCTCAGCACGAGCAGCACTCATTCCAACGAGGTGCCCCTTCGCGTCGGGCTCATCGACGGTTCGCTCACGAGCAGAATTGGAATGCTCGGCACGATCATCTTCCTCCTTTTGGCGAGTTGGGTGATCGCCGAGCCACTCCCCACCCCGCAGGTGGTCCTGATCGCCATCGTGACGTATGTCTTCGTCAACATTGCTCTGTGCTTCGGGTGGAACACGCGGGCCAGATTCCTTTTGACCATCGCAGGCATCTGCGCCGGCTTGGGCGTCATCATCCATGTCGCGACCTCAGCACCGGACTGTTCCGATGTCTCAAGCGTCTCGTGGCTGATGTACGGCGTCAGTGGCGGCGGAACCCTGCTGCTCCTCAACGCCAGCCGACATCGCGCGATCCAACTCGGCATCGTCGCGGCCTTCGCCCTCGCGGGCCTAGCCCTCGCACTCGCCATGCCAGCGAGTTGCCGGGTCGAGCCGATCGTGGCCGCCTTCATCGTGTGCTGCTACATGGTCAGTGTTGCCTATGTGATCGTGTGGGTTGATCGCAACGTCGCGGCGCAACAGCAGCGGGCTGCTGCGATCTGGGAGCGAATTCTCAATGAAAGGGTTGAACAGGATTTGCAGGTTGCCACCCGCAAGAGTTGGGACCTCCTGACGACGTCAACGCGCGACCTCCTGCAGGGCGTCGCCGACGGAACCTTGGCCATCGACGACCCGTGGGTTCGCGCAACCGCGGCCACTGAGGCAACAATGATTCGTAATCGGCTGGGGTTGATCTCATCCTCTCGCAACGGTCATGACACCCCGTTCGCGGTGCTCCTGACCCGGCTCACCGATGTAGCTGCCAGATTCGACACCACAATCGACGGTGATGAGGTGGAGCCGCTCACTCGCCTCGACCCATACCCTTCTGCACTCGTCGACTTCATTGAAGGACTGATCGCCCAGTGCGCAGGATCCGAGCAGTCACCACTGGAACCAGTTGGCATCCGGGCTCTCGTCGACGCAGACGTGGATGAGTTGATCATCAGCCTCCCCGCAACCGGCCTCGTCTTGCAAGTATCCGAGATCCACGATTGTCGGATCGAAGTTCTGGCGGCCAGCGACAATGATGCCTGCACGCTCGTCAGCATTCGCCGACCGCAAATCTAGGCAGCCAGTCCCCGATATCTGCCCTCGCAATGACGCCACCTGCGCCACCGATTGAGCCCAAATACCGCGCATGGGCCTTAGGATTCTTCAATGCGTCGCATCGTGATTCTCCTGACGGCAGCACTGCTGGAGTTCGTTCTAGTCGCATCACCAGCCTCGGCGCAGGTGGTGCCGGTGGATCCCGGATCGACTGCGGCCGGCAGACCGATTTGGGGCACGGGTCAAAACCTCCCTCCACTGACAGCCAACACCCCGTACTTCGTCGGCCCAGGCTTCGCCACCGAGGTCGAGGCGTACTACGACTCAGGCAAGGCGTTGCGGCAGCAGGCTGAGATCGCTACCGCAGCATTCGACTGGGTGAAACGGTGGATCGCCAATGAGTGCGGTGGGAACCCGCGGTCGTGCAAGGCGACCGTCGTCTTCGACGTCGACGAGACGCTCCTGAGCAACTACGAGTTTTACAAGGGCACGGACTTTACGTTCGATCAGGAGGGCTGGAATGCGTTCAACGAGTCCTGCAGGAGCACCCCCATCGTTCCGGTTCGCCGCCTCTACACCCGTCTACGAACGGCAGGCATCCGTGTCGTCATCATGACCGGACGCGCCGAAACCACTAGACCTTGGACGCAAGCGTGTCTTGAACAGCACGGAATCACCGGCTGGGACAGGCTCATTTTGCGTGCGCCAGACGAGACGGGGCTCAGCGCCGACGCCTACAAGTCAGGTGAGCGGGCCGCCCTGCAGCGCGATGGCTACCGCATCGTCGCAAGCATCGGCGATCAGGTGAGCGACATGTCTTCAGGAAGCCTGAGAGGCGGCTTCCTTCTCCCGAATGCCATGTACCTCATCCCCTGACCACCCACTTCGCACAGGTGCTGCGTTCGATGCGGCCCGACCATTCACGCCAAGCACTCAGATTCAGGTGAAGTACGCGACGTAGCCGATCCGGCGGGCATCTTCAGAGGACTCCACAGGTTGCTGCCTTGAAAACTCAGTCCTATTCGGACTCGGTCGGTAGCGAACCTTCGCCAGGCCTGCTGCCCAATGGCCGTACTCCTCATCTTGGATTACCCCCGGCAAAACCCCTGGTTGACGGCACTGACCCGACGACCGTCTCACGCAACACCATCAGCAACGGTGCCACGACTCACCTACCAGCGTCGCAGTGGCTCAGTGGTCAACGGCGCAGTGGCTCTCACCCAGCGCAATATGCATTGGGCTGCGTACCCGTCTGATGGTGATCACCCCATCCGAAGTGGGGGGGCCGTTTGGTGCGGAATGTGCGGCAAGAAGCGGTAAATTCGAAGCATAGTCAAGGAGATGACGAAGTGAAGATTGCCCAATTGGGTCTTGCGAGTACGATCTGTGCCGTAGCGATGCTCGCTGGATGTGCGAATTCCCAAACTCGAGAGGCAGCGCCACCCGAATCATCCGCCTCTGTGGTCGAGGGTTCTGAAGCCACATCGCCAACTGTGCCCGAGACTTCGGGCGAATCGGCAGCACCAGTCGAAACGGACTCCGCCGACCTAACCACTGAACCACTTGAGAATCCCGAGGGTCAACGCGCACAGGGTTGGTACCCCAAGTCGACTCGCGTGTGCTTCAAGAACGAAACCGGCTCCAGCCGAAGCTACGTGTCCTGGGTAATTTATGACACCAAGGACGATTGGCGATCTTGGGATACGGTGTGCGCTGAGGGAACCCGTTATAACGGAGATGATATTTCGGGTGCCATTCATCTGGTGAAAGAGGGCCAATCCAACGAGACAATCGTGGACTTCTTTGCCCTGAATACATACTTGGATTCCGAGCTGCGACTGAGCGGACCCGGGATCTATGAGTTCCCACAAAAATACCAGGAAGGTAGCTGGCGAAAGTGGAACACCGACCCAAACAGCAACCCGATCTGGACCATTAAGGCAAAGCGTCTGCCAAATTCCGCGTGGGTAGAATTCGAGATCATCGCCTATCCTTGGTGACGCTCCGCACTTCTCGCTGGCGATATGGCTCCCCGCTTTAGGCGATCTACATCTGGTCGTAGATGCTGGCGGGGGTGTGAAGCAGGTCCAAGATGCGTGGCGCAATCGGTGCTGGGCAGTTGCGTAGTTCGGAGAACCGCGGGGTCCCGATGAGGCCGCCGGTTTTCGTGGATGTGCGGATCTCGCGTTCGAGGAGGGCTTTGGTGCTCGGTTTCGAGGTAGACAGGCGCGTCTTCCTGCGGTCCTTTGTGCAGGTGGTTGCGGCGTCCGAGGGGCGAGCCGGCGCAAATCCCTCGGCAAAGACGGCAATGCCGTTCTGCTTCCTCACCTTGCTCAAGCTCACCTGGACGTTTCTACGAATGGTGCCGCTGCCCGCCGTCACGAGGACGCCGGTTCCCTTCGCCTGGCGGGGTCCCCATGTCGCCCACACGAGTCTGGAAAGCCGCCCAGTGCTGCCTGCGTACTCTTTGCCATCGATGAGGAATGTCTGCGCACCATCGCAGGTGAGATTCAGCGTTCGCGGCTTCACCACGAGATTGGTGCAGTTGTTCACCTGAACCGCTTCCGGCGAGGCAGCCGATTCGGCTATCGCAGCCGGCGCGATCGAAACCGAGGCGATCCCCATACATGACATGAGGGTAAACGCCAATGCCGCCTCGAGGATTTTCTTGCACACAGGGAAACCCTCCTCACCCCGCGCCCAAGGCGGTTTGCCAGCGAGACGCGCGCACGTCACAACAGATGAGCGTCAGTCACTGCGATCATGCCGTGAACCTCACCCACTCGTTCGTCCCACTACAGGTCTGCTTCTTCATCCTCAATATCGGCCTCACCAATGACATTGTTAGCCCCCAACGCCGCGTTGGCCTTCTGCCTTGTCCGGTTCATTCGGTAGTGAGCGCCAGCCTGCGGATCGACTTTCGCGAGGTCGCTCACAACTCGACGCGACTTCAGCCTGCGCTCCTGCACACGCACACGCAATTCCGCCTGATCCGCCCCGCGAATCATCCCGGGAGGTGTGTAATCGCCGACTTTCTCCGCATCCTGGCGAGCCTTGCCTAGACCATCCAGCGCATCGCTCGGCATGCTGCCTGACTTGCTCACCCCACGATTGGCTCCCAGTAACTCGCTCGCCGCGGGTGAATGTGGGCGCACCGCCCACGAGGAGTTCGGAGTGAAGCCGACCGGACGGCGCTCCTTTTGCTCACCATATTTAACGTTGTCGGGTGTGGGTGCCATGAATGGCACATCCGGCCCACGCCCTCTGGACGCCTGATACGCCTGCATCCCGGGCGAAAGGGACCTGGTTCCCAGAAGCCCACGCAAGTGATCGAGTTCGACAGCCCCTCGCGCCGCGGCGCCCGCAGCATTCGCCGAACCGCGACCGCCGGGCCCAGCCCCGAACAGTCTGGCCATCCATGGGCGGCTGGGACCGACCACCTGCCGAAAGCGGGTGTCATCAACGGTGCGACCACCCGACGCCTGATATTCACGTCGTGCGCTCGCCTCCTCGGCTGCACCCAGATCAGAGGGGTTCGGCGCCGCTCGTCGATCACCGAAGATCCTGCCGAAACCAAGGTCACGAAATGCGTTGCCAAGTCCGCGGCCGACGCTTGACACTCCACGTTTGATCCCGGCCCACGCCCGCGAGAACACTCCCGGTCGGGAAGGTGCCTGAACCGGCGGTGGCTCATCAGGTTCACGTTGACCAGCCCCGCCCTGCCCAATCAAGGGAGCAACCTCGCCCGTCTCTTGATCGCCGCCCTCACTCAGCTCAGCGCCCCCGTCACTGAACGTACGCTCGGTTTCCGCGGCGTCTTCTTCCTCGATGAGGTTGGCCTGTTGGATTGGCCGCTCGACCAGAAAGTTGCTGTCACCGCCCTCGGCGCCACCAACCGCGTTCGCTCTACGCACGTGGTCGTCACCGTCGACATCCGAGGCAAAAACACTCACTGAATTATTGTGTCATCTAGGGAGCGCTAGCCTGCACGCTTATGGGACCAACTGTTGCTTTGCACGCACGTCGACTGATAGCGGTTGGCATCCTGTTCATCGGATTCACCACCTGCGTCGCGGTTGCCGATGCCGTCGCGGTCAGCTCGCCAACGAGAGCTGCGGTCGCTACCTCAGGCGACGGTGTCGAACCGAAGGCCGATGAGGTCGTCGTGGGTGCCTACATCGAGAACATCCAAACCCTTGACCTTGCAACGAACAGTTTCATGGCCGACATCTACGTCTGGATGCGATGGATGAACCCCGAACTGGCACCGTATGAGTCAATCGAGGTCATGAATCCATACGAGAGGTGGGCGCTTACCGCTGTCCCATTAACGGCGAAGCCGGTTCCCCAGCCCGATGGGTCGCTGTACTTCGCGATTCGGTATCAGGGTGCGTTCAACACCAACTTCGACCTCGCGCAATTCCCGTTCGGCGAGCAGACGCTACGGATTCAACTTGAGGATCAGCGACTCGAAGCTGACCAGCTGACCTATGTGCTTGACAGCAATGCCATCGCCATCGATCCTCAGGTCACGGTGCCGGGATATGACATCGACGAGCCGACCATCGCGGTCGAAGACATCCGGTACTCGTCCAACTTCGGCAACCTCAATAGCCGGGAGAATGACGTCTACTCGCGGGTGACCATCACTATCCCGGTCACGCATCCCTTTCTTGCTACGTCGGTCAAGGTGCTGCTGCCACTCATCCTCGTCGTCGCTACCGCGAGCCTCATCTTCCATGTTCCGCCGGGCCTCATCGAAGCCCGCATTGGCCTCGGAATCACCGCGCTGCTGACCCTCGTCGCCATGCAGTGGAGCGCCCTGTCGAATCTGCCGGACGGTGGCTACCTTGTCATGCTCGATGTGCTCTACATTGCCTCGTTCATGTTCGTCCTCACCACGCTCATCCAGACATTGGCGACATCCTGGAAGGCGAGGGAGGGTGACGAGGCAGGGGCCATTCGCTTGGACGAGCGAATGATGGTGATCGACCTAGCGGTCTTCGTGGCCGTGTCGGCGATCATCATGTGGTCGTTCCTGAGGTAGCCGCCACCTCGCCCCAGGCTAGCCTCGTAAGGTCGTCAGCCCTTGACGATGTAACTCGGCGAGCGAAGCGAGAGCACGAGCGCAACGATCCAGCCGATCAGGGTCCAGCCCAGCAGTAGGTTGAGCCAGAAGACACCCCAGTGCGGGACATCGCGAACTGCAGCAAGCGCCCACGGCAGCATGTAGCCGACGGTGACGATCGCGACGATCACCGCGACGATCTTCGTGGTTGTCCAGGACCGGCTCTCCGGTTGCAACATGGTCATGGTGACCCCTTTCTTTAATGCCGAGAGTACCCCGTGCCCCGAATCAACGGCGTCACGGCTCCTAGTGCTGCGGATCCTAGTTCGGAAGAAGGGTGATGACGAGCATGGAGACCGCGATAGTGGATGCGAACACGCGGCGACTGTTTGTGGTTGAAGGCACGAGTGGGTAATGACACACAGTTGGCAGATTCACCAACTGGGAGAATCCGTTCCGTTAACCGCGATGTCCACCCGGTATCAAACCTGTTGCAGCAGAATTGACCCATGGCTGATGACGACATCGAACGACTGCTCCGCGAGGTGGCCGGCGTAACCGGATCCGGCACGCCGGCCCCACTGCCAACGAGCGCCTCGCCACCTGCCCGCTCGGGATCCATCCGGGGACGACTCGGCTTCGCGATCGTCACCGGAGCAGTCCTCGGGGTCGGCGGCTGGTTCGTCGGCCTGATACTGCCCTTTCTTGGCGCCGGCTCAATGGGGTTTGGTGCGGCGTTCGGTGCGTCCGTCACGGCCATGATCACCGGGGCGCCGCGCTGGCTCGGCCGATGGCAATAACAGCGCGGGTAGGGCGCTGCGGCGTCATCGCCGCCGCCCTCCTTGCTGTGACGATGCACGGCGGTAGCACTGTGCGCGCTGCTGATGTTAATGGCGTTGCGCGCATGCACGCGTGCACACCTCCCTCCTCGAACTTCGTCTCGCTGGAGGTCGCGCCCGAGGTCACCGGCGCCATCCCCATCAGTGCCGGGATGCATCGTCTCTGGGATCTTGGTGTCACCTGGAAGGACGTCAACCCCGCTGCGGGATCGTTCACCTGGACAGCACTCGATGCGCAGGTCTCGAAGGCAGAGGCCGCCGGTGCGAAGCCCCTCCTCGTGCTCGGGATGACACCGCAGTGGGCCGCCGCGAACCCCGGCGCCGGCGACCCTCGCTGGGGCGCAGGCACCGCGAGTCCACCCCGCGACATCAATGATTGGAAGGCCTATGTATCAGCGGTCGTCGACCGCTACGGGTCGCGGATCGCGGCGTACGAGTTGTGGAATGAGGCAAACCTTTCCACCTTCTGGACGGGGACAGCCGATCAGATGGCCGACCTCACCGCAGCCGCCTACCCCATCATCAAGGCAAAGCAGCCAGATGCGATCGTCCTCCTGCCTTCCGTCACCCTGCGACTACGCGCATCCATGCGCAGATTCGTTGGACCCTTCCTCGCCGCCCTCGGCACACGCGGGTTCCCATTCGATGGTTTCGCAATTCACAGTTACCCGGCTGGAAACCTCGGCCCTCAGGATCGCGTCAACGACATCGTCTACTGGCAGAACACCGTAGTGAACCAACTGGGAGCCGGTTCACCCATCCTTGATCGACTCATCTTCGACACCGAGGTCAATTACGGTCTCGCTGGGCCTGGCGCCACACCGGGCCGTTCATACTCCGACGCTGAGGGCGCCAGCCTCATCAAGCAGACATACCTTGACTCCCAAAGCCTGGGCATTGACGCCACCTTCTGGTACCTCTACACGGCTACCTCGTACAGCCTTCTCGGCGTTCAACTATGGTCCGGCACGCCTGATTCGCTCGCAGCCTGGTCCGCCATGCGTCGCGCCTTCTCCCCCGGTACCTCGTGCCCTGCCGCCGGAGCACAGAGCCCGCTTGAGACCGATCGCAAACTCGCAGTCGTTGCAGGTGGGATATCCGTCGAGGCAGGAAAGGCATCCGTTTTCGATAACGGCGCTACCGCAGTCTCCGTTGCGGCACCAACGATCACCGGATCGCGACTCACCACGAGCAGTGCGGGCTGGACGATTTCCGCTGAGACAACAACCATCCAATCAACAGCACCCTTCGGCGCGAGCGCGGGTAGCAGCGTTGCGGTCGTCGGCAGCGGCTACGCGCCCGGCACGACGGTCTACCTCTGGCTCACCGAACCGAGCACCTTCCTTGCCGCAACCACAACTGATGCGAATGGTGCTTTCAGCACCGCGGTCACGATCCCGGCAGATGCCAGCGCAGGAAGCCACGTGCTTCAGGTGAACGGATTCACTCCGAGCGGCGCGGTACGCAGCGCCTCCATCGGGCTCAGGGTCTTTGCGAAGGCCACGAGCCCTGCCAAAGTCATCCTCACATTCCCATCCGGCAAGAAGAAACTCGACGCTTCAGCGCGAGCCGCCATTAGAGATCTGGTCGCCACCGTGCCCAAGGGAGTACGCACCACGAGCGTCGTCACGGGTGAAATGCGCAACTCGGATGCCTCTAGTGAAAAGCTCGCCCGTCAGCGGGCCAAGAAGGTCGTGACGTATCTCAAGAAGGCAGGGCTCGCCGGCCCATTCGACATCGCGGTTTCGGCAGTGCCGAAAAATCGTGATAGCGACCATGTGAGGGTTGAGGTGACGTGGGGCAGCTAGGTAAGTAATGATTGCAGCATGAATATGCGCCGCGTCGCAACGTCCAAAATCTCGCTGGTACTCCTTGCATCCGGATTGCCCATGAGTATCGGCTTTGCGACCCCCGCCCAAGCAGCGACGACGAGTTACACCTTCGAGCAGCTCGTCGACACCGTCCCGGTCACGCCCCCGCTCTATGTCGGCTATCGCGGGCCTACGCAGTTCATCCCGGCTGCCACCGCGCGGAAGAAGGACGCCAAGGGCTGCAACCTCCGCCAGCGCATGATCATCTCGCTCGCCCAGGTCAAGCCTCGGGTCGGCCCCCGCTGCAGCATGACGGGAGGCACCTGGGTCACTGCGCTCGGCGCGACCCAGAAGACAGCCAAGGGCCTGAACATCGCCCCGATCATGAGTTACAAGGAGGCGTGGGGCCAAGGGGCTTACGCCTGAACCCCGGCGCAGCGCCTCGCGTGGGCCACGAACACGTCGACCGCCCCGGTGAAGACCCGCGCCAAGGGCGTGACCCCGTTGCAGGTGACCCAGAAGCTCTACACAACACAGGAACTCACTGCACTCAGCCTCATCACGTCGGATGCATCAGACGAATCCCAGGCCTTGAATGAGTGGATCAGATATTGCAATCGGGATGTCGGCTGCCTGCTGCGCGTAGCGAGTGTCTGGCAGTACGCCGAGACCATCGGCGCCTTCAACCTCAAGCCCGGCGTCGAAGCCTGCAACGGGGTCGTCGCCCGGCTCACGAACGTCGCGGCCTGGGGTCTCTCGCTCAGCCCTGGGGAGATCGCTGACATCAAGATGAGGGCCGACGCTTGCGAGTCGAACATCCTCTACACGGTCGAGGATTTCGCGAAGCAGAATGCCATCGTCGCAGCCGTCCAACCCTCCGTAGTGCCTGAATCCGCGAGCGCCGGCAGCGGTGCCGGCGGTGGCGTCACCCTGCCATTCGCCGGCTATGCCGCCCCCGTCACCGACCCGGTGCGTGCCTCCCTCTTCGGCCTCACCGCACCTGTCGATTGGGTGAGCCCGGAGGTCCAGACCGGATCGCTTCGGCTGTGGGATGTCGGGGTCTCCTGGAAGGAGATCGAGACGTCGAAGGGTGTCTACGACTGGTCCAAGCTCAATGCGACCGTGCAGCGGGCATCAGCCCTCGGGGCCGGCGTGCTCTATGTCCTCGGCAACACTCCCGCATGGGCCAGCGGCGGCAAGGGCGACAGCGCCCCACCAAGCAATCTCAATGACGCCGCAGACTTCCTCAAGGCCATCTGCACCAAGTACGGCGGCGCGATCGGCGGGTACGAGGTCTGGAATGAGGGCAACATCTCGCGCTACTGGTCAGGCACTCAGCAGCAGCTCGCCGACCTCACTGATAAGGCGAACGCCGCCCTCAAGGGCTGCTCTGGTTCCGTGCAGGTGGTCGCCGCGAGCACCGGGGTGCGTGCGTCGGGCACCTTCGCCAACCAGTACACCCAGTACCTGACGGCCCTGAAAGCGAAGGACTGGCCCGTCGATGCGTTCTCGGTGCACGCCTACCCGCTCCCCAGTGGGACTCCGGCGAGCCGGGTCGACCTCGTCGCGCAATTCAAGACGATGCTCGCAGTCAACGGGGCACCAGCCAACCGCGAGATCCTCGACACCGAGTTGAACTACGGGCTTGCGAGCTCCTCTGAGGGGCGCGTGCCACTCAGCGATGCGACCACCGCGGCCTACATCTCGCAGTCGTTCATCCAATCTGTGCAGTACGGCATCGACTCGACCTACTGGTACCTATGGTCCGGCAGCGACTACGACTTACTTGGCGGGCAGTTGAACCCCGGCACTCCAGCGGCGAAGCAGGGCTGGCGCACCACGTACTCGTGGCTCGTCGGGTCACGCATGCAGCGCTGCGGCTCCGCTGGCCCATCCGGGTCCGTCCAGATCTGCCAGTTGACCGGCGCTGATGGCCAGAACTACTCGTTGCTCTGGACCACGACCTCCGCAACGGCGAAGGTTGATGTCACCGGGCTCGGATCAACCCTGTGCCGCCTCAACGGCAGCTGCGCTGGGGCCGGCTCCCCCACCAGCGTTGAGGTCACCGAGTCACCGATCCGCATTGGCGGCTAGTGGCGCAAGAGCGGAAGGATGTCTCCGGCTTCAAGGGTGACCCCACTCAGCGGTCCAGCCGCAATGAGGAAAGCGGCAGCGGCAACCTCGTCAAGGGTCGGCCTTCGGTGCACCACGGGTTCGTGCGCGTTGAGACTGGCGAGAAACTCATCGGCGTCAGCGCCCCGGTATGACGAGGCAGGGTCCAAGAGATTCGGGGCTACCGTGTTCACTCGGGAACCCCCGTTCAGGGTAGCTAGCTCGGCTGTTCTTCCCTGGACGAACGATCGGTCGAGCCCCTCGCTCCGCGCCTCGGCCAGAACGTTCACGACCGAACCGCTCATGTCCGCGAGCGCCTGCGCAAATGCAGCCCGGACGAATGCCTCGCCCTGCTCGCCGAAAACCGGGACCTCATCGGTGTTCACGACGCAGTCCAGTCCATTACCCAGCAGTGCAGCACGACGAACCGCGCGGGAGTAGGAGTCGACGTCGGTGAGGTCCGTCTGCACCTGAGCCCGAGCGAAGTGGGAGGTGCGAGGCGACGAATCTGCCCCCACGACGAACCAGCCGTGGCCCATGAACTCCGAGCCGAGATACTCGCCTATCGCTGAGTGGATCCCCGTGACGAGGACGCTGGGCCCGTTATGTGCTGGCATGTCTGCATCCTCTCACCTTGTGCCTGTGATTCCACCGCAAACGACCAGCGAGGTAATTGCGTGCGGCCCGATTCGGGATGTGGCAGGGTCGGCCCATGAAACATCTCAGCCCGATGCGCCGTGCCATCGGTATCGTGCTCATCATGGTCGGTCTCACCTGGTTCGCGCTCGGCTCGGGATTCCTCCAGGGCAGCGTGATGTCCGGGCAGGTGATCTGGGCGGTCATCGGTGTCGCCGTAGCGATCGGCGGCGGATTCGTCCTCTATCGCGGGATTCCGCGACGATGACGGCGACCGTGACCTACTGCTCAGAATGCGGGCAGCCGCTCGCCACACCCAGCGCGAAGTTCTGTTCAGCCTGCGGTACCCCGGTGGCTGGGCCGGCTCCAATCGCTCCCGCGCTCTCTCCAATCAGCCCGCGCGTCCAGCCAACCGGGCCAGCAGCAGCGCCTTCCAGCAGGGCGGCGCGCACTCCAGAGCCGCCGCGCCGGGGCGGTCGCATCTTCCTGGTTTTACTCCTCGTCGTCGCGGGCCTTGTCGCGGCCTTCATGCTCGGCGCCCGCACGAGCAGCGAGCCCACCGCGACTGATCTCAGCCCGACACAGCCCAGCCCGGCTGGCATACCCGACTCCGGCACCGGTCAACCTCCAAGTCCAGCCAATGATGAGCCGCCTACAAACGTCACGCCCAGTGACCCGCCCACCCCCGTGATGCCGTCCGTCGTCGGGATGGTCCTTCAGGATGCGCAGGATCTCCTTCAGGCCCAAGGTAGCTACCTCATGGATCAGGCCGATGCCTCCGGCGAAGGCCGAATCCAGTTCTTCGACTCGAATTGGAGGGTCTGCTCGCAGGCGCCCTCAGCTGGATCGCCCCTTTCCTCGGTTGACATCGTCACCCTCAATTCCGTCAAACTCGACGAATCGTGCCCCTGACCGACCTCATAGTTCGAAGGGGCCACGGACGAATACGCCGATCCGAGAACGGTGCTACAACCCGGAAGCCTTTTGAACTGCCCGCTTGGTGAGCACACGGGTGAGGTGATTGCGGTATTCGGCATCAGCGTGAATGTCGGTCGTTGGCGCAGTGCCATCAGCCGCCGACTCTGACGCAGCCGCGATCGCTGCCGCGTCAGCAGCGCCGACGAGGGCTGCCTCCACCGAGCGAGCCCGAATCGGTGTCGTGCCGACGTTCGTCAGGCCGATGCGGGCCTCAGCGATGCGCCCGCCTTCCATTCGAACTGCAGCAGCCACACCCACGATCGCCCATGCCTGAGCCGTCCGATTGAACTTCTCATAGTGAGAGCCCCAGCCCTCGCGCTTCGGGAAGCTCACGCTCGCGAGCACCTCGTCGTCACCAACAGCCGTCGTGAAGTAGTCGACGAAGAAGTCGGACGCCCCCACTGTGCGACGACCACCAGGGCCGGCGATGGTGAACGTGGCATCGAGCGCCGCGGCAACAGCTGGCAGATCACCCGCCGGGTCAGCATGGGCGAGGGATCCGCCCATCGTGCCCCGGTGACGGATCTGCGGGTCAGCGACCGTTGCGGTCGCTTGCGCGAGAAGGGTCACGTACCGCTTCACGAGGTCGTTGTTCATGACCGCGTGATGGGTGGTGCCCGCTCCGATGACGATGGAGTCGCCCTCCTCGCGGATGCCGATCATCTCGTCGATGCGCGAGCAGTCGACGATGAGGGACGGCGCGCCGAGCCTCAGTCGTAGGACCGGCATGAGCGACTGGCCGCCGACCATCACCTTCGCGTCCTCGCCGCCTGCGACGAGAGCCGCCACGGCCTCGTCGACCGTGCTCGGTCGCACGTAATCGAATGCAACGGGAATCATGCTGCTCCTCCGGCCTTCGCTGACTGGATAGCCCGCCACACCGTCATCGGTGCCGCCGGCATGGTGATATCGGTGACGCCCAGCGGTCGCAGGGCATCGACGACGCCGTTGATGATCGCCGGTGTGGAGGCAATGGCTCCGGCTTCGCCGACGCCCTTCGTGCCGAGAGGATGAGTGGTCGAGGGGGTGACCGTCGTGTCGGTGATGAACGACGGCAGGTCCATCGCGCTCGGAATCAGGTAGTCCGCCAGACTTGCCGTCTGGAGGTTGCCGTCCTCGTCGTATGAGGCACCCTCATACATCGCCTGGGCGATCCCCTGCGCCAGACCGCCGTGCACCTGGCCTTCGACGATCATCGGATTCACCTGGATACCAACATCGTCAACGCACACGTACTTGCGTAGCGTGACCTTGCCGGTTTCAGTGTCAACCTCCATGGCCGCGAGATGCGTGCCGTGGGGGTAGGAGAAGTCCTCCGGGTCCACGGTCGCCTCGGCCGACAAAGTCGGCTCGACGCCCGGGGGCAGGTTGTGGGCCGTGAAGGCCTCGAAGGCCACAGCACCGAGGGGCTGCACCTTCTCCGGATCGCCCTTGACACGGAACACGCCTTCGACGAACTCGATGTCATCAGGGCTGCACTCGAGTTGATGCGCGGCAATGACCTTCGCCTTCTCGACGAGTCGATCAGACGCCCGCTTGATTGCCTGACCTCCCACCGCGAGGGATCGCGAACCATAGGTGTCCATGCCATACGGCGCACGACCGGTGTCGCTGTGGATCACCTCGATGTCCTCGACCGGGACCCCGAGCACGCTGCTCGCGATCTGGCTCCAGGCGGTCTCATGGCCTTGGCCGTGTGGCGAGGTGCCGGTGACGACCTCGACCTTGCCGGTCGGGAGCAGGCGAACGGTGCAGTGCTCCCAGCCGCCTGCGACGTACTTCAGTGCGCCTAGGGTGCGAGAGGGTGCGAGTCCGCACATCTCGGTGAAGGTCGAGATGCCAATACCGAGCTGCACCGGGTCGCCCGAGGCGCGCCGCAGAGCCTGCTCGGCCCGCAGACCGTCGTAGTCGAACAACTCCATCGCCCGAGCGGTGGCAGCCTCGTAGTTGCCGGTGTCGTAGGTGAGCCCGGCAACCGTTGTGAACGGGAACTCCTCGTGGGTGATCCAGTTCTTCTTGCGCAGTTCCATCGGCTCCATGCCAAGCTCAGCCGCGAGTTCGTCGACAATGCGCTCGATCGCGTAGGTCGCCTCCGGCCGGCCCGCGCCACGGTAGGCATCGGTCGGAGTCGTGTTGGTGAAGACGCCGGTGCACTTGAAGTCGTACGCGTCCATCTTGTAAATAGCCGGGTACATGAACATGCCGAGCAACGGGACACCCGGGGTGATGATCTGCAGGTAGGCGCCCATGTTCGCGAGCAGGGTCACCTTGAGCCCGAGCATCTTGCCATCGGAGGTTGCGGCGATCTCGATGTCTTGGATCTGGTCACGCCCGTGATGGGTTGCGACCATATCCTCGCTGCGGGTCTCAGTCCACTTGACCGGCCGACCGAGCTTGCGGGCCAACTGCGTCACGAGGATTTCCTCGCGGTAGCACTGGAGTTTGCCACCGAATCCGCCGCCGACATCCGGCGCCACGACCCTCAGGTTGTTCTCCGGGATCCCAGTCACCAGGGCGAGGAGCACCCGAAGGACGTGTGGAATCTGGGTGGATGTCCAGATGGTGATCTCGTCGCTCATGCCCATCGGTGCGGCAACAACCGCACGTGGCTCCATGAATGCCGGGATAAGCCGCTGATTGATGAAGCGGCGCTTCACGATGACATCAGCCTTTGCGGCAACCTCGTCGTAGCCGCCACCGAGGTTATAGACGTAGCAGGTGTTCGTGCCCTTGTCGTCATGGACGATCGTGCTGCCATCGGCGATTGCGGACTCCATGTTCACCACGGCCGGAAGTGGCTCGTAGTCGACCTCAATCGCCTCCAGCGCATCAGCCGCATGCACGGCATCGGTCGCGAGAACAACCGCGACGCAGTCACCAACATGGCGCACCTTGTCGATCGCGAGCGCTGGGAACCCGGGCATAACGATGTCGTCGGTGACGGGCCAGACACACGGCACCGAGCCGTTGAGGTCGCCCAGCTCGGCGGCACCGTAGGCGGCCACGACGTTCGGCATCTTCAAGGCGGCCGAGACATCAAGCTTCGTGATGCGAGCGTGAGCCATCGGGCTGCGCAGGATTGCCATGTGCAGGGTCCCGGGGAGCTGGATGTTGTCGGTCCAGTTCGTCTGGCCGTGCAGTAACCGCGCATCTTCCTTGCGGCGAATCGGGCGGCCAAGGGCCGTCGGTGTCGTCACTTCCATCTGCGTCATTTCGCAGAACCTCCCATCAAATCAGCCGCATACGCGACACTCTTCACGATGTTGTGATAACCGGTGCAACGGCAGAGGTTTCCTTCCAGACCCTCGCGGATCTCAGCCTCCGTCGGGTTCGGGTTCTCGCTCAGCAGGTCAACGGTCGACATGACCATGCCGGGGGTGCAGTACCCGCATTGGAGCCCATGGCACTCCTTGAAGGCGGTCTGAACGGGATGCCACTCATTGCCGTCCGAGATGCCCTGAATGGTTGTCACCGTCGACCCGTCAGCCTGAACGGCCAAGACGCTGCATGACTTGACGCTACGTCCGTCAAGCAGGACGGTGCATGAACCGCAGTTCGAGGTGTCGCAGCCGACCACCGTTCCGACCTTGCCGATTCCTTCACGCAGCCAGTGGACCAGGAGGGTCCGGGGTTCGACGTCGGCCTGATAGGCCATACCGTCGACTGTCACCGAGATATGCATAGGGGTCAACGCCCTTTCATCGGAGGTTGGATCGTCGAAAGTTGGACGAGCCTT
>CAMCSO010000031.1 GCA_945877545.1 Bifidobacterium breve | reverse complement strand
CCCACAATTCCGCTCGCTCCGTTCTGGCAGAAGCACTTTGGCGCGAAGCGAGTGACGTCCCTAGTGCCTCGGCCGGCACGCACCCCGCGGGCCGGATCAACCCAGGTGCCCTCGAGGCTGCCAGCCGCCTCGGCCTGCGCCTCGAGGAGCATCCCCCGCAGCGCATCGTGGACGTTCTTCGCACCGACGACGTGGTGGTGTCGGTCTGCGACGCCGTCAACGAGGAGCTCACTCCTTCGGGCAACATCCGGATCCACTGGTCCATCCCCGACCCGGCTGCAACTGGCACCCCTGTGGCATTCGACGCGGCCGTTGAGGAACTGCGCGAACGGGTCAGTCACCTAGCTCCACGCGTGCGTTACCGCCGAAGCAGAATCCCATCTAGAAGGGCAAGCCGATGACCTCCAGCCACTACCGCGACGACATTCCCGAACTCCATGCGAGCACCCTGCGCTCGTCCTCCCTCTTACTCCAGAAGAACTTCGCCGGCGTCTTCGGCGCCGAAACCATCGAGGGCTTCCTTCTCACCTCGTACGACGAGTTCGCGGGGCGACTGAACAACGTCACGTACCTCCCGATGTTCGCCGAAAGGTTCGCCCGTGAACGACTCACGGCGCTTGCTCGGGTCGAGGGCAGGAGCGACGACCAGCGTCCCGTGGTGCTGTTCCTGTGCACTCACAATGCCGGTCGATCTCAGATGGCCCTCGGCTTCTTCAAGGAACTTGCGGGGGACAACGCCATCGCCTGGTCCGGAGGATCAGAGCCCGGCAACGCAGTGAACCCTGCTGCTGTCGCAGCGATGGCCGAGGTTGGAATCGACATCTCGGGCGAGTTCCCGAAGCCCTGGACAGATGAGATTGTGCGCGCCGCCGACGTCGTCATCACCATGGGTTGTGGCGACGTCTGCCCGATCTTCCCCGGCAAGCGTTACGAGGACTGGCAGGTCTCGGACCCCGCAGGCCGCAGCGTCGACGACGTACGGCCCATCCGTGACGACATCAACCGCCGCGTGGTTGAGCTTCTCAACGTACTGAACGTCGCCGTCTAGAGGCTGTCGCGGATAGGGCACTCGACCCGATCCCCTCGGCCTGCCCGCCTGTCGATGAGCGGGTGCTGTCCATCGAACTCGCGCAGAGCCGGCGCCCTGGCCACGAGGGGAGCCCGGGATAACCCATGAAGATTCAGTGAAGGTCGAGCGGCGATGCTGTGCGGGGTACGGTCGACGTGTCGTAATTATCGTTGACGCGTGTCGCGTTGGGGGCGAGAGCTGAGGGAGGTGGCGAGGTGAGCGATGGGCTGCGCATCCTCGTCGTCGATGACGAGGTCCCGCTGACGGGGGTGGTGAGCAGCTACCTGGTGCGAGAGGGCTTTGACGTTTCTGTCGCGCACTCGGGGCCAAGCGCAGTTGAGTCGGCCCGCGAACTCGGGCCTGTCCTCATCGTGCTCGATCTGATGCTCCCCGGATTCGACGGGATTGAGGCCTGCCGCCAGATTCGGCAGTTCTCGGATGCCTACATAATCATGCTCACGGCTCGCGACGAGGAGGTCGACAAGGTTCTCGGGCTGTCAATGGGGGCGGACGATTATCTGGTCAAGCCGTTCTCTCCAAGAGAGCTCATCGCACGGGTCCGGGCCATGCTGCGCCGGCCGCGGGCCTCCTTCGCGGACGGCCTGCCGGCTGCGCGGATCGAGGTGGGCGGGCTGTCCATTGATGCGGAGGCCCGGACCCTCCACGTCGACGGCAGCCTCACCGAGGTGACGAGGACGGAGTTCGACCTGCTGGCCGTCATGGCATCGCGGCCGCGGGCGGCGCTGACGCGAAGGCAACTCATCGAGGCCGTGTGGGGCCCGGGATGGTTCGGGGACGAGCACGTCGTCGACGTGCACATCGGGCATTTACGCACAAAACTTGGCGATGATGCTGCCGAGCCGAGGTTCATCCGCACCGTCCGGGGAGTTGGCTACGGGATGGGACCGGGATGAGTGGACGAATGATGAGGCACTCATGATGACTCGGCGGGCACCGAGGCTCGCGACCAAACTCATGATCGCCCAAGCGGTCGTTGTGAGTGTCGGCGCCTCCACCCTGGTGGTGGCTGCGGCGTTGGTGGCGCCAAGCCTCTTCCACGAGCACCTGATGCAGGGGGGAGTTGAGGATCCTGAGGTCGCGATGCACGCTGAGGAGGCGTTCGCTTCGTCCCTCGGCATCGCGGCCGCGATAGCGGCTCTCACGTCGCTCATTGCCGCTGGGCTCGTCTCTTGGTTCATTGTTCGACGCGTTGCGCGCCCGGTGGAGGAACTCGCCCATTCAGCCGAGGCTGTCGCTGCTGGTCATTACGAGGTGACCGTCCCCTCAGTAACGTTTAGTTCAGAATTTCTTAAGCTTTCCAGCTCATTCGCTCACATGTCCCAGCGGCTCGCGGAGACCGAGACCACTCGGACTCGGTTGTTCGCGGATCTCGCGCATGAACTCCGGACGCCGTTAGCGACGCTCGAGGCCTATATCGACGGGTTGGAGGATGACGTTCTCGCTCACGATGCGGCATCTTGGGCGACGATGCGAGATCAGGTCGACCGCCTTCGCCGTCTTGCGACCGACCTGCGTGAGGTTGCTGCTGCTGAGGAGCATGCGCTCGGACTGACGCTGACGCGGCTCGATGGGCGTGGCGTGGCGGAGGCGGCACTGTCCGCCGTCATGCCGCGGTTCCAGACGAAGGGAGTGGCGCTCAGCCTTGACGCATGCCCCGAACCAGCATGGATTCTGGGCGATGAAATCAGGCTCCAACAGGTGCTCGCGAACCTCCTCGACAATGCGCTTCGGCACACTCCAGCAGGGGGCGCAGTTGTCGTTGACGCGTTCGTGACAGGTGAATGTTTCCGTGTTCGGGTGCGCGATTCGGGAGAGGGGATCCCAGTTGAGCAATTGACCTCCGTGTTCGAGCGGTTCCACCGCGCCGACCCTTCCCGTGTGAGCGGCGATGGCAGCGGCAGCGGGCTTGGCCTCACGATTGCTCGCGCGATCGTGAGTGATCATGGGGGCTCGCTGACTGCGGCGAGCAATAGCCCGGGGCGGGGAGCCCTGCTGACGGTGATCATTCCCACCGTCTGACTCGGTCGCCGGACGACGTCCGCAGGTGGGCGAGTTATCCCCAGAGCCCTTGCGTACGGATGGCATCCACAGGCTCGTGAGTCGGGGTGGCCTAGGCCCCTGCGCAGACGGGAGGTTATGCCGCGGGGGTGAGGACATGCGACGCACAAGCGCGCTAGGTCAGTACGGCGAAGAGGTAGCGACGCGGCATCTCGAGGGCCTCGGCATCGCGGTCGTTGAGCGCAATTGGCGGTGCTCGGAGGGTGAGATCGACATTGTCGCTCGCGAGGGTGCGACCCTCGTGCTTGTCGAGGTGAAGACGAGAAGCTCGCTCGCTTTCGGTCATCCAGCGGAGTCGATCACCCCCCGCAAACTCCGCCGAATGCGCCACCTCGCCTACCGATGGCTCGCTGAGCACGAGGTACATGCGCCGTCGGTCCGGCTTGATGTCATTTCGGTCCTCCAGAAACTGTCCGGTGCTCCTGTGGTCGAGCATCTGCGTGGAGTCGAGTGATGGGCCTCGCCGAGGTGTGGGGGGTCGTCACAACCGGGATCGCCGGGGTGATGGTGAAGGTGGAGGTTGACGTGGCGCAAGGTCTCCCGAGTGTCGGGGTCGTTGGACTCGCGGGGGCCTCGGTCACGGAGGCGCGTTGGCGAGCACGCTCGGCCATCGGCAATATCGGTGCCAATTGGCCCGCGGCCCGCATCACCATCGGACTTTCGCCCGCGGACCTCCCTAAGGGCGGCACCAGCCTCGACCTGCCAATAGCCGTTGGAGTGCTCGCCGCGACTTCGCAGGTTCCCCGTTCCTCCCTGCGAGATTCGACGTTCATCGGCGAGCTTGGATTGGACGGCTCGGTGCGCGGGGTCGATGGCGCCCTCGCTGCAGCTATCGCGGCGCACCGGCACGGGGTTGGTTCGGTCTTCATTGCCCCTGCCAATGCACGCCAGGTTCACGCCATTCCCGGGCTCAGGGTGCGTGTAATCCGCGACCTCGCTCAACTTATTGAGGTCCTGCGAGGTACCGACGATGCTCCGAGCCGGCGGGGGGATTGGAGTCAGTTCATCGATGACGGGGCCGACCCCACATCTGGCGCCAGCGCCCACTCTGTGGCTGAGCCCGAATTCGACTTCAGTGAGATTCGCGGACATCCGTTCGCCCGGTTCGCCCTCGAGGTGGTGGCGGCAGGAGGGCACCACTGCTCGATGGTCGGGCCGCCGGGCGTCGGCAAGAGCATGCTTGCATCGAGGCTCCCAACCATCCTCCCCGATCTGCCACTCGATATCGCCCTTGAGGTCACGTCACTCGCCTCGCTCTCGGGTCTGTGGCCCACTGAACGGGGGATCGTTTATCGGCCGCTGCTCCAGGCGCCGCACCATTCATCATCGTCTGCGGCGATCCTTGGCACCTCTCGCGGGAGGCAGGTCTATCCAGGGGCACTGAGCCTTGCCCACCAAGGCGTCCTCTTCCTCGACGAGGCGCCCGAGTTTAGCCGCCCGTGCCTTGAGGGCCTGCGACAGCCCATGGAGTCCGGAGTGATCACCATCATGCGGGCAGCGGCCTCGGCGACCCTACCTGCACGTTTCCAACTTGTCCTCGCCTCGAATCCATGTCCTTGCGGCCTGGCCGTGGGTCGCGGTGATGCATGTACGTGCTCAGCGATGGCCCGGCGCCGTTACGCCGAACGAATTTCCGGGCCACTCCTCGACCGAATAGACGTGCGCATGACCGTGCCGAAGCCATCGACCGCCGATCTGACCAACCCGAAGCAGGAGGCGAGTGCTGAAATCCGCGGCCGAGTCCTCGAGGCCCGATCGAGGGCTGAGCATCGCTACCGCGGAGAGCCCTGGTCCCTCAACGGTCATGTTCCTGGAGCGGCACTTCGGCAGCGATGGCGTCCCACTGATGAGGCCGAGGCCTTGGTTCGATCGTTGGAGCGATCCGGAGCCAGCCTGCGCGGTACGGACCGGATCCTGCGAATCGCGTGGAGCGTCGCAGATCTCGCGGGCGCCGACCGACCGAGCGCAGAACACGTTGCGTCAGCGATGGTGCTGCGCGGGGGTCATCGTGGTGAGACGACATGAGTGGCGGGCCGATACACGATGAGCGGGGGGCGCTCATCGCCCTCGCGCACGCCATCGAGCCGGGCGATGCCCGGATCGGTGCTCTCATCGACACGTGGGGCGCGGAGCAGGTGTGCGAACGCTTGAGGGCAGGTCAGATCGGGGTGCGGGAGCAGTCATCGATGCAAGTAAGGCTCGCTCGGGTCGACGTCGACGCGGCTGTGGCATCGGCTCATGCAGTCGGTGCCCGCATCATCGATCGGACTGACCGCGAGTGGCCGACTCAACTCGATGACCTCGGTGCCACCCGCCCATTGGTCGTCTGGGCTCTTGGCGCCGCGAACCTTCGACTTACCGCCCTGCGCTCTATCGCGGTCGTCGGGGCCCGTGCTGCGACGGCGTACGGGGAGGCGATTTGCCGCGACTGGTGCTCCGAACTGGCGGAGCACTCATTTACCGTCGTCTCGGGGGGTGCCTACGGGATTGACGCCGCCGCGCACCGCGCAACTCTGTCGGCGGGGGGCATGACTATCTGCGTGCTCGCCAGCGGAGTTGACACTCCTTATCCCCGTGCGCACGACGCACTCATCGCGCGTATCGCGGATGAAGGCCTAGTCATCAGCGAATCCCCGCTGGGGCAGGAGGTGCGCCGTCAGCGCTTTCTCACTCGTAACCGATTGATCGCTGCGCTGACCCGGGCGACACTCGTCGTCGAGGCGGCCGTTCGATCCGGCACGACGTCGACCGCAAACGCTGCGATGGCACTCAACCGTCCGGTGCTGGCGGTGCCCGGACCCGTGACCTCAGTGATGTCTGGCGGCTGTCATAAGTTGATTCGCGATACAGACGCCCTTCTGGCGTCCCGAATCGAGGATGTACTCGAGGTCATCGGCGAGCTAGGGGAGTTCAGCGCGCCAGCTCAGCAGCGGAGATCGATCGATGATTTGACTCCCAGCCAGGCCCGCATCCTCGATGCGATTCCTGCCAGGGGATCGATTGGAATAAATGATCTCGTGATCGATTCCGGGTTCAGTGCGGCTGACGTCTCGGGGGCGCTCGCCGTGCTCATGCTGCGTGGATTCACAGACGAAGGCCCCGGTGGCTGGCGCCTCGCCGGGCGCGCCTGAGCTCTGAAGGCGCTGGTCCTTGCCACGATGGGTGGGTGGAGTCATTGCCGAGCGAATTTCCCCGGGACCTCAGCGGGGCCCTAGCCGCATTTGAGGTGCATCTGCGTGACGAGCGGAACCGCAGCGAGCACACCGTGCGTGCCTATCTCGGCGACGTCCGTTCACTGCTCGGCTTCGCCGCAGCAAGGGGTTGCGAGGTTCCGGCCGGGATCACCCTCGCGGATCTGCGGGCGTGGCTCGCGGCAATGCATGGCGCCGGTCAGTCTCGCGCGAGCATTGCACGTCGCGCTGCGTCGGCGAGAGCTTTCACCGCGTGGTGCCTGCGTAGGGGACTGGTACCGCATGATCCGGGGCTGCGGCTCGCGAGCCCGCGGGTCTCAACGCGACTCCCGACCGTTCTCGACGCGCAGCAGGCGGTGCGGGTTATGGACGTTGCTGCGATCCAGGCGGACGACGCAGACCCAGGCGCACAGCGCGATCGGTCGATTATCGAGTTGCTCTACGCGACGGGTATTCGTGTTGGGGAACTGTGCGCGATAGACCTTGGGGATCTCGACATCAACTCCCGAACCGTGCGGGTGATCGGGAAGGGGAACAAGGAGCGGGTGGTCCCATTCGGGGTACCTGCGGGCATCGCACTTCGTGCCTGGCTTGAGGTGCGTGATCGGCTCGCCGCTTCTGGGCAGGCCTTGTACGTGGGCAACAGGGGGGCACGCATCGACCAGCGTGCCGTGCGGACCATCGTCGACCGGATCACCCGAGATGCCGGTGGGCCGCGACTTGCTCCACACGGGCTTCGGCATACTGCCGCCACCCATGTCCTTGAGGGAGGGGCCGACCTTCGGGCTGTCCAAGAATTGCTCGGGCACGCATCCTTGGACACGACGCAGCGGTACACCCACGTGTCCGTAGAGCGGCTGCGGACCACGTTTGTGCAGGCCCACCCGCGATCGGAGCTGCCACCTGCCTGATGATTGGCTTGAGGATTGCCGATAGCCGGGGGAGGACGCTCAGGGGATCGACGTAGCCGTCACCTCCTCGTAGGCCCAAGTGCAGGCACCGCCCGTCGCAGTGGCCTCCGGCTTCGTATCGAATCCCCTCCTCTCGTCGGGCGAGGGGCCCTGCGAGGTACCCGATCAATCCGCCTGAGGCAACTGTGTCGCCCGTCTGCACGGTTGGAACCACCGGCTGGTAGGTCGATCGCAGTCCCGTTCCAGGATGCTCGATGGCGATCACGGGGGTGCCGGCGACAATGCCAACGTAGGCCACCCGCCCGTCACCGATGGAGCGAATGAGGCTTCCTGGGCGCAATTCGAGGTCAATGCCTCGATGGCCTGCGCTCCATGTCTGGTCGGGCATGTCGAACCTCTCCGTTATACGGACGGGGGTCGCCGGCCACGACCAGAGCCCAGCGACGATGAAGGCGATAATCCAAGTCATGACAAGAGCCTCGCCGTGTTACGTGGCACCTGCAGGAATCAAGGGAATCGCCGTGCATAGCGCCCGAGTTAGGACTCAACTGTGGAGGGCGCTCCTGCGGGAGGTGAGAAGCTCCGTCGCACCTGGTGAACGGCATGACTGCCGACCGTCTATACTTGGGTAACCCTCGTCAACTGATGGGGGAATTCGCACGCCCCTTTGCCGGAAGAACGTCCCACCCGAGCCCAGGTTCGCACGGTCCCGCCTCGGCGGGCGCGGGCCCGGAGGAGCGTCAGGGGTATCGGCCAACCGGTCCGATGCCAAGAAACCGGCGCGCGCCGGCATGTCGGTGCGCCTTGAAGGAGTCATCACCATGGCCGTTGTCACTATGCGCCAGCTGCTCGAAAGCGGTGTCCACTTCGGTCACCAGACCCGTCGCTGGAACCCCAAGATGAAGCGCTTCAACATCACCGAGCGCAATGGCAACTACATCATCGATCTGCAGCAGTCGCTGTCCTATATTGATCAGGCGTACGAGTACGTCAAGGAGACGGTCGCCCACGGCGGCTCGATCATGTTCGTCGGCACGAAGAAGCAGGGCCAGGAGGCCATCGCTGACCAGGCGACCCGCGTCGGGATGCCCTACGTCAATCAGCGTTGGCTCGGCGGAATGCTCACAAACTTTTCCACCGTCTTCAAGCGCCTTCAGCGGATGAAGGAACTTGAGGTCATTGACTTCAACGATGTCGCCGGATCGGGTTTGACAAAGAAAGAACTCCTCGTCCTGCGACGCGAGAAGGACAAACTCGAGAAGACCCTCGGTGGTATCCGCGACATGTCGAAGATCCCGAGTGCCATCTGGGTGGTCGATACGAAGAAGGAGCACATCGCCGTCGGCGAGGCTCGCAAGCTCGGCATCCCCGTCATTGCGGTCCTCGACACGAACTGCGATCCGGACGAGGTCGACTTCCCGATCCCGGGAAATGATGATGCCATCCGCTCGGTGGCACTTCTCACCCGTGTCATCGCCGATGCGGTCGCCGAGGGTCTCATGGCCCGAGCGAGCCGGGCTGCGGGGGGTGCCGCTGCACCAGAGCCGCTAGCTGAGTGGGAGCGCGAGATGCTCGCTGGGTCTGCGGAGGCTGCTGCTGCTCTTGAGGTCGCTGCTGTTGAGGCCTTGGTTGTCGAGGGCTCTGCTGTCGAGGGCTCTGACGCGATCGAGCTCATTGAGGAAACCGCTAACCCATCTGAGTCCTGAGTTCGCTGCCTCGTGCGGTAGTTTCCGGCGTCAGCCGTGCATGACCTATCCAAACACTGACCAACAAAGGATCGAATGACGATGGCAAACATCACTGCCGCCGAAGTAAAGAAGCTGCGGGACCTCACTGCTGCTGGAATGATGGAATGCAAGAGGGCTCTCGAAGAGACCGATGGCGACTTCGACAAGGCCGTTGAGCATCTGCGGATCTCTGGGGCCGCAAAGGCAGCCAAGCGGGGCGCAGAGCGGGAGACCTCCAATGGCCTCGTTGCAGCCTCGGGCAATGCGCTCGTGGAACTGCTGTGCGAGACAGACTTCGTTGCGAAGAGCGCGGAGTTCCTTGCCCTTGCCGATGCGATTGCCCAGACCGCGAACGACGGGCAACTTGGTGACCCTGCTGCACTTGGTGCAGCGGGACTCAAGGATGGGCGGACCGTCGACGCTGCCATTGCGGAGATGGGTGGAGTCATCGGTGAGAAGATTGAACTCGGACGAGTTGCGGTCCTGCCCTCTCCGGTGGCCCTATACATGCACCGTCGTTCCTCGGATCTTCCGCCGCAGGTGGGCGTGATGGTCGCCTACTCCGGAGACGAGGATGCTGCGCGCGCTGCGGCAATGCAGATCGCCGCGATGCGCCCGCTCTACCTCACTCGTGAGGAGGTGCCGGCTGATGTGGTCGAAAGTGAGCGCCGCATTGCCGAGGCGACGGCCAAGGAGGAGGGCAAGCCGGAGGCGGCCCTGCCGAAGATCGTTGAGGGCCGCGTCAACAGTTTTTTCAAGGACAACGTCCTTCTCGAGCAGTCGAGCGTCTCAGACAGCAAGAAGACCGTGGCCGAGGTGCTCAAGGATGCAGGCACCGAGGTGACCGCGTTCGCTCGATTTGAGGCTGGCCACTAGTCCGGATGGCGACTCGGTACAGTGCCGTAACGGACATGTTCGTCGCGAGTTCAGCAAATCGTTCGTGAAGGGAGGGTCGCATGCCACGAGGCAATCCGCTCGGAGTCGTGCAGCCCTCCCTTGACGGAACACTTGATACCTGGCCGCAGGCACCCGAGGGCGGATGGCGTCGGGTGCTGCTCAAGCTTTCGGGCGAAGCGTTCGCTGGAAGCGGGCAACTCGGCGTTGATCCGGATGTGGTGTCGGGTATCGCAGGGCAGATTGCCGATGTTCTCCGGACGGGAGTGGAGGTCGCCGTCGTTATTGGAGGTGGCAATTACTTCCGCGGGGCCCAGTTGGCCGAGCGGGGCATCGACAGAGCCCGCGCCGACTACATGGGCATGCTCGGCACGGTGATGAACTGTCTGGCTCTCCAAGACTTCTGCGAGAAGGCCGGGATCGACACCCGAGTGCAAACAGCGATCGCCATGGGCCAAGTTGCTGAGCCATATGTTCCTAGACGCGCCATCCGCCACCTTGAAAAGGGTCGCGTCGTCATCTTCGGCGCGGGCTTGGGCCAGCCCTACTTCTCCACCGATACAACGGCGGCGCAACGTGCCCTAGAGGTTGGCGCCGAGGTCGTGCTCATGGCGAAGGGGGTCGATGGCGTGTACGACGATGACCCGCGCACGAATCCGGCTGCTCAGCGGTTTCGAAACCTCACGCATGACGAGGTACTGAGTCGTAATCTCAAGGTGGCCGACGCCACCGCAATCAGCCTGTGCCGCGACAACCACCTGCCGATCGAGGTGTTCAACCTCCTTGTTGACGGAAATATCGCTAGGGCTGTCCGGGGAGAGACAATCGGCACCCTCATTTCAACCGAATAGCCATGCCGCCAGCCAAGGCCAATGCCCTGTGACGTCGGCCATCACCTAAGGAGTCCATCGTGAGCGAGCAGATCGACCTCATACTTCTCGAAGCAGAGGAGAAGATGGATAAGGCCGTGGTCGTTGCGCGGGAGGATTTTGCGACGATTCGAACCGGACGCGCGAATCCGGCGATGTTTGCGAAGATCGTCGTCGACTACTACGGCACCATGACACCGTTGAACCAGATGGCGGGGTTCCAGATTCCTGAGCCGCGACTCATTGTTATCGTCCCCTATGACAAGGGATCCTTCACGGGCATCGAGAAGGCGATTCGCGATAGTGACCTCGGGGTGAACCCGACATCGGACGGAACCGTGATCAGGGTCTCGCTACCACAGCTCACCGAAGAGCGTCGCAGGGACTACATCAAGGTGGCGAAGCAAAAGGCTGAGGACTCACGGGTTTCAGTACGCAACATCAGGCGAAACTCGAAGGACCAACTCGATCGACTTCAGAAGGACGGTGAGGTGGGGGAGGATGACGTACGGCGCGCGGAGAAATTGCTGGACGACGTCACGCATCGACACGTGGAACTCATCGATGAGGTGCTCAAGCACAAAGAAGCCGAACTGCTCGAGGTCTGACCCTTGACGATCGCAGGCGAACCTACTGGCGGCGACGCGCCGAAGTCGCGCGCGGGCCGTGACCTTCCGGCCGCTATCGGGTCGGGCCTCGCTTTAGCCGCAGTCGTATTGCTCTCGCTCTTCACCTGGAAATGGACCTTCGGGGTCGTCCTTGTGGCGGCGCTCCTCGTCTCCGTGCGTGAATTGATTCAGGCGTTCGGCAGTCGGGGAATCAAGGTCGCGCGAACCCCACTCCTGATCGCCACGGTGCTTCTCCCGACCACCGCGTTCATCTGGGGACTTTCCGTCGAGGTCGTGGTGCTCGGCATCACCGTGCTGTTCGTCATGTTCTGGCGGATTCGGCTGGGGACCGAAGGCTACGTTCGTGATGTTTCCGCGAGTATCTTTGTGGCTGCCTATGTGCCCTTCGTCGCCGGATTCGTCATGCTCACCCTCGCGGCCGACGATGGCCCGAAGCGAGTCCTGGTGTTCATTCTCCTCACGGTGGCGAATGACATCGGCGGATATGCCGCGGGTGTGTTTTTCGGCAGGCATCCGATCGCGGCGCAGATCAGTCCAAAGAAGTCGTGGGAGGGATTCGCGGGGTCGCTCGTCCTTCAATCGGCTGTCGGAGCAGCGACGTTTGTCCTCCTCCTTGACGCACCCTGGTGGCAGGGGGTGCTGGCTGGAGTCGTGCTCACGGTTACCGCAACGGCGGGTGATTTCTCGGAGAGTGCCATCAAACGCGATCTGGGGATCAAGGACATGGGCCGGCTACTCCCTGGGCATGGGGGCATGATGGATCGCCTTGATTCGCTCATTCCGAACGCCTTTGCCTCATGGGTGATCTTCACGGTATTTCTTGGCAGCGGAATCAGCTGATGACGATGCAGGCGCCCGGTGAATTAGTGTTCGATGCCCCGAGGAGGGGTAAGGCGCCCCGTCATCTGATGGACCTTTCCGGGGATGAGCGCAAGGTCGCCGTTGTTGAACTCGGACTTCCTGCCTTCCGCGCAGACCAAGTATCGAGGCAGTGGCTTGGTCGTCTCAGCGATGATCCGAATGAGTGGAGCGATGTCCCGGCGCATGCGCGTGAGTTGATCTCGGGGGCCCTGCTGCCCCGCTTGCTCACGGGTGTTCGAACGATCGATTGCGATAGTGGGACGACCGTCAAAAGTGTGTGGCGACTCCATGACGGCGCGCTCGTCGAGTCGGTCCTCATGCGCTACCCGGAGCGGGTGACGGTGTGCATCTCCTCGCAGGCGGGTTGCGGCATGAACTGCCCCTTCTGCGCGACTGGTCAGGCTGGCCTCACGAGGAACCTCTCCACCGCAGAGATCGTGGAACAGGTTCTGGCTGGCGCACGTGCCCTTGATCGTGGGGAGGTAGCCGGAGGCCCCGGGCGCGTGAGCAACGTCGTTTTTATGGGAATGGGCGAGCCCCTGGCGAACTACTCGGCGGTCATCGGGGCGGTCCGCAGGCTTGTGTCACCCTCTCCCGAGGGACTGGGAATGAGCGCGCGAGGAGTTACCGTCTCGACTGTTGGCCTCGTCCCACGGATGCAGCAGCTCGCTGGCGAAGGACTGCCCGTGACACTCGCCGTCTCCCTCCATGCGCCGGATGATCGGCTGCGCGACACGCTCGTTCCAGTGAACACACGCTGGCCGGTGCAGGAAGTGCTCGATGCTGCATGGGAGTACGGCAATCGCACCGGCCGTCGCGTGAGCATCGAATATGCGCTCATCAGGGAGATCAACGACCAAGCGTGGCGTGCTGACCTGCTCGCAGACCTTGTCGAGGGTCAACTCGTGCACGTGAATCTCATTCCACTGAACCCCACTCCGGGGTCAGTCTGGACAGCATCGACGCCGCAGGATGAACGGGAGTTCGTCGCGACCCTACGCAGGCGCGGCGTGCAGGTCACCGTGCGCGACACAAGAGGCCGTGACATAGATGGCGCCTGCGGCCAACTCGCGGCGGCAAACTCGGGCTGACTGACCCGGAAATCCGCAGCGCCCGTGCCAGACTGACCGGCATGGCTACCGTGTGGATAGAAGGAATGGACGTGACCCGGGGGCAGGTCGTGAGTCTCGTTGCGACATCGGTCATTCGCACCGTGTCGGGTATGGCCATCATCTTTCTGGTCCTCTCCTTGGTTCCGCAGCGACCAGACGCGAGCGTGATCCTTCCGATCCTGCTGGTAATCGTGGGCGTTGCCGCCTACGGCTGGTTCTTCGCGCATCAAGTGAAGAAGGTGACCCACGCGCTTCACCCTGAGATTCGTTCCATTGAGGGGCTTGTCCTTGTCGCGACGATGTTTCTTGCGGTCTTCGCCGCCGTCTACGTGATGATCTCGTCGCAGTCACCGGATTCCTTCACCGAGCCGCTGGGCCACTTCACCGCCTACTACTTTGCTCTGACCGTGCTCGCAACAGTCGGCTTTGGAGACATCGCCCCTATCAGTGATGGTGCACGATTTGCGTGCATGGTCCAGATGGCAATCGACATCGCCTTCATCGGGGCGACTGTCAAGATCCTTGGGGGGACCGCCACCCGGGCGATGCGTGAACGGGCGCTTCGCCAAAGGGCGACGAGCCAGGCCGAGGGAGGGGCGTCCACATGATCGAGTACCGGAAGGCACACGAGCGAGCCCGGCTGACGCCAGCGGAATTCTGGGGCGAGGCGGCCTCGCTGATCGACTGGGTGAGCAGCCCCCATCGAGTCCTCGACGATGATCGGCCGCCACTGTATCGATGGTTTCCTGATGCGACCCTGAACACCTGCTGGAATGCGCTCGACCGCCACGTCGAGGCCGGCAGGGGTGATCGTCCGGCCATCCACCACGTGAGCCCGGTGACCGATTCCGCACGCATGATCACCTATCGGGAGTTGCTCGACGAGGTCGCCCTGTTCGCTGGCGTGTTGCATGGGCTTGGCGTTCGAGCCGGTGATCGGGTCATCATCTATCTGCCGATGATCCCAGAGGCTGTCATCGCAATGCTCGCCTGCGCGCGAATCGGCGCAGTCCATTCGGTTGTGTTCGGCGGGTTTGCACCAGGTGAGCTTGCAGCCAGAATCGATGATGCACGCCCGAAGGTCATCGTCACCGCATCCTGCGGTATCGAGCCTCGGCACCTAGTCGAGTACAAGCCACTCATCGACGCGGCGGTCGCGTGTGCGACACATGCGCCCGAGCGTGTCATCGTCCTGCAGCGACCACAATGCCGGGCGGGGATGGGGCCACTCGACCTCGACTGGCAGGAGGCGATGGCGGGAGCCGTACCGCATGGGACGGTTGCAGTTCGGGCAACTGATCCGCTCTACATCCTTTATACGTCGGGAACGACGGGCAGGCCGAAGGGCGTTGTCCGTGACAACGGCGGGCACGCGGTCGCGATGGCGTGGTCATTTGCGAATGTCTACGGCATGGGACCGGGTGACGTGTGGTGGGCAGCATCCGACGTCGGGTGGGTTGTCGGGCACTCGTACATCGTGTATGCGCCGCTCATCAGCGGCGCTACGAGCGTGATGTTCGAGGGCAAGCCCGTGGGGACCCCCGATGCCGGGGCGTTTTGGCGGGTCATCGAGGACTATTCCGTGAACGGGCTCTTCACGGCCCCGACCGCAATCCGGGCGATCAAGCGCGAGGATCCCGAAGGAGCCCAACTTGTGGGGCGAGACATCTCGTCGCTTCGCGCCCTCTTCCTCGCAGGTGAGCGACTCGACCCCGATACCTATCACTGGGCCTCCAAGCACCTGCAGGTCCCAGTTATCGACAACTGGTGGCAGACCGAGACCGGCTGGCCGATCGCCTCGAATATGCGGGGGATGGCGCCGATGCCCATCAAGCCCGGCTCCCCGACGGTTCCGGTGCCCGGCTACGACGTCCACGTCCTTGACGACGAGGGCAGGAAGGTTGCGCCACGTCAGGAGGGCTCAATTGTCATCACACTCCCGTTGCCGCCGGGCACACTGCCAACCCTGTGGGGCGACGATGATCGCTACATCGACGGCTACCTCACCGCGAACCCCGGCTTTTACACGAGCGGAGATGGGGGGTACTTCGACGATGACGGGTACCTCTATGTCATGGGGCGCACCGACGATGTCATCAACGTCGCGGGCCACCGGTTGTCGACCGGCTCGATGGAGGCAGTGGTAGCTTCGCATCCGCTCGTTGCGGAGTGCGCCGTGCTCGGTGTCCATGACGACATCAAGGGCCAGGTGCCCCGTGCCCTCGTCGTGCTCAAGGCGGGGGCTGACATCGACCCGGATGTGCTAGCTGCAGAGATTGTGCTGGCAGTGCGCACCGAGATCGGCCCGGTGGCCGCCTTGAAATCCGTGATCATCGTGCCGGCCTTGCCGAAAACTCGCTCCGGGAAGATCCTGCGCAAGACGATGCGTGCGATTGCGGATGGCCGCGATGAGCCGGTTCCGAGCACGATCGAGGATGCGTCGGTTCTCGAAACAATCACGCCGTTGCTTACCGGACGGTGATGACGGGGCGGCGAGGCGAGTCCAGTTGATCAGCAAGTCTGGTGAGCGCATGATCCCGGTGCGAGTCCTGCCACCGAATGACCTCATCGGTATCGCGGGCCCGCAAGGCTTCGAGAATGCCAGCATGATCACGGGCGACGTGCGCCATGCTCCCCGGCGCGGCGAAGTAGACGGACCGGTAGACATCGGTCGCGTCCCACAATTGGGTGAGAATCCGGACGAGGCGCGGCATCTGGCTTGCCTCGAACACCATGAAGTGGAAGCGACGATTCGCGAGGGTGATGGCGAGGAGTTCTCCGGACGCGGCGGCAGCGCTGACCTCGTCCGCCACAGCACCGATGGCCTGGATTTCGGTATCCGTCAGATTGGGGATGGCAGCGCGAATGGCCTCGCGTTCGAGAATCTCGCGAAGCCGGTAGACCTCGCGCATGTTCGCGAGGTCGAGTTCGGTGACGAAATAGCCGCGATGCGGTGAGTGGATGATCTGACCCTCACCCTCGATAATCTTCATTGCCTCGCGCAGGGGTGCTCGGCTGACGCCGTAGCGACTCGCGAGTGACTCCTGGATGATTTGCTGCCCCGGTCGCAGAACTCCGGTGAGGATATCCGTCCGAAGAAGGCGCAACACCAATTCCTGAGTCGTGGGGGACTTCTCCTTCATGCGAGATCGAACTCCTCGATAAGCACCTTGTTTCCCTCACCAATCGCGGGAGGGGGGAGCCGGTAGCCGGCCGGGGTTCGTGAATAGCTGACCGGATTGGCGACCTGACGGCTGGCATCTTGGCCGATCTCGACAATCGGAGCGAGTCCGAGATCTGTCGCGAGAGCGAACGCCTGCCTGATGTCATTGATGGGTCCGCAGGGGACTCCGACGGCCGTGAGATCACGCTGCCAGTGGTCGGCGCCTTGGCGCGCCAGTGCCGCGTTGAGGAGGGTAGAGAGTTGGTCGCGGTGAGCAACTCGCATCGGGTTCGTGGCGAAATCCGGATCCTCGATGAGCCGAGCGAGACCGAGAGCGGTGGCAAGGTGGGCGAATTGGCCGTCGTTTCCCACCGCGATGACGAGTGGTCGATCCGCGGTCTCGTACACCTCATACGGGGAAATCGATGGATGGGCATTGCCCATCTGGCCGGGGACGTAGCCTGCTCCCACGAATCCCGAGGCCTGATTGACGAGGGAGGATAGGAGGACGGAGAGCAGGGAAACCTCGAGCAGCTGCCCTTCGCCTGACTGTTCACGATGCCGCAGGGCCGCGAGGATTGCGACCGTGGCGTGCAGGCCGGTCAGGACATCGACGACGGCCACTCCCGCCTTCACGGGTTCGGAGGTACCGGTGATGCTCATCAGCCCGCCCATAGCCTGCACGAGGAGGTCATACCCCGGCATGTCTTTGCCGGGCCCTGAGCCGAACCCGCTGATCGAGCAGTAGACGATACCCGGATTGGACTGGGAAATCGCTGGGTAGTCGAGGCCATACCGCGCGAGTGACCCGGGCTTGAAGTTCTCGATCATGATGTCGGCGCGGTTTGCGAGGTTGACCGCGATGCGCATTTCAGCGGGGTCGGCGATGTCAAGAGCGAGGGAGCGCTTATTGCGATTGACCGATTCGAAGTAGGTCGAATGACCGCTGTCGGTGAAAGGGGGCCCCCATGATCGGGTGTCGTCGCCGGGGCCGGGCCGCTCGACCTTGATGACGGTCGCGCCGAGGTCGCCGAGGAGCATGGTTGCATAGGGTCCAGCGAGAACCCTGGAGAAGTCCGCGACGATGAGCCCGGCCAGAGGCCCGTTGGTGCTGGGGTCAGTCACTTGAATGCGGCAAGGCCAGTGAGTGCCTGGCCGATCACGAGGGTGTGCATCTCGTTGGTGCCCTCGTACGTGTAGACCGACTCGAGGTTGTTCATGTGACGGATGATGGGGTACTCGAGGGTAATGCCGTTGCCGCCGAGGATGTTCCGGCACTCGCGGGCGATCGTGAGTGACTCGCGGGCGTTGTTCAGTTTCCCGAGGCTTACCTGCTCAGCCGTGATGATGCCCTCGTCCTTGAGCCGGCCGAGGTGGAGGGCGAGGAGCATGCCCTTGCCAAGTTCGAGGGCCATATCGGCAAACTTCCGCTGGGTGAGCTGGAACCCTGCGATGGGTCGGCCGAATTGCTCACGGTCGAGGGCGTAGCTGATGGCGGTCTCAAGGCAGTCACGCGCTGCTCCAAGGGTGCCGAAGGCGATGCCGAATCGGGCCTCGTTCAGGCAGGAGAGCGGCCCGCGCAGGCCGCGAACTCCGGGGAGCATCGCGCTCTTCGGCAGTCGGACATCGGTGAAGACGAGTTCACTTGTGACGGAGGCACGCAATGACATCTTCTTGTGGATTTCGTTCGCCACGAAGCCGGGGGTCGCAGTCGGGACGACGAAGCCGCGGATGCCATCGTCGGTCTGCGCCCAGACAACGGCGACGTCAGCGACGTTACCGTTCGTGATCCACATCTTCGACCCGTTGAGCACCCAGTCAGAGCCATCGGCCTTCGCATTGGTGATCATGCCGGCCGGATTCGAGCCGTGATCGGCCTCGGTGAGGCCGAAGCAGCCGATCGCGTCGCCCGCCGACATCCTTGGCAGCCACTCCTCCTTCTGTTCCTCGGAACCGAAGGCATGGATCGCATACATCGCAAGGGATCCCTGGACGCTGACGAGGGATCGGATGCCTGAGTCACCGGCCTCGAGCTCAAGGGCAGCGAGGCCGTACGCAACTGCACTGGTGCCAGCGCAACCGTAGCCATGAAGGTGCATACCGAGCAGGCCGAGCTCGCCGAAGCCCTTTGCGAGTTCGCGCGCAGGGATGCTCCCGGCCTCAAACCAGTCTGCGACGTAGGGCCGAACCTGGGCGTCGATGAAGGACCGCACAACATCGCGGATGGCGCGTTCCTCCTCGGAGAGGAGATGGTCGATAGAGAAGAGCGCGAAGGGCGACTGGGGCTGCATGGCGGGGACTCCTTGATACGCGATTCAGAGGAAAAGTGGAGGGTAGAGCAGGATTGGAGCCAAAGTAGCAGATTGGATCCAATTAATCGCGGGTGGGTAGGGGCGCGTTCCCGCGAATCCTCAGTGGCCGATCTTGCGAGCGAACATCGCCGCAAGCCGCGATTCCTTGCCGGTGCGTTGCTCCTTCGCATCGGCCTTCGTCATAACCTGAAGCCCAAGGTTCGTGCCGAGCCATCGAAGCGGCTCCGGCTCCCACTGGCGGGAGCGGTGATCGACCCAGGGCAGCGTGGTGAGGTCCGTGGCTCGCTCGAGGATGAGATCGGCGAGGGTGCGGCCGGACAGATTGGACGTGCCCACTCCA
>CAMCSO010000030.1 GCA_945877545.1 Bifidobacterium breve | reverse complement strand
GCGGCGTCTCTCGCGCCAGCGGACCAGTAAAGATCGATAACGAAGTCGCCGATTGCCGATGGCGAGAGCAGTGCGCAGTGTCGGCCGGGGGATACGTCGATGCTCACCCCCTGCCAGTCGAGCGATTTGCTGATGTCCGATCGAAGGTCCATCCAGTCACCCTGAGCGAGGTCGACTGCTGCAAAGCCGTGCCAGGTGCTGCGGGTGCGAGCATGGCTCTTCGCCGTGATCTCGAGGCGGTCGGCCGGGGCGCAGAAGCGACGTCGGGCACCGGTGCTCGTCGCGAGCCAGGTCGTGGTCCATTCTCGTTCGAGGTATCCGAACAACTCGATACTGTTCGCTCGACCCCATGTGATGAGATCCCCAAGATGTTTCGTCGGTGTTGTGAGTATCTCGGGGGAAAGCATGACTGCGGGGGTATCGAAGTCGTCATCGACGCTGGGCGGTGGGAATGGTGAGGCATCCTCCGCGGGTGAGGAGAGAAGGGCGGCGGCATCAGCGGCGAGAACGGTGTCGAGGAGTCCAGCCACGTCGCTCACGCTTTGTGTGACCGACGCAACCGACATCCCCCCTAGCTGATCCGCGAATGAAATTGCCGTGAGGGTGATACCCGTGGTGCTGCCATTCGTCGTCAGCGAACTTCGGGCCCATCGCTGATTCAGGTGGCTCGTGATTTCGACAATGATGTGACAGTGAAGTGAGGTCGAGGCGGCAAGAGCGAGTTCTGCAAGGACGTCGCCGGCACCGACTTCGAAGGGATAGACGTCGCTAGTACTCACGCTGCGTCCGTTGCGTTGAGGATGACGACATTCTCGAATGCAGCCGATGGGCACCCGTGGGACACGGCGGCGACCTGCCCAGGCTGGGCCTTGCCGCAGTTGAGCGCGCCGCCGAGAACATAGGTGGACGGCCCGCCTAGGGCTACGAGCGAACCCCAGAAGTCAGGGGTCCGGGACTGATAGGCAAGATCGCGGACCTGCCCGGTGATCACTCCGGCACTAATTCGGTAGAAGCGCTGGCCGGTGAACTGAAAGTTGTAGCGCTGCATGTCAATCGACCAGGACTTGTCTCCGGCGATGAAGTAACCGTCTTCGACGCCCGCGATGAGGTCCGCGGTCGACGTGTCGGTGACGCTTGGGCGCAGGCTGACATTCGGCATGCGCTGGATCGGGGTGTGCTGTGGTGAATCGGCGTAAGAGCAGCCGTTACTCCGGGGCAGGCCGAACTCCCCGGCCATTGCGCGGTCCAACTGATAGCCGACGAGCACGCCATCGCGGACGAGGTCCCACTCCTGAGCGGCGACGCCCTCGTCGTCCCAGCCGGTCGTCGCAAGGCCGAATGCTGTCGTCCTATCTCCGGTGACATTCATAAGCACTGACCCGTAGCGCAATGTTCCGAGTTGGTCAGGGGTGGCGAAGGAGGTGCCCGCGTAATTGGCCTCGTAGCCGAGCGCTCGATCCAGCTCGGTCGCGTGTCCGACGGACTCGTGGATCGTCAGCCACAGGTTAGACGGATCGAGAACGACCGTTGAGCGGCCGGGTTCGACGCTCGGGGCAGCGAGCTTCTCGGCGAGGAGTGCTGGCATCGAGTCGATCTCGGCATCCCAGTTCCAGCCATCACCGCGGAGATATTCGAAGCCGCGGGCAGTCGGGGGGGCTAACGAACGCATGGTGTCGATGACCCCAGAGCGGTCGTTGCAACCAAGGGCGGTGATGTCCGCATGTACTCGCGTCTTGCGTTGGGAGACTCGAGTGCCGGACGAGGTGAGGAGCAAGGTTGCCTCATCGACCGCCATGAAGGAGGCGTCAGTGTGCTGAACTCCATTCGCGCCGGCAAGGAGCAATTCCCGTGCACACAGGAGGGACTCGACCTCGGCGTCCGACACCTCGAAGGGATCCTCGAGACAGACCGATTCCCAGTGTCCGACATGGACGGGCTCGAGCGCGAGCACGACAGGAGTCGTGGCAAGCGGCCGGCTCGCGTGCGCAAGAAGAATGGCATCGCGCACCGCCCGGTCGAGATCCTCGGGGCGATACGAACTCGTTCCTGCGAAGCCCCAGCACCCATCAACGAGCAGGCGGACTCCGAAGCCACTGGAACGGGATAGTCCCGCGGACTCTCGTTGACAATCGGCCGTCGAGACGTGGCGCACTCGCGTGCGCATCATCCGCGCCTCAACGTGGTTGGCTCCGAGGGACCGAGCCTTGTCAATGGCGGCCTCGAGCCTCCCAAGGAGGTGTGGGTCATCGAATCTCAAGGATTCACTTGTCATGCGTCGTCGTTCAACATCGCCTGAAACCGACCTCCCGAACCAAAGAACCCATGTGTGATGCGCATGGAGTCTGCCGTCACTGCACCCATCTAGGGCAGCACGCTATCGTTCGAGCTCTGAAAGGGGACGCCAATGGCTGGAGTTGCACTCGTCACAGGTGGTAATCGCGGCATCGGCCTCGCGATCGCCCTTCGCCTCCGCGAGGCTGGGTATTCCGTCGTCGTCGGAAGCCGCTCGGGAGCAGCCCCGGAAGGACTCGCCGCGGTCGAACTCGACGTAAGCGATCCCGCCTCCATCCTCGCGGCATTCGATCGCATCGAGACCGAGTTCGGCCCCATCGAGGTGGTCGTTGCAAATGCCGGAATCACCCGCGACACCCTGCTGATGCGAATGTCCGATGACGATATCGACGACGTGCTCAACACCAACCTTGGCGGCTCCATCCGACTGGCGCGACGAGCCCTTCGCTCGATGCTCAAGGCGAAGCACGGTCGCATCATCTTCATCTCGTCAGTCGTCGGGCTCATGGGATCCGCAGGACAGGTGAACTACGCCGCAGCAAAGGCCGGCCTGGTGGGTGCGGCTCGATCCTTGGCCCGCGAGGTGGGCTCGCGGGGTATCACGGTGAATGTCATTGCGCCGGGTTTCGTCGATACCGACATGACCGCAGAGTTGGGTGAGGAGCGGAAGGCCGAGATTCTCGGTGCCGTGCCACTTGGCCGGTATGCTCAACCGGTTGAGATCGCTGGGGTTGTGGAGTTTATCGCGGGTTCCTCGGCCGGGTACATTACTGGGGCAGTAATCCCGGTCGATGGAGGACTGGGGATGGGCCACTAGATGAACCAAAAAGTCTAGGTCCTGTTCGGAGGCACTCAAAGGGCCTAGACGACTGTCTGCTCGACACGAATGAGGGAGACTCATGGGACTACTGGACGGCAAGCGGATCCTCGTCACCGGCGTGCTCACCGATGCGTCAATTGCCTTCTCCGTCGCGAGATTGGCGCAGGAACAGGGGGCCGAGGTGGTCCTCACCTCGTTCGGCCGGACCATGGGTTTGACGAAGCGATCATCGGGCCGCCTCCCGAACCCCGCACCAGTCATCGAACTCGACGTCACGAACGATGGGGATCTTGCGGCCCTTGCAGTCCGGGTATCAGAGCACGTGAGCGGACTCGACGGCGTACTCCACAGCATCGGCTTTGCACCGGAGGCCGCACTGGGAGGGAACTTCCTCAACACTGCATGGCCGGATGTAAGCACCGCGGTGCAGGTGTCGGCCTACTCACTGAAGAGTCTGGCAATGGCGGCAAAGCCACTCATGGGTCCTGGTAGTTCGGTCGTGGGTCTGGACTTCGATGCGACGGTTGCGTGGCCCAAGTACGACTGGATGGGCGTCGCGAAGGCCGCGCTCGAGAGTTGTTCACGCTATCTCGCGCGCGATTTTGGCCCGGATGGCATACGAGTGAATCTCGTCGCCGCGGGCCCGATCCGGACCATGGCCGCGAAGAGCATCCCCGGGTTCGATGAGTTCGATGCAGTCTGGTCGTCCCGGGCACCCCTTGCGTGGGATCTTGATGACCCAGAGCCAGCGGCCCGCGCCTGCGTCGCCCTCATGTCCGACTGGTTCCCAGCTACAACTGGCGAGATCATCCACGTGGATGGTGGAGTGCATTCCCAAGGTGCCTAGCCGCCTCTTGCTTCTGCGCCATGCGAAGTCCGATTATCCGGCAGGCATCCCGGACCACGACCGTCCGCTCAACGAACGCGGACTGCGCGATGCGCGAGCGGCTGGTGCCTGGATCGCCGAACACCAAGATGAACTCTTCTCAGGCGAGGCCATCGTGATCGTTTCCTCCGCCCTGCGGGCCCAGCAGACCTGGGGGCGCATCGAGGAGTACCTGCCGAACCTTCCTTGGATGACAGAGCCGCGCCTGTACGACTCAGCCTGTTCAACGCTCATGTCGATTGCCGAGGCCAGCGAAGCCGATACCACCCTCATCGTTGCTCACAATCCGACGATCGAGGAGACTGCGCTGTTTCTGGCGGCAGACGATGGCCTCGGGCTGAAGGAGCGGATTCGTTCGAAGTTCCCGACCTGCGGGTTGGTGGTGCTCGACCTCTCCACGTTTGACCCTTGGGCGGGCGGCTCCGCTGACCTAGCCGCGTTCGAGGTCCCGCGTGGTTGACAGGAGGTGCAGCAAGCACACTTTGCGTCGCGTTAAACGGGCTGCGCTGGAGTGGAGAAACCGGTGATGGCGTCAGCCTCCTCGATCTCCTCGCGCGTGATGCCGAGCAGGTAGAGCACCGAGTCGAGATAGGGCACGGACACCGATGTATCCGCTGCGGCGCGGGCAGCAGCCTTGCCATTGAAAGCGACCCCGAGGCTAGCGGCCTTAAGCATGTCAACGTCATTGGCTCCGTCGCCGATAGCGATGGTCCTACGCATGGGAATCCCGTACTCGGCGGCAAAGGATTCAAGGGCTCGCCTCTTGCCGGCCCGATCGATGATCTCCCCAACGACCCTTCCCGTGAGGAGCCCGTCCTTGACCTCGAGAGTGTTCGCGCGAACCTTGTCGACACCGAGATCTGAGGCGAGTTGCCCGACCACTTCGATGAAACCTCCTGAGACGAGGCACACGCGATAACCGAGGTTGCTCAGTGTCCTGCACAGAGTGCGGGCGCCCGGGGTGAGCGTGATCCTCGATCGGACCGTGTCAAGTGCCGACTCGGGCAGACCCTCAAGCAGGGCGACGCGGGCCCGCAGGGACTCGGTGAAGTCCATGTCGCCAGCCATGGCCCTCTCGGTAATGGCCGAGACCTGCTCCACCACCCCGGCCTCCTCCGCGAGGAGGTCGATTACCTCCTCCTGGATCACCGTCGAATCGACGTCCATGACGACGAGATGCTGTCCGCGCCTATCGAGACCATCAGCCTGGACCGCGATATCCGCTCCGATGCGCCCGACGCCCGAGGTAAGGGCGTGCCGCAACCCATCGACCTCGGCGCCGGAACTCTCGAACACGACCGCCGTTACCGGATACGAGGCGATGCGGCGGATCCGATCAATATTGCCGCCGCGATCGGCGATGACCCGGGCGACCTGCGCAATTGCCGACGGCCTGAGGGGAGACCCGAGCACAGTGACGGTGATCCGGTCACGACGGTGGGCGCTGTCCTCGCGAGCCCCGGTCACGGTGGCGACCTCCATGTCGAGCTCAGCCGCGACGAGCCGAACGGCTCTGCGTAGATCGGCGAGCAGCTGATCATCATCGGCAGCATTGATCGACAGGAGCACAGAAAGAACGAGTCGGCCTCGGACGACGAGTTGCTCGATATCGTCGACGGTGACCGGGTAGTTATCAAGGGCCGTGAATAGTTGTCTCGTGACTCCTGGCTGATCTAGGCCTGAGAGGGTGACAAGAAGGGTTTGATGGCTCATCGGGCGTAACGCTAGTGCGTTCGAGTGAGCAACCTGCGGATAAGGTCACGCTTAGCGGTTCACCGGGTGATCGGGCTCGGCACATCCCTGAATACAGGAGGAGGCGGGCGGATGACGGAGGTGGTGTCTTGCGTCGATGTGAGCGTCCGCCGTGGCACCCGACTCCTCCTCGATTCCCTCAACTGGCGGGTCGAATCCGATGAACGCTGGGTCGTCATGGGACCGAACGGCGCCGGCAAGACGACCCTCATGCAGATCATCGCCACCCGGATGTTCCCGACAACAGGCGATGTGAGGATTCTGGGCGAGCAGCTTGGCGGATTCGATCTTGCGGAACTTCGGCCCCTTGTCGGCTGGGCGAGCAGCGCACTCGCACTTGACATACCACCAGGGGAGTCAGTGTCGGATGTCGTGCTCACTGGCGCGTGGTCTGTTACGGGACGCTGGCGTGAGCGGTACGACAGCATCGACGACGAACGGACGGCACGGCTCCTTGCCGCATGGGGGATCGGCCAGCTCGCGAATCGGACGTTCGGCACATTGTCCGAGGGGGAGCGGAAGCGAACGCTCATCGCACGGGCTCTCATGGCGAACCCAGAGCTCCTCATTCTTGACGAACCGGGAGCGGGTCTGGACCTCGGAGGCCGGGAGGATCTCGTCGAACGACTCCGGCTTCTCGCCTCGGATCCACGATCACCGGCGCAGGTGCTCGTCACCCACCATGTCGAGGAGATCCCTGCGGGCTTCACCCATGTGTTACTCCTGCGTGCGGGCCAAATCGTCGCTCAGGGTCCGTTCGACAGCACGATGACCGCGGCCCACTTGAGCGAATGTTTCGGACTGCCGATCCGGCTTACTCGGATCGGCGATCGGCTCGCCGCCCAGCGGTCCGACTAGCGGATGACCGAGCTCCTTATTGCGATGGGGGCGGGCGTCCTCGCCGGGGCGATTAACGCCATCGTCGGATCCGGCACACTTCTCACGTATCCCTTTCTGCTCGCAACAGGGCTTTCTCCCATTGTCGCGAACGGGACGAACAATGTGGGGCTATCGGTGGGGGGAGCGGCGTCGGCCTGGGCCTATCGCGGGGAGCTTGGCCCCCGCATGCCGGTGCTCGCGATACCGATGTTCTTCACCGTCTGCGGGGCGGTTATTGGCTCCTCGCTCGTCGTACGGCTACCTGAACGGGTGTTCACGACCATCGTGCCCTGGCTCATCCTCGCAGCGGTAGTCCTTGTGGCAGTCCAACCGATGCTTAATCGCTGGCTCGCTCGTCGCAAGGACCACCTCGTCAAGGCGGGGAGGGATCTTCCGGCGTGGACCGGATTGCTCGGGATCTATGGCGGGTACTTCGGGGCTGGCCAGGGAATCATGTACATGGGAGTCCTCGGCCTGCGCTACGACGCCGATATGCAGCAGGCCAACGGCGCGAAGAATCTGCTCGCCGCTTCGGGGAACCTGATCTCAGCGGTGGTGTTCATCGCCGCAGGAATGTGGTCGTGGACGTTCGCGCTCGCAATCGGACTTGGCTCCATTGTTGGGGGGTACGTGGGCGGTCGCTTCGCACGACGAATCCCTGCGCCCGCGTTGCGGTTCATCGTCATCGGGGTCGGGGTCTATGCGGCGGGATACCTCTTCATCGCCTATTGAGCGAACCGCATATTAGGCTGAGCAAAAGCGGTGGGCAATCGCCCATGCGGTTGCGGAGGTTGACCCGATGCGGACGATGGCATGCTGAAGCGCGTCGTCGCCGGGTTCTTCGCACTCTTGCTCCTCGCAATCGCAGCAGTAGCCATGTTTTCGGGCGGCTGGATATGGTCGACATTCGGCACCGAGGGCGTCGTGAGCACGCCGATGGGGCGGCTGACCGGGGGTTCGACAAGCCAGGCAATCGTCATTGACGTCGACCGAGTGGGCGGCGACATTCCATATCTGCCAGTGTCGGGAACGGCCGCTCTCATCGCGACCCCAGCGGTAGGCGCGCCGGGCCCGCCAGAGATCTTCATTGCACATGCACCGGCGAGGACTGCCAATGAATACTTGACCGGAGCGAGGTATGACGTCGGTCGACGCAGTGATGGCGACTGGACACTCACGCCCGTTCCGGGCTTTCGGGATCTCGATCCGCCAGAGGGCGCGACATGGGAGGCGAGCGCGGGTGGCCCTTCGGCACGACTCTCGCTCGAGACACAATCACCGACGACTGTTGTCGTGATGAACGCAGATGGATCACCGCCGGTGGACGTCCTCCTCACCCTCGAGTTGGACGTCCCAGATGCAGTGACGATTGCTGTGGTCATTGCAACCATCGGCCTCATCACACTCATCATGGGGCTGGTCCTGCTTCGTACTGCATTAGGTCGCGGTCGGCCCCGTGGTGTCCATGAGGCGGTAGGCCCGTGACTGATCCGTCCGAACGCATCGTCACCCTGCCCAACCTCTTGAGCTTCGCCCGCATTCTGGGCGTCCCGGTGTTCCTATGGCTCATCCTCGTCCCGCATGCCGACATCTGGGCACTGGCGCTGCTCGTGCTCGCGGGCATCACCGACTGGCTCGATGGAGCAATCGCGCGGGCCACCGGTCAGACGAGTCGGCTCGGAGCGATGCTCGATCCGCTCGCTGATCGCCTCTACATCGCCGCGACGCTCATTGGCCTCGCTGTGCGTGCGATCATCCCCTGGTGGCTCGTCGCACTCCTTGTCCTGCGTGAACTCATGCTCCTCGCGCTCGTCCCATTGCTGCGCAGGCGGGGGATTCTCACCCTTCCGGTGACGGTGACCGGAAAGGCTGCAACCTTCTGCCTCATGTGGGGGTTTCCATTTCTCCTGCTGGGATCGGTGAGCGGCCCGATTGGCACGGCGGCCATGGCGTGCGGTTGGGCCTTCGCGCTGTGGGGCACCGGCCTCTACTGGTGGGCTGGTATCTGCTACGTCAAGACGACGTTGCGGATGCAGGCGAAGGACTGACGAATCTTCCCTCTCAGCAACCTGCGATGCTCAATCAAGTGAACACCCGTACCAGCCAACCGCTACGAAAGGACCTGCGATGGTGCCACATGACTTGCGTTACACCGCGGAGCACGAGTGGGTGCGCATGACTGCCAGCGGACTAGCGGAGTTCGGCATAACCGACTTCGCGCAGGCGGCGCTCGGCGACATCGTCTATGTGAGCCTGCCGGCAGTTGGCGACTCGCTCTCGTCGGGACGTACTTGCGGTGAGGTCGAGTCGACGAAGAGCGTGAGCGACATCTACGCGCCCGTTGACGGCGTCGTGGCCGAGCGCAATGACGGCCTCGACAACACTCCAGAGACCGTGAATTCAGACCCTTTTGGGGCAGGCTGGCTGGTACGCGTCACACTGAGTGACGGTGAGGGCCTCCAGTCGCTCCTCACCGCAGCGGAGTATGAGAGTCTCATCACGGCCTCATAAAATCCTCTCTTGCGCGCTCGTACGCGCTACATCACCCGCGATGCCAACGTCACAGGGTAGATTCGGACCATGAACGAGTGTGTCTCGTGCGGACAGCAGGTCGAGCGTCATCGCAACTCCTGCGCGTCCTGCGGCGCCCCCTTGGACGGCGGCCTGGAGCACACCGGAGTGATCACGGCGATAACGGGCACGTTTGGGCAGGGCGGATCTGGACATTTGAGCCCGGTGGGCTCGGGTCGCGGAGGCGCACTGACATTCGGCGCGGCGATGATCATCGTGCTTCGCGGGCCAGGCGAGGGGACCGAGTTTCCCCTCGATGCCGCGGTTGATCTCGTGACGGTTGGACGCTCGCCGAACGCCGATGTATTTCTCGATGACGTGACCGTGAGTCGCCATCACGCGGATATCCGTCGCGGAGCGCAGGGCTGGAGCATTCGAGACGCCGGAAGTCTCAACGGCACCTACATCAACCGCAAGCGGGTCGAGGATTACCTGCTCAGCGGTGGTGACGAGATCCAGATCGGGAAATTCAGGTTCGTCTTCCTGGTCGGGGTCGAGACGGGCTCATGAGCCAAACTGCAAGCAGCAGGGTCGTCGGGACCCTGAGCATCGGTGAGGTGTTGAGTCTGCTCAAGCGCGAATTCCCGGAGATTACCATCAGCAAGATCCGATTCCTTGAAGCGGAGGGTCTCATTGCTCCTGAGCGAACCGCCTCCGGCTACCGCAGGTTCGCCGAGCGCGATGTCCTTCAGTTGAGAAGCGTTCTGACGATGCAACGAGATCAGTACCTTCCGCTCAAAGTCATTCGCGAGCAACTCGAGGACGGTGCAGATGAGTCTGCCCCCGTGGCGGGCACTGGACTTCGCCCTGATGATTTCCGCCCGGGTGCAGGGCGCGTTCGTCTGACAAGGGCCGAACTCGCGGGCCAGGTTGGCCTTGCCGAGCAGGGCATTGCTCAACTGGAGTCCCAAGGTCTGGTGTGGGCATCGCCCGCCGGTCATTACGACGAGGACGCTCTCGCCATCGCAACGGTCATTGGGCGGCTCGCGGGCTTTGGGGTGGAACCCCGTCACCTCCGCTCTTTTCGTGTTGTCGCAGATCGCGACAGCGGGCTCATCGAGCAGATTGCCAACCCATACGCACGACCGAGGGATCCGGACGGACAGGCCCTCGCACAGGAGACAGTCAGGGAGCTCGCTGCCCTCTTCATCGCGTTGCACGCAACTTTGCTGCGAGCAGAACTGGTTCGCGGGAGCAAGGGGTAGGGGTTACCCTTGCATCGTGCAGTTCCTTGACGTTGTAGGCGTTCGAATGGAGATGCCCTCGAACAATCCGATCGTGCTCTTGCGCGAGAAGGATGGTGAGCGGTATTTGCCGATCTGGGTGGGGGCTGTCGAGGCGACCGCTATCGCCTACGCCCAGCAGGGAGTCGTGCCGCCGCGTCCGCTCACCCACGACTTGCTCCGTGATGTTCTCACCGCCGTGGGAGCGCCGCTCGCCGAGGTGCGTATCACCGCACTGCGAGACGGCGTCTTCTATGCACTTCTCGTCTTTGAGTCCGGTATTGAAGTGAGTGCGCGGCCCTCCGATGCCATCGCCCTCGCCCTGCGCACTGACGTCCCGATCTTTGGTGCCGAGGAGGTGCTCGACGAGGCTGGGATCGAATTGCCGGGCGAAGAGCCACAGGAGCAGGAGGTTGAGAAGTTCCGCGAATTCCTCGACCAGATTTCGCCAGAGGATTTTCAGTAGGAGGCCGCGTGGTGAGCGTGGCGAACTCGAACCCTCAGCCTGAGGTCCAGACTTCGGTACCCGACACGCCCGTGTGTCGGATTGACCCCTCCCCTTGGCCCTTCGTAACGTCAGCACTGCAAGGTTTCGACGCGGCACCCCTTCCCCGGGTCTCGTCAATGTACCGAGGAGGCTGCTTGTGAACGCTGATCGTCCGCACGTCGCTCAGAATCCGCAGGGCGCCCTGTTCGATGACGCGGAACTCCGCCCCCTTCCAGCCGGTATCGGCTACCGAGGGCCAATCGCGTGCGCGGTCGCTGGCATCACCTACCGACAGCTCGATTACTGGGCTCGGACTGGCCTTGTTGAGCCAACAGTTCGAGCAGCCTCGGGATCCGGCAGTCAGCGACTCTATGGGTTCCGCGACATTCTCATTCTGAGAATCGTCAAGCACCTCATCGACACTGGTGTCAGCCTGCCGAATATCAGGGCCGCCGTGGATCATCTCGCTACCCGTCCAGGCGAGGATCTCGCCCGGATGACCCTCATGAGTGATGGCGTCACCATCTACGAATGCCGGAGTGCCGATGAGGTCATTGACCTTGTTCGAGGCGGTCAGGGCGTGTTCGGAATTGCGGTGGGCAGTGTCTGGCGCGAGGTCGAGGGCACCCTCGCGACCTTGCCGGGGGAGCAGCCGGACGGCGACACCGTCACGCCGATTTTGGCGAATGATGAGCTCTCCACTCGCAGAGCACGTCGCGTCGCAGGCTGAGAGCACGTCGCGTCGCAGGCTGAACTTCAGTAGTGTTGCGGGTGCTGATGGACCCCGGTCGGGAGAGCGTTGCGCAGCCCATGCGCAGCCGCCGAAGGAGCAATTCTCCCCGATAATCTCTCAGGCAGGTGGACCGGTCGGGGTAGGCGCCTCTGGAAGGCGGGCGCGACCAGATCGCTGGTCGTTCCCCACCGACGGTGAAAGCTGCGACGCACCCAGCGTCGAGGTGAATCTCTCAGGTCGCAGAATGCTGCGGGCAACAGAGGGGGAGAACAGTCCGCGAACGCGTGACTGACTCCACTCGTGCGCTTGCACCTCATCAGAGGGACCATGGATGACCAATGACCTGACGGCCCGCCCGCATCAGGGCGCCGACTTTGCGGCCCGACACATCGGCCCCGACGAATCCTCGATTGCTCGAATGCTCGAGGTGGTCGGGTATGGATCACTCGATGCGCTCACCGAGGCGGTGGTGCCGGATGCAATCAAGTGGCGGTCGGCACTGCGTATCCCAGAGGCGATCAGCGAACGTGCCACCCGAGAGGAACTCAAAGGCATCGCCGGTCGCAACACCCGATGCGTGAACATGATCGGCCTTGGCTACAGCGATACCCAGACTCCGGGGGTCATCCTGCGCAATGTGATCGAGAGCCCAAGTTGGTACACCGCATACACCCCGTATCAGCCAGAGATCTCGCAGGGACGGCTTGAGGCGCTGCTCAACTTCCAGACCATGATTGAGGACCTCACCGCCCTACCGATTGCCGGGTCCTCACTCCTCGACGAGCCGACAGCAGCGGCCGAAGCCATGACCCTGTGTCTTCGAAGCGCAAAACGCGATGTCAACCGCTTTCTCGTCGATGCAGACATCCATCCGCAAACCCTCGCAGTCCTCGCGACGCGAGCCGAACCGATCGGCATCGACCTCGTCATCGCCGACCTGGGAAGTGTCGCTGAGACCGGTCTCCCTCAGGGCGATTTTGCGGGGGTCCTCGTCAGCTACCCGGGCACAAGCGGAAGAATCCGCGACCCGCGACCCGTCATCGACGCTGCGCACGGGCGCGGAGCCTTCGCTGTCGTGGCCGCCGATCTCCTAGGACTCACGCTGCTCACACCCCCCGGGGAGATGGGCGCTGACATCGTCGTTGGCTCGGCGCAGCGCTTCGGTGTGCCACTCGGCTTCGGCGGCCCGCATGCCGGGTTCATGGCGGTGCGCGCCGGACTTGAGCGGAGCTTGCCGGGCCGACTGGTGGGGGTGAGCATCGATGCTGACGGAGCACCCGCATATCGCCTCGCCCTGCAAACGCGCGAGCAGCACATTCGACGGGAGAAGGCCACGAGCAACATCTGCACCGCCCAGGTGCTGCTCGCGGTCGTCGCCTCCATGTATGCGGCGTATCACGGGCCGAAGGGACTCACAGAGATCGCGCGCCGAACCAATCATCAGGCCGCCGTGCTCGCAGCCGGCATCACCTCAACCGGGGGAGTGGTGCATTCGGCTGAATTCTTCGACACGGTGCGGGTGAGCACCCCGGGAGTCGCGCGCGACGTGGTCGGGGCCGCCTTCGCTGCCGGTGTGAACATCAGGTTCGTTGACGAGGACACGGTCTCGGTTTCAACTGACGAGCTCACCATGGACTGGCACATCGAGGCCGTTTGGGGCGCGTATGCGATCGTGTCCAGCGACGCCACGAGTCTGCGCTTTGCCGCGGTGGCTGAGGTGGTTCCCCGCGGCGCGAGTTTACCGGCGCTGCTGCGGCGTAGGTCGACCTTCATGACCCATCCTGTCTTCAACGACCATCACAGCGAGACGTCAATGCTCCGGTACCTACGCCGACTCGCTGATCGCGACATCGCACTCGATCGGTCGATGATCCCGCTCGGGTCGTGCACGATGAAGCTGAACGCGACGACCGAGATGGAACCGATCACCTGGCCTGAGTTTGCCGGGATACATCCCTTTGCACCGCTCGATCAGGCGCAGGGCTACCTCGATCTCATCGGCCAACTCGAATCGTGGCTCGTCGAGATTACGGGCTACGATTCCGTCACCCTTCAGCCGAATGCCGGATCGCAGGGCGAGTTCGCTGGTCTGCTCGCGATCCGGGGCTACCACCGCTCACGGGGCGACACATTCCGAGATGTCTGTCTCATCCCGAGCAGCGCGCACGGGACGAATGCGGCGTCAGCAATCATGGCGGGGATGCGGGTCGTTGTTGTCTCATGCGATGAGCGCGGAAACGTTGATATCGAAGACCTCCGGATGAAGATCATCGAGCATCAGGCTGATATTGGTGCGCTGATGATCACCTACCCCTCTACCCATGGGGTGTTTGAATCGGCCGTTGCCGAAATCTGTGCGATGGTGCACGAAGCCGGCGGTCAGGTGTACGTCGATGGCGCGAATCTCAACGCCCTTGTAGGACTGTCGAAGCCGGGGAAGTTCGGGGCGGATGTCTCGCACCTGAACCTGCACAAGACATTCTGCATTCCGCATGGTGGAGGTGGTCCCGGAGTTGGTCCGACTGCCGTCCGCAAACATCTCGCACCCTTCCTGCCCTCGCATCCCCTCCGGCCAGAGGCGGGTCCAACCGGCCGCGGCTACGTCGACGGGGGAGTGGGCCCGGTCAGCGGCGCACCGTGGGGGAGTGCCGGAATTCTGCCGATCCCATGGGCCTACATCCGGATGATGGGCCCGGACGGACTGCTCAAGGCAACCCAGGTCGCGATCCTCGGGGCGAACTACATTGCCCGGCGCCTTGCCGATCACTACCCGGTGCTCTACACCGGAGCTGACGGCCTCGTCGCGCACGAATGCATTCTCGACATTCGCGGGCTCACCGCAGCGACCGGTGTCACCGTCGACGACATTGCGAAGCGACTCATCGACTACGGCTTTCATGCACCGACAATGTCGTTTCCGGTCCCTGGAACGCTCATGGTCGAGCCGACGGAGAGCGAGAACCTTGCGGAGCTCGACCGGTTCATCGGGGCGATGGTGGGCATCCGCGCAGAGATCGATCGGGTGGCTTCAGGTGAGTGGCCCGCGGACGACAGCCCATTGCGCAATGCACCGCATACGGCCGACAGCCTCATTGGTGAGTGGCATCACCCGTACCCCGCACGGCTGGCGGCGTACCCTGTTGAGTCATTGCGTCGCGACAAGTACTGGGCACCGGTGCGGCGGATTGATGGCGCATTTGGCGACCGGAACCTCGTCTGCTCGTGCCCACGGCCCGAGGACCTTGCCGCGCTACCTTGAGCTTCAGCCGTGATCGCGATCAGGTGAGCGGCTCGGCGCAGCCGCTCACCTGTGAACGCAGGGCGGCCGCGAACACGCGATGGGAGTCGAGCGCCTCTTGCGGTGTTGCAGTACCGAATCTTGATCCAAGATCCCCGTCGCGCTCGGCGAGGAATGAGGCCCACATTTGCAACAGCGCATCGGCGAAGCCGAATTCGAAGATCCCGCCGGAAATCATTGGCCACGCAGATATATTTCCTGGCTGCACCTGCTCCCAGACCTGCTCGCCCTCGCGTTTGGTGAACCGATCAAGGGTGGTGGGGGTGCGGGTGCTGAAGCGGACGCCGCCGTCCATGCCGAGCGCCTCGAAGGACCAAGAATTCATATTTCCTGGGGCGATGCGCCGGGTTTCCCACAGCATGGTGAATCCTCGACTTGACGCGGAAGCGGGCACACGATTGGCGAGGAGCGCGTTGTCCCAGGTGTCGCACGGGATGATTCCGCCGTCGGCGGTCGGCCGAGTCGTGACGATGTCATCGAGAAGGGCGTACACCGATGACGGCAGGTACCCGAGACGCAAGGGCACGTGAGCAACGTGCATGCCGAGATCGCCCATGACGCCGATCTCGCCGCAAGTCTCGGCGCGACGCTTCCAGTTGATGACCTTGCCGCGGTCGATGTCGGACGAGTGCGCGAACTGCGAGCGAACGTCGATGATGTCGCCGAGGGCGCCGGAAGCTGCGTAATCGATGGCTCGTAGAGCGCCTGGGAAGAAAGGCATCTCGCTTGAGACGCGGACAAAGGATCCGGACGAATCGATGGCAGCGACGATGCGCTCAGCGGCGGCAAGATCGATGCCGAACGGCTTCTCGCCGAGGAAATCTCGACCGGATTCGGCGGCGGCAATGTACAGCTCCTCGTGGATGTTGTGCGGGACCGCGAGGTACAGAACATCGATCGAGTTATCGTCAACGAGTGCGCGCCAGTCATTGGTGAAGGTTGTGCACGTGGCAACCGACTCGAACCATTCACGAGCCGCGGGGTTCGGATCGGCGACAGCGACCACCTCTGGGCGTACCGGATGGTCGACTAGGTGCAGCCACCTCCCGCACAAGGCCGCGAGCTCGCGGCCCATGAGTCCGCCGCCGACGACGCCGATGCGTACGGGCCGCGGGGTCATGACGCTGCGGCCAGGATTGCGAGCGCGCCCGCGGCATCGACTCCTTCATGGAGCATGGCCATGAGGGCTCGCGTCATGCCGGCAGGATTCGGGTGCTGAATTATGTTGCGCCCGTAAACGATTCCGGACGCACCTTGGGCCAAGACCGCCTCAGTGCGACGGAACAATTCCTCGTCGGCAACCCGCCCACCGCCTCGCACGAGCACCGGGATGCCGGTCGCAATTCTGATGACCTCGTGGTAGTCGTCTGGGTCATCGGTGGGGTCGGCCTTGATGATGTCTGCGCCAAGTTCGACTGCTTGGCGAACAAGGGGCACGATCTTGCTCACGTCGCCATTGACGCCGTAACCACCGGTGCCTGATTCCTTCATGACCAGCGGTTCGACCATCAGTGGCACGTTGTACCGCTCACAGTCCCGCTTCGCATCGAGGACTGCCCGAATACACGCCTCGCGAACGCGCGGCTGCCCTGGCAGGTCGAATAGGTTCACGACCACGCAGGCTGCATCAAGTCGCACGCCGGCGAGGCCTGGCTCAGGAATGGTGAGGTCGAACATGTGGTCGGGCAGGGGACTGCCGTAGACATTGGCGATGTCAGTTCTGAGAACGAGCGCCGGGCGCTCTCGGCCGCCGCGGCCTTGGAGCAAGCGGGCCTGGCCTACCGTCAGCTGAATGGCGTCAGGGGCCGCCTGGATCAGGGTGTCAACCGCGGATCGGAGGTCTTCGATACCCGGTAGAAATGCGGCCTCGCCGAAGAAGCCATGATCGACCGCGATATCAAGGCAACGCTTTGAGTCGGGGTTGAACAGTCGGTTCAAGCGGGCGGCTACATCTGACACGGGCTGCTCCCTGTTCGCGAAAATCGATAGTCTATTGATGGAACGACTCACCCGATGGCTGCGCTGTACCTGCGCCCAGAATGGAGCGGCGCCATGGGCGCAGACATCCTTGTCGGGGTCGATGTTGGCACGACGTCGGTCAAGGCGGTTGCAGTGTCCCTCGCCGGCATGGTCATTGCGTCAGCATCGCGACCGACTCCGTGGCGTCGCGATGGTGCTCACGCTGATATTGATCCGCGTACGTTGGCTGACGTTACAATCGACGTCTGCGCCGAGGTTGCTGGGGATGAGCGGCTCGGATCACTAGGTAGGCAGGCCATACGAGGCATCGGCGTCACCGGTATTGCAGAAACCGGGGTGCTCCTCGACAGCGCCGGGAACCCGTGCGCTCCCGCCCTCGCCTGGTTTGACCCACGAGGAGATGTCCAGTCACTCCGCGAGCGCATCGACCGCACCGATTTCCAACGCGCGACCGGGGTCAGGCTCAACTCGAAGCCGTCCATCGCGAAGATTATGTGGCTGCAGGCGAATATTCCCGGTGCTGATCGCGCTGTTCGTCATCTGTGCGTCGGCGAATGGATCGTGAGGGCGCTCGGGGGCGAAGAGGTCACCGAATCCTCCCTGGCGTCACGAACAGGGATGTTCGACGTTCATGAACGGGCAACCTGGCAGACGGCAACCGACATCGTCGGCCCACTCATGCCCGATCGCAATGTATGGGCGGGGGAGCGGGTCGGAACCGCCTCGGGGGACATGCCGGATGTCCTGCGAGGGGCGGCGCTCACAGTCGCTGGACATGATCATCAAACCGCAAGTCTGATAACAGGAGCATGCCGAGATGGCGCGCTTTTTGATTCGATGGGCACGGCCGAGGCCCTTATTCGCACGGTCGCCCGAACACTCACGCGCGACGAGATGCAGCACCTGACCGATCTAGATATCTCGGTGGGCTGGGGCGTCCTTCCCGGACACCAGATCCTCCTCGCCGGCCGACTGACCGGATTATCGCTTGAACGGGTCGCATCGCTCCTTGGTGCGACGGACCGAACCTCGCGGCTGGCGCTCGGCGAGCAGGCAATTGCCACAACGCGCGGGGCGATAGCGACGCGGATCGAGCATCTGGACAACGAGTCCCTGTCCATCAGCGGGATTACCGATGGCGTGACGCCGGGGCTGATGTGGCGGATCGCGGTAGAGGATCTCACCCGGATCGTTGATGAACCGCTCGGGCAGATGGACGAGGCTGTCGGCCCGCGCCTGTCGTCGGTGGTAGCGGGGGGCTGGATTCATAACGCGATGGTCGCGGAGGCTAAGGGGCGCCAGCTTGGCAACTACCGGGTGAGCGCGCTCGAGGAGCCAGGTGCGCTCGGCGCCGCATTTCTCGGTGGGGTCGCCGCTGGGCTCCTTGCCCAGCCGGACTCTGGTGGCGTAGCGCGTTGGCTCGATTAGCCGGTGGAATACCCCCAGCTTGAGCAGCGATGAAGAATAAAGGTCTAGCCGTGCGGGCTTGGCTTGCTGCGCGTGAGCGTGAACCTAGCCCTCGCGGAGGCTGGGATAATTTGACATAATGCACATTATCGGCGCTTTTTTTGACTTTCTCTATTGCATTTTTCCGTTCAGGGCCGCATGGCATACTCGCAAACCTAGAGGAAGCAGGATCAACGTCATGGAGATCAACCGTCGCCGACTCCTCGGCATGTCTGGCCTTGTCGTCGCTGCATCCGTAATCCCGATGAGCGCCGGATGCGCCCTCATCCGCGATGACGACGGATTGTCAGCCCTAGCTTCCGATTTCGACGGAACGATCCTGCTGCCGAACGATCCCGGCTTCTCCCTGGCGGCATGGCCGAACAACGCGAATTATGCCGGGGTAATGCCCAAGGCCGTGGCCATCTGCGTCAGCACCGCTGACATCAGTCGGTGCATCGGTTGGGTGCGTGACACCGGCAATGAGTTTGCCATCCGGTCCGGGGGTCACAACTACGCCGGCTTCTCGACGACGACGGGTCTGCTCGTTGACGTGCGTTACATGAATGCCGTGACATTCGACCCTGGCACCGGAATCGTTCAGATCTCCGCTGGTGCGAACAATCAGGAGGTCGCCGATGCCCTTCGACCGCATGGAGTCTCGTATCCGGCCGGCCGCTGCCCGACGGTCGGCATCGGCGGACTCATCCTGGGCGGGGGTTGGGGCTTTTCCGCGACGCGTCACGGGGCCACCTGCGATTCCCTAGTTGCCACCGATGTGGTGCTTGCTGATTCATCGGTCGTGACCGCAACGCTCGAGTCGAATACCGACCTGTTCTGGGGTGTGCGAGGTGCTGCCGGCGGGAATCTCGGAGTGAATAGCGGTTTTTCACTCAAGTCGTACGCGGCGCCCAACGTGACCGTGTTCAACCTCTCGTGGCCTCCCGTGAAGCAAGTCGAGCTCATGGATGCACTCCAGTCCATGCAGATCGATCACCCGACGGACCTGTCGACACGCTCGAAGATCGTC